>NZ_AP014637.1:600000-900000 GCF_000829415.1 Pseudomonas sp. StFLB209 | reverse complement strand
GCGGCTGTGGACAAAACGGGCTCATTTACCGGTGTAAACGCTGTTTTATCACGATGCTATCTGAACAACTGCGCGTTACCGGGTAACGGGTAGCTCTTAAAACTGGCTGCTTCGCCGACGTTTTTAGAGGCACCCTAATGAAATTACTCGGCAGCAGGTTCTTCTTCAGCAGCTACACGTGGCGCGTGGACGTTGGCGATAGCCAGGTCGGTGCCGTGTGCCAGTGCTACGAACTCAACGCCTTTAGGTGCTTTGAGGTCGGACAGGTGGATAGTGGTGCCGATTTCGGCGTTACCCAGGTCAACTTCGATGAACTCAGGCAGGTCTTTCGGCAGAACGCTCACTTCCAGCTCAGTGGTAGTGTGCGAGATTTCGCCGCCTTTCTTGATCGGAGCTTCTTCGTTGATGAAGTGAACCGGTACTTTAGCGGTCAGTTTTTGACCAGCTACAACGCGAACGAAGTCAGCGTGCAGTACGTGACCCTTGGCTGGGTGACGTTGCAGGGCCTTGATGACCACGTCTTGTTTCTGGCCGCCAACGTTCAGGGCGATAACGTGAGCGTAGGACGCTTCGTTTTCCAGCAGTTTGGCCAGTTCTTTAGCCAGGATGCTGATCGACTCAGGGGCTTTGTCGCCACCGTAGACAACAGCTGGAACCAGGCTGGCGATACGACGCAGGCGGCGGCTCGCACCTTTCCCCAGGTCGGAACGCGCTTCAGCATTCAGATTGAAATCAGTCATTTTGGATCTCCAAAGTAGCCAATCATCCTGACGTTTGCGACCAGCGTCAGGCGATATGGGCAAAAAAGCCCCGCCTTGGCCAGATGACCAGGGCGGGGCGCTTTTCGTCGACGAGATGCACGCTGAAAGCTGTTGGCTCTTAGCGGAACATCGCGCTGATCGATTCTTCATTGCTGATGCGGCGAACCGCTTCAGCTACCACCGGCGCGATATCCAGTTGACGGATACGGCTGCAGGCTTGTGCTGCGGCAGACAACGGGATGGTGTTGGTCACCACCAGTTCGTCGAGCACGGAATTTTCAATGTTTTCGATGGCCCGACCCGACAGCACAGGGTGTGTGCAGTAGGCGAATACCTTGGCCGCGCCGTGCTCTTTCAGAGCTTTGGCTGCATGGCACAGGGTACCGGCAGTATCGACCATGTCGTCGACGAGGATGCAGGTGCGTCCTTCAACGTCGCCAATGATATGCATCACTTCAGAGTGATTGGCTTTCTCACGGCGTTTGTCGATGATGCCGAGATCGACACCCAGCGACTTGGCAACAGCACGTGCACGCACGACGCCGCCGATGTCCGGGGAAACGATCATCAGGTTTTCGAAGCGCTGGTCTTCGATATCGTCCACCAGAACTGGCGAACCGTAGATGTTATCTACCGGAATATCGAAGAAGCCCTGGATCTGGTCAGCATGCAGGTCAACGGTCAGAACGCGGTCGATACCCACAACGGTGAGCATGTCGGCGACGACCTTGGCACTGATTGCCACACGTGCGGAACGCGGACGGCGATCCTGGCGGGCATAACCAAAGTAGGGGATCACAGCAGTGATTCGCGATGCTGAGGAGCGGCGGAAGGCATCAGCCATCACGACGAGTTCCATCAGGTTATCGTTGGTCGGAGCGCAAGTCGGCTGAATAATGAAGACGTCTTTACCGCGAACGTTTTCATTGATCTCAGTGCTGATCTCGCCGTCGGAGAATTTACCGACAGAGACGTCACCGAGAGGGATATGCAGCTGACGTACAACACGCCGAGCCAGATCGGGGTTGGCATTCCCCGTAAAGACCATCATCTTGGACACGCGCAGTACCTGGAGGCTGTGAGTAACCTGGATGAGATAGGAAAATGGCAGGGGCGGCTGGATTCGAACCAACGCATGGCAGGATCAAAACCTGCTGCCTTACCGCTTGGCGACGCCCCTGTAGTGGTGGTGCTCTCGAGTGCCTGGCACTCTGTTCCTCTAAAGACCCTGTAGCTTGCGGTGCAACATCGAAACGTTGCTGCCTTTGGCTACAAATCCTGTAAGGGGATCTGAAAGAAGGGCCGAGACTTTATCAGCTTCAGCTTTGTTTGGGAAGGCCCCAAACACGCAACCTCCAGTTCCAGTCAGTTTGGCTTCGGTGTATTTACCTAGCCATTTCAAGGCGTTATGTACTTCTGGATAACGTCTTTCAACCACTGCCTGACAGTCATTTCGACCGTTTCCCTCGGGAACGGGGCGCACTTTAATGGGCTTGGAATCACGTGTCAACAATGGATCGGAAAATATTTCTACTGTACTTACAGAGACTTGTGGCACAACCACCAGATACCAGGGCTCGTCGGGTTCCACGGGGGTGAGGATTTCACCCACGCCTTCGGCAAATGCCGCGTGACCACGGACGAACACCGGCACGTCGGCGCCCAGGCTCAGGCCCAGTTTTGCCAGCGCGTCATGGTCCAGGCCCAGTTGCCAGAGGTGGTTCAAGGCGAGCAGGGTGGTGGCGGCGTCGGAGCTGCCGCCGCCGATGCCGCCGCCCATGGGCAAGCGCTTCTCCAGCCAGATGTCGATGCCCAGCGGGCAACCGGACTGCGCTTGCAGGGCGCGGGCGGCGCGCACGATCAGATTGCTGTCGTGAGGCACGCCGGGAATTTCGGTGTTGAGGATGATCTGGCCGTCATCGCGCAGTGCATAACCCAGCTCGTCACCGTAGTCGACGAACTGAAACAGGGTCTGCAACTGGTGGTAGCCGTCGGCGCGGCGGCCGAGAATGTGCAGCATCAGGTTGAGCTTGGCCGGGGCGGGCAGCCACAGTGGTGCGTCAGTCATTGGTTTACTGCCCCAGCTTGCGTGGTTGCCAGTCTTTGATTACCAGGGTCACGTCCAGATCCTGGCCGTGCAGCTTGACCCGCTCGGGCAGCCAGAAGCCGTTCTGCTCGATGTAGCTGAGGTACTCGACCTGCCAGCCGTCTTGTTCGAGGCTGGCCAGTCGGCTGTCGTCATCCAGGGTCAGGCGGCTCTTGGTCTCCGGTGCTGGCAGGCCGCGCACCCACCAGACCAGATGCGAGACTGGCAGTTTCCAGCCCAGTTGCTCCTCCAGCAGGCCTTCCGGGGTGGTCGCTTCGAAGCGCCCCTGGTTGGCAACTTCCAGGGCTACGCTGCCAGGGCGGCCGGTCAGACGAGCCGCGCCGCGACCCAGCGGGCCGGACAGGCGGATATCGTAGTAATCCTGGCGTTGCAGCCAGAACAGCGTGCCGCTGCCCGAATCTTTAGGCGCGCGAATGCCGACCTTGCCGTTGATCTGCCAGCCATCGAGGGTGCTGAGCTGTTGTTTATGCAATCCCCACTGCTGGGAGTTGCCTTTGCCTTGCAGGGCTTCGCGCGAGCCAATACCGGCGCAGCCGGCGAGCAGGGCGATGAAACTAAATACGATGAGATTGCGTAAAAACATAGTCATCTCTGGGTTATGAGATTGATCTGGAGCGACTGGCCGGCGTTCGGTTCCAACCGTGATGTAGCTTGATTCGACGGTAGGAACTCGTCTATCGCCCCGGTGCCGCGCTGTCGCGTAGCAAACACGGGGCCTCGTAGGAGCAGCTTTAGCTGCGAAGCCTTTCGCGGCTAAAGCCGCTCCTACGAGGTTCACCTCAGCCTTGGGTTCAGAGTTTTTCGGAGCCGGTCAGGCGTTGCACGGTGCTGCGCAAAACCGGGCTGTCGGGTTGCTCTTCAAAGGCTTTGGCCCAGACCTGGCGCGCCTCGCGCTCTTTGCCACGCGCCCACAGTACTTCGCCCAGGTGGGCGGCGACTTCATGATCGGGGAAACGTTCCAGTGCCAGGCGCAGCAGGCGCTCGGCTTCTTCGAGGTTGCCGAGGCGGAAGTTCACCCAGCCGAGGCTGTCGAGCACGGCCGGGTCATCAGGGTTGATGATGTGGGCTTTTTCGATCAGGGCCTTGGCTTCTTCATAGCGGGTAGTGCGATCGGCCAGGGTGTAGCCCAGCGCATTGAGCGCCATGGCGTTTTCCGGGTCGCGCTTGAGGATGGCCCGCAGGTCGGTTTCAAGCTGCGCCAGATTGTCGCGTTTTTCCGCGAGCATGGCTCGGGTATACAGCAGGTTCATGTCGTCCGGGAACTGTTTCAGTGCGCTGTTGAGCACCTGCCAGCCACGCTCGGGATGATTGTTGGCGGTCTGGGTCTCGGCCTCGATCAGGTACAGCTGGATGGCGTAGTCCGGCTGGTTGTCGCGCGCTTCTTTCAGGCGCCGCGAGGCCTCGGCAGCGTTGCCATTGCTGATCAGGATATCGGCCTGGCGCAACTGCGCCGGCAGAAACTCCTGGCTCGGCCCTACCTGCGCATATTCATCCAGGGCACTTTGCGGGTCGTCACGCTCTTCAAAGATACGCCCCAGGTTCAGGTGCGCGGTGTCGACATGGGCGTCGCGGGCGACCAGTTCTTCGAGATAACCGGCGGCTTCGTCCCAGGCCTTGGCTTCCAGACACACCAGTGCCAGCGACAGGCGCAGGTCATCGTCGTCAGGGTATTGCTGCAACAGGTTGGCGAACTGCGCCTTGGCGTCGGTCATGCGGTCCTGTTCGACCAGCATGCGCGCGTAGGTCAGGCGCAGGCGCTTCTCGTCGGGGTATTTCTTGAGGCTTTTTTCCAGGATCGATAAGCCTTCCTTGCCGCGCCCCAGGCTTTGCAGCAGGCGGGTACGCAACAGGATCGGGGCAATCTCGCCGTCTTTGGGCGGGTTGTCTTCAAGCAGCTTGAGCGACTGTTCAGAGTCGCCGTTCTGCTGCAGCAGCAGGGCCTTGCCGAACACCAGTTGGCCATTGTTGGGGTATTTGGCCAGCAGCCGGTCGAAGCTCTTGATCAGTGCATTGCGAGTGTCGGAGTCGGTTTCGGCGGCCGCCAGCGCAAGGAAATCGAAATGCGTGTCGCCCTGCCCCTGCAGAACCCGCTCCATATAACGCATCGAGTCGTCGTAACGACCGGCGCGGGCCAGTTGAATGGCGGCTGCGCGTTGCGACTCGAGATTTTCCGGGTTATTGCGCGCCCAGATCAGTGCGGTATCCAGCGCCGCGTCATCGGCACCGACGTATTCTGCGATACGAAAAGCGCGTTCGGAGACGGCCGGATCTTGGGTGGTCGCCGCCTGGGACACGTAGTTGTCCAGGGCAATATCGAAGCGATTGCGTTGCCCAGCCAGTTCGGCCACCAGCAGGCTGTACATCGTCTCCTGGGTGAACGAGCCGTACACCACCGGCTTTTCAGCCGGTGCCGGGGTCGGTTCTTTCTGGGCCTGCGCCGAAGGTGTGTCGACCGGAGCCAAAGACTGACATCCGCCGAGCATGACGAGGGCGAGGAACAACGCGGGGGATTTATTCATATATAAGAGAGGCGGCTTACCTGCGGTTTGGACCATCATGACACAAGGCTGTCGGCAAAACCCACAGCGGCTTTAAAAAACCGGAGCCCCCGCCGGTGCCGGTATTTCAGGGGCAATTGGCCGGATTTCTAGTGGGACAATAATCTACGGTGGTTGTTCTAATCCTGGCTAAGTAGGACAATTGCTGGCTTCACGTCACCACCAGCGACCCTGAATGGCCTTCCTTGCACTTGGTATCAACCATAAGACTGCCTCAGTAGACGTGCGCGAGCGCGTGGCATTTACGCCTGAGCAGTTGGTTGAGGCCCTGCAACAGCTCTGCCGCCTGACTGACAGCAGCGAAGCAGCAATCCTGTCGACCTGCAACCGCAGCGAGTTGTACATCGCCCATGAACACCTGAGCGCCGACGCCGTGCTGGGCTGGCTGGCCAGTTACCACCAGCTTAGCCTCGAAGAGTTACAGGCGAGTGCCTATGTGCATCAGGATGATTCCGCCGTACGGCATATGATGCGCGTCGCCTCCGGGCTCGACTCGCTGGTGCTGGGCGAGCCGCAGATTCTCGGCCAGATGAAATCCGCCTATGCCGTGGCCCGTGAGGCCGGTACGGTGGGGCCGCTGCTCGGCCGGCTGTTTCAGGCCACCTTCAGCGCCGCCAAGCAGGTGCGTACTGACACGGCCATTGGTGAAAACCCGGTGTCAGTGGCCTTTGCTGCGGTCAGCCTGGCCAAGCAGATCTTCAGTGACCTGCAACGCAGCCAAGCGTTGCTGATCGGCGCCGGCGAGACCATCACCCTGGTTGCTCGCCACCTGCGCGATCTGGGCGTCAAACGTATCGTGGTCGCCAACCGGACCCTGGAGCGCGCCAGCATTCTGGCCGCCGAGTTCGGCGCCCATGCGGTGCTGCTTTCGGATATCCCGGCCGAACTGGTCAACAGCGATATCGTCATCAGTTCCACCGCCAGTCAGTTGCCGATTCTGGGCAAGGGCGCGGTTGAAAGTGCACTGAAGCTGCGCAAGCACAAGCCGATCTTCATGGTCGATATCGCCGTACCACGGGATATCGAGGCTCAGGTCGGTGAGCTGGACGACGTCTACCTGTATACCGTCGACGACCTGCACGAAGTGGTCGCGGAAAACCTCAAGTCACGCCAGGGCGCCGCGCTGGCCGCCGAAGCGCTGGTCGAGGTCGGTGCCGAAGAGTTCATGTCACGGCTGCGCGAACTGGCGGCGGTCGATGTGCTCAAGGCCTATCGTCAGCAGAGCGAACGCCTGCGCGATGAAGAACTGAGCAAGGCCCAGCGCCTGCTGGCCAATGGCGGTAATGCCGAGGAAATCCTTGTGCAACTGGCCCGTGGCCTGACCAACAAGCTGCTGCATGCGCCAAGTGTGCAGCTCAAGAAGCTGTCTGCCGAAGGCCGCCTCGATGCGCTGGCCATGGCCCAGGAACTATTCGCCCTCGGTGAGGGCTCGACGGATAAATCCCCGCAATGAAAGCTTCACTGCTCAATAAGCTGGACGTGCTCAACGACCGGTTCGAGGAACTGACCGCGCTGCTCGGCGACGCGGAAGTCATCAGCGACCAGACCAAATTCCGTGCCTATTCGCGTGAGTACGCCGAAGTGGAGCCGGTCATCGAGACCTATAAGCAGCGTCTGAAGGTGCTGGCTGATCTTGACGGCGCCCAGGCGCTGCTCAAGGACAGCGACCCGGACATGCGTGAAATGGCCGTCGAAGAGGTGCGCGAAGGCAAGCTGCAATTGCAGGCGCTCGAAGAGCAACTGCAACGCATGTTGCTGCCCAAAGACCCTAACGACGGGCGTAACGTGTTTCTGGAAATTCGCGCCGGCACCGGCGGTGACGAGGCGGCGATTTTTTCCGGCGACCTGTTCCGGATGTATTCGCGTTACGCCGAGCGGCGTGGCTGGCGGGTCGAGGTTTTGTCCGAGAACGAAGGCGAGCACGGCGGCTACAAAGAAATCATTGCCCGCGTCGAGGGCGACAGTGTCTATGGCAAGCTCAAGTTCGAGTCCGGTGCGCACCGTGTCCAGCGCGTGCCGGAAACCGAATCCCAGGGTCGCATCCACACCTCGGCCTGCACCGTGGCAGTGCTCGCCGAGCCTGATGAACAGCAGGCCATCGAGATCAACCCGGCAGAATTGCGCGTCGACACCTACCGTGCTTCGGGGGCCGGTGGTCAGCACGTCAACAAGACCGATTCGGCGATCCGCATCACCCACTTGCCTACCGGTATCGTGGTCGAGTGCCAGGAAGAGCGTTCGCAACACAAGAACCGCGCCCGGGCAATGTCGTGGTTGTCTGCCAAACTCAACGACATGCAAAGCAGTGCGGCGGCCAACGCCATTGCCACCGAGCGCAAGCTGCTGGTCGGCTCAGGCGACCGTTCCGAGCGCATTCGCACCTACAACTATCCGCAAGGCCGGGTGACCGACCATCGGATCAATCTCACCTTGTATTCGCTGGATGAAGTTTTGGCCGGTGGAGTCGATGCAGTGATAGAACCATTGCTTGCCGAATACCAGGCAGACCAACTCGCGGCACTGGGTGAATAAATGACCATCATCGCCAGCCTGTTAAGAAGTGCTGAACTTCCCGATTCTCCGACGGCGCGTCTGGACGCCGAGTTGCTGCTGGCAGCGGCACTGGGCAAACCGCGCAGCTTTCTGCACACCTGGCCAGAGCGGATCGTCAGCAGCGAGGCGGCCCAGGCGTTCTCGGGTTACCTGGAGCGCCGCCGCAGCGGTGAGCCGGTGGCCTATATCCTGGGCCAGCAAGGCTTCTGGAAGCTGGATCTGGAGGTGGCGCCGCATACGCTGATTCCGCGTCCTGAAACCGAGATGCTGGTGGAGGCCGCTCTGGAGCAGGTCCCGCCCTTCGCGTCGGCCAGTGTGCTCGATCTGGGCACCGGCAGCGGTGCGATCGCCCTGGCGCTGGCCAATGAAAAGCGCAACTGGCGGGTTACCGCTGTCGACCGCGTACCGGAAGCGGTGGCGCTGGCCGAGCGCAATCGCCAGCGCCTGCACCTGGACAATGCCAGGATTGTGCAGAGTCATTGGTTCAAGGCGCTGGGTGATGAGCGTTTCGATTTGATCATCAGCAATCCACCTTATATCGCCGATACCGATCCGCACCTGAGCCAGGGCGACGTGCGCTTTGAACCCAGCAGCGCGCTGACCTCCGGTGGCGATGGCCTGGATGACATCCGGGTGATCATTGCCCAGGCCGTGGAGCATCTGAACCCCGCTGGCTGGTTGATGCTTGAACACGGCTATGACCAGGGCGCTGCGGTGCGCGAGTTGCTGGTCGAGCATGGCTATCAGCGCGTACAGACCCGCCGCGATCTGGGTGATCACGAGCGCATCAGCTTCGGATGCCTGCCGTGCTGAGTGACCAAGAGCTGCTGCGTTACAGCCGGCAGATTCTCCTGCAACACGTGGATATCGATGGGCAGTTGCGCCTGAAGGCCAGCCGTGTACTGATCGTCGGCCTGGGCGGGCTGGGCTCGCCGGTGGCGCTGTATCTGGCGGCGGCAGGGGTCGGCGAGTTGCATCTGGCGGACTTCGACAGCGTCGACCTGACCAATCTGCAACGCCAGGTCATTCACGATAGCCACAGTGTCGGGGTGCTCAAGGTTGACTCGGCAATGACCCGGCTGGCGGCGATCAATCCGCTGGTCACGCTGGTGCCGCATCGTCAGGCACTGGATGCCGATTCGCTGGCGGCCGTAATCGCCGGGGTCGATCTGGTACTCGATTGCTGCGACAACTTCTCCACCCGCGAGGCGGTCAATGCCGCCTGTGTCGCCGCCGGCAAACCGCTGGTCAGCGGGGCGGCGATTCGTCAGGAAGGGCAGCTTTCGGTATTTGACCCACGCCGTGCCGAGAGTCCGTGTTACCACTGCCTGTACGGCCACGGCAGCGATACCGAACTGACCTGCAGCGAAGCCGGGGTCATCGGCCCGCTGGTGGGGCTGGTCGGCAGCCTGCAAGCCCTTGAGGCGCTGAAACTATTGGCCGGCTTTGGCGAGCCGATGGTCGGCCGGTTGTTGTTGATCGACGCGCTGGGCACGCGCTTTCGCGAGCTGAAAGTGCGCCGTGATCCGGCTTGTGCCGTGTGTGGTTCATGACTGAGGTGCAGATGAGCCATGCTCGCCAAGCGCCGGTGGCGGTGTTCGACTCCGGGGTTGGCGGCCTGTCGGTGCTGGCCGAGATCCGCCGCCTGTTGCCGGCCGAGTCGTTGTATTACCTTGCCGATGCCGGGCATGTGCCCTACGGCGAGAAAAGCCCCGAGTTCATTGTCCAGCGCTGCATGAGCATCGCCGGTTTTTTCCATGCCCAGGGCGCCAAGGCGCTGGTGCTGGCGTGTAACACGGCCACTGCCGCCGCTGCTGCGCAACTGCGTGAGCGCTACCCGGACTGGCCGCTGGTGGCCATGGAGCCTGCCGTCAAACCGGCGGCCGCCGCGACCCGCAGTGGCGTGGTGGGGGTGCTGGCGACCACCGGTACGTTGCAGAGTGCTCGATTCGCCGCCTTGCTCGACCGCTTTGCCGGGGATGTGCGGGTCGTGACCCAGCCGTGCCCCGGACTGGTGGAGCTGATCGAAACCGGCGAGCTGCATGGCCCGGCCATTACCCGGCTGCTGCAGCGCTATGTCGAGCCGCTGCTGGGACAAGGTTGTGACACTCTGATTCTGGGCTGTACCCACTACCCGTTTCTCAAACCGCTGCTGCGCCAGATGCTGCCAGCGCACATCAGCCTGATCGACACCGGGGCTGCGGTTGCCCGCCAGTTGCAGCGCCTGCTGGAGCAGCGTGAGCTGACGGCGCAGGGGCCGGCTCGGCCAACCCGGTTCTGGACCAGTGGCGATTCGGACAATTTCAGAAAAATCTTACCTACCCTATGGAAAAGCGCCGACAGTGTGCAAAGCTTCAACTTGTAAAAAAAATGTGAAATTCTGTTGGCGCGACTGAACTAATGTTTGGTTACAGATTTCTATTTACCGGTCTGCAAGCTTCAAAAAACTATAACGGCGTGATTATTCAGGGATGTTTCTGATGAAACGACTTTTTAGCGTGGCTGTGTTTGCAGCTGCCATGATGGGGCAGGTTTGCGTTGCACAGGCTGATGGTGCGGAGTTCTCCGTGGGTTATACCGGTGAGTCGACCATGACCTATCGGTTGGGCGTGCAGTTCGATTGGGACAAGAGCTGGCTGCAAAGCGATGTCGGCCGCCTGACCGGTTACTGGGATGCGGCCTATACGTTCTGGGACGGTGACAAATACAAGGACAACCACTCGCTGTCGTTCTCGCCAGTGTTTGTGTATGAATTCGCCGGCAACAGCGTCAAGCCTTACATTGAGGCCGGTATTGGTATTGCGGGCTTCTCCAATACCCAGATCGAAGGTAACAAGCTGGGCAGTTCGTTCAACTTTGAAGACCGCATCGGCTTCGGCCTGCGTTTTGCCGGTGGTCATGAAGTGGGCATCCGCGCCACTCATTACTCCAACGCCGGCCTCAAACAGCCGAACGACGGGATTGAAAGCTACGCGCTGCATTACAAGCTGCCGTTCTGATACCGCCCGTTGCCCGGTTCTGTAGGAGAGCAGCTTCAGCTGCGAAAGCTTTCGCGGCTGAAGCCGCTCCTGCGGGGTTTACACGCAACCCCGTAACAGCCGGGCAGCGAACCGCTTCAACCGCGAACACGCCGCGCCAGCCCATGTAGCAACGGCAACACTACCGCCCAGATTGCGGCCAGCAGCAACAGGCTCGGCCACAGCCCCAGCGGCAACCCCACCCCCGCCAGTTGCGCCCCGGCGTAATACGACAGTGGCCCGCTCACTGCACCCAACAAGCTCCCCAGCCACCACGGCTTTGCTGTCCAGGCCAGGCAGTGGTTCAAGGTCGTGCCCAGTAGTGCCCAGAGCAGCATCAGCCAGAGCGGTATCCATTGGCTGCCCGTACTGAAATCGAACACCCCAAGCCAGGTCAGGGCGCTGTCGAGCAAGGTGCCGAACAGCATTACGCTGAGCAGCAGGCGTATTTGCCCGTGACGCAGAATGTGCACGCCCAGAATCAGCGCCGCCAGCCACAACCAGCCCAGCACACAGGCGAACCAGCCCGCCTGGAACAGCAGCCCGTTGATGAGCTTGTCACGCATCAAGTTTGCCGAGCAGTGGCGAGCGTTGTGCCTGTGGCTTGGCCAGCAGCAGTTGTGCGGTGCCGATGGTTCGTTCGATAAAGCCGCCCTCGCAGTAGCACAGGTAGAATTCCCATAGGCGCAGGAAGTAATCGTCGTAGCCGAGTTCTTTCAACTGGGCGTGGGCCTGGCGGAAGTTGTCGTGCCACAGGCGCAGGGTTCGGGCGTAGTGCAGACCGAAATCTTCCATGTGCAGCAGATTCATGTCGGTGTCGCTGCCGACGATTTCCAGCATCTTGTGTACCGAAGGCAGCGCGCCGCCGGGAAATATATAGCGCTGGATAAAGTCCACATTGCGCCGTGCCTGCTCGTAGCGTTGTTCGCGGATGGTAATCGCCTGCAGCAACATCAGCCCGTCGGGCTTGAGCAGGCTGGCGCATTGCTTGAAATAGGTAGGCAAAAAGCGGTGGCCCACGGCTTCGATCATCTCGATGGACACCAGCTTGTCGTACTCGCCGCTCAGGTCGCGGTAGTCCTCCAGCAGCAGGGTCACCCGGTCCTGCAGGCCCAGATCAATCAGGCGCTGTTCGGTATAGGCGAACTGTTCTTTGGACAGGGTGGTGGTGGTCACCCGGCAGCCGTAGTGCTGCGCGGCATAGATCGCCATGCTGCCCCAGCCGGTGCCGATCTCCAGCAGATGATCTTCGGGCTTGAGGTCAAGCTTCTGGCAGATGCGCTCCAGCTTGTTGAGCTGCGCCTGTTCCAGAGTGTCGTCGGCGCTGCGAAACTGCGCCGCCGAGTACATCATGGTCGGGTCGAGAAACTGTTCGAACAGCCGGTTGCCCAGATCGTAATGCGCCTCGATGT
Organism: Pseudomonas sp. StFLB209; assembly: GCF_000829415.1. Lineage (NCBI taxonomy): Bacteria > Pseudomonadati > Pseudomonadota > Gammaproteobacteria > Pseudomonadales > Pseudomonadaceae > Pseudomonas > Pseudomonas sp. StFLB209. The sequence goes on along the minus strand of NZ_AP014637.1, from coordinate 887,592 downwards.
TTTTCCGCGAGCCCTGGCGGGTATTGCGGTTGAGCCAGTGCAGGCCATGCAACAGTGGTCGGGTCAGGCGCGCAAGCCCACCTTCCATGGCGTCCAGCACATCGAGGTTGCTGACGAAGATGCGTACCACGGCGGTAAGGTCCGGGGTGGTCCAATAGCCGTGGATAAACGCCTCGGCGGCACCAATCGAGCCATTGCTGGCGACCATGCCCCAGAGCGCGCTGTCGAGCACCTGAATCTCGCCTTGCAGCAACGCGCCGGCGCGGCCGAATACCTGACGCTCATTGCCTTCGACGATCACCAGTTGGCCCTGACGCAAGTTACCCAACTGGCGCAGTACGCCCTTGCGCAACAGACCTGCGGTCAGGCCATAGGTGGTCCGTGACGCGGAAAAACTACTGCTGAGGCTTTTCATGAGGTCTTTCCTTGGGAGGCGTTGTGGCCGTGCGGTAATCGCCTTCGGCAGGTTGATGGTCGACAATCGGGATCCGTTTGAGCAGCAGGCGCAGGGCTTGCCAGTAGATGGCCAGGCAGGTTTTGGCGGTCATCCATGGAAAGGCCAGCAGGTAGCGGTGCAGGGCACTGCGGCTGAGCGCCTGGCGTTGCAGGGTCAAGGTTGCATCAAAGACCTTCTGTTCGCCTTGCCAGTCGGCCATATGTACGCCCAGGCGTTCGCCGGCCGGGCTGAATTTCATGCGGTATTCCAGATCGCGGGGCATGAACGGCGAGACATGAAAGGCCTTCGCCACGGCAAACTGTTGATGCCCCGTACCCTGAGCCGGGAGTACATAGTGATAACGCTCACGCCAGGGCGTATTGCTGACTTCACAGAGAATCGCTTGCAAGGCGCCGTTGCGGTCATGGCAATAGAAGAAACTCACCGGGTTGAACGCCAGGCCCCAACTGCGCGCCTGGGTCAGCAGGCAGATGCGCCCGTCGGGCACTTTGCCCAGCGCCTCTGCGACGCGCTCGCGTACCGCATCGATCAGCGGTACGCCGCGGCCGGTCCAGGCCTTGAGGTAATCGGTTTCGCGGAACGAGAACGGCATCAAGCGCCGCTTGCCGGCCAGCGGGGAAAGGCCGAGTACCGCGTCCTGCTCGTCGAGGTCCAGGTACAGCAGCCCGATCCGGTAGCGAAACTGATGCCCGCGCGGCACGAAGCGCCGGTGGGCGATCCAGCCGCTGTACAGGGCGCTGTTCACAACGTTTCCCCAAAGGCTTCGGCCACCCGCAGCGCGCTGCTGACGCCGTCCTCATGAAACCCGTTGGCCCAGTAGGCGCCGCAATACCAGCTGTGGTTGGCACCTTTGAGTTCGGCCCAGCGTGCTTGCGCCGCTACGGCGGCCAGGCTGTATTGCGGGTGGGCGTAGCGGTAGCGGCCGAGGATCTTCGCCGGATCGATGGCGCTCGTCTGGTTGAGGCTGACGCAGAACGTGGTGTCGCTGTGCAGCCCTTGCAGGATGTTCATGTTGTAGGTGACCGCAGCCATCTGCTGCGGGTCGCCGCCGAGCCGGTAGTTCCAGCTGGCCCAGGCCAGGCGGCGGTCGGGCAGCAGGCGGGTGTCGGTGTGCAGCACCACGTCGTTCTCGGCATAGGGCAGGGCGCCAAGGATCTGCTGCTCGGCCGCGGTCGGTGCGGCCAGCATTTGCAGCGCCTGGTCGCTATGACAGGCAAACACCACCTGATCGAACCGCTCAATGCCGGCGGCGCTGTGCACGGTCACCCCGCCATCGTCGCGCTCGACACGCTGGACCGGGCAGTCCAGGCGGATCCGCTCACGAAAACGGGCGGTCAGGGGCTCGATGTAGCTGCGCGAGCCGCCTTGGATGACTTGCCACTGCGGACGATCTGTCACCGATAACAAACCGTGGTTCTTGAAGAAACGCACAAAGAACTGCAACGGAAAGCCGAGCATCTCGTTGAGCGACATCGACCAGATCGCCGAGCCCATGGGCACGATGTAGTGCTCGATAAAGCGCGTGCCATAGCCCTTGGCGCGCAGGTACTCGCCCAGCGTGGTGTCGGCGGCGATCCGCTGTTGCTCCAGGTCGGCAATGGCCTCGCGATTGAACCGCAGAATGTCGCGCAGCATGCCCCAGAACGCCGGCGACAGCAGGTTGCTGCGCTGGGCGAACAGGCTGTTGAGGTTATTACCGTTGTATTCGGTGGCGGTTTTCGGGTCATGCACCGAAAAACTCATTTCTGCCGGTTGATAAGCCACGCCCAACTGGCCGAGCAGGCGGATGAAGTTCGGGTAAGTCCAGTCGTTGAACACAATGAAGCCGGTATCGATGGCGTAATCACGGCCGCCGACCTGCACATCCACTGTGTGAGTGTGCCCGCCGATCCAGCTGGAGGCTTCGAAGACCGTCACTTCATGGCGGCGGTCAAGCAGCCAGGCGCAGGTCAGGCCGGAAATACCAGAGCCGATCACGGCAATTTTCATTGAATGTCCTTATTCTCAGACGAAGAGGGCGAGGCGGCTGGCCGGGCCATGCGTTTGCCCAGCATCAGACGCAGGCGGGCCGGCAGCAACCCGAGCAGCCGCAGGCTGAAGATAAACAGCCACGGAAAGGCGATTTCCAGTGGGCGGCGGGGCCGTTGCAGGCGCTGGGCAATGTGCCGTGCGGCTTTTTCGACCGACCAGCGCATCGGCATCGGGAAGTCATTACGGGCAGTCAGTGGCGTGTCGACAAAACCTGGGCTGACCACGGTGACGTCAATCTGCTCATGGGCCAGGTCGACGCGCAGCGATTCGAGCAGGTAGCGCAGGCCGGCCTTGGACGCGCCATAAGCTTCGGCCCTTGGCAGGGCCAGAAAGGTTACCGCGCTGGCGACACCGACCAGATGCGGCCGCTGGCCCTGACGTAACAGCGGCAGCGCCTCCTGAATACACAGGCTGGTGGCGATCAGGTTGGTGCGGATCACCCGTTCCACCAGACGGGCGTCGAAGCTGGACGTCTCGAGGTATTCACAGGTGCCGGCGTTGAGGATGGCGCTGTCCAGCGCGCCCCAGTGCTGCTGGATACGCTCACCCATCGCCTTTACCTGGGCGGCATCGGTAAGGTCACCGGGCACCAGCAGCGTCTGGCCGGGAAAGCGCCGCGCCAATGCCTCCAGCGGCTCGACGTTGCGCGCGGTCAAGGCCAACTGGTGGCCGTCTTGCAGCAGTTGCACCGCCAACGCATGGCCGATGCCGCTGCTGGCACCGGTCAACCAGACACGCCGCTTCATGCCAGCCTCCGCTTCAACCAGCCAATCACCCCGCCCAGCACTGGCAGGTGTTCATAAAGCAGGGCGCCGGCGTCGAAGTAATCGCGGTGGCGATACACCTTGTCGTGCCACAGCAGATGCGAGCAGCCTTCGACCTGCAGCAGCTTGCCGCCTTCCAGGCGCGGATGCCGGTAATGCATGGTCCACAGCAGATAACCGGCGCCGGGGCGCACTTCATCGAAGCCATGAAAGTCAAAGCTCAGCTCGCTGACATTGGCGTACAACTGGTCGAAATACTCGCGCATCTGTCCCAGCCCCTGCAGGTTGTGCAACGGGTCGCTGAAGCACACGTCCTCGCTGTACAACTGGCCAAGGCGGTCGAGGTTGTCTTTGTTCAGCGCCGCAAAGCCGTGGGCGAACTGCTGGAGGAAATCGCTCATCAATGCTCCTGGCTGACCTGCCGGTGAGGAAGATTCTTGAATGCCTCCAGGGCGCGGGTGCGGCTGGCGCTCAGGTCGACAATCGGTTGTGGGTAGCCTTGCACGCCAAACAGGCCGCCTGCCGCCGAGGGGTTATGCACCTCTTTTTTGTTCAGCCCGGCCAGCTCCGGCAACCACTGTTTGATAAAGCGGCCCTCGGGGTCGAATTTCTCTGACTGCGACAGCGGGTTGAAAATACGGAAGTACGGCGCCGAATCAGTGCCGGTGGACGAACTCCACTGCCAGCCGCCGTTATTGGCGGCCAGATCGCCGTCGATCAGATGACGCATGAAAAACCGCTCGCCCTCGCGCCAGTCGATCAGCAGGTTCTTGGTCAGAAACATTGCCACGACCATGCGCAGGCGATTGTGCATCCAGCCGGTTTCCAGCAATTGGCGCATCGCCGCATCAATGATAGGTATCCCGGTGCGGCCCTGCTGCCAGGCTTCAAGATCCCTGGGCGCGTTGCGCCAGCGCAGGGCTTCGGTTTCCAGGCGGAAGGCGCGGTGCCTGGACACCCGCGGGTAACCCACCAGGGTGTGCTTGTAGAACTCGCGCCACAGCAATTCGTTGATCCAGGTGACGCTGCCTTCGTTACCGCTCTCGAACTCACCCTGGTTGCTGTTAAGCGCGGCATGCAGGCACTGGCGGGGGGAAATTACCCCGGCGGCAAGATACGCCGAGAGCTGACTGGTGCCAGGCTTGGCCGGAAAGTCGCGCTCGCTCAGATAGTAGTGAATTTGCTCGTCACTGAACTGGTCAAGCCGCCGCCGGGCTTCGGCCTCGCCGGCCGGCCATAGCTCGCGCAGTGCCTGCGAGGGGGTGTCGAAGCCCTTGACCTGGTCCGGCACTGCATCGCTGCTGATCTGCAACGGCGGCTGCGCCTTGTGCAGGCGCTGCGGCTGGGGGATCGAGGTGTGCAGGCGTGCGTAACACACCTTGCGGAACTGGCTATAGACCTGAAAATACTGCCCGCTTTTGGTCAGAACGCTGCCCGGCGGGAACAGCAACTGGTCCAGGTGGCTGTGCCAGCCGATATCGGCTTTTTCCAGCGCCTGGCGCACCGCCTGGTCGCGGCTGCTCTCATTGACGCCATATTCCTCGTTGGCGTGCACGGCCTCGATCTTGAGTTCTTCGCACAACTTGAGCAGCACCTGCGGCGCCTTGTCCCAGGTATCGGCCTGGCGAATCAGCAGCGGTACATTCAACTTGCCCAAGGCTTTTTCCAGCTCGACCAGGTTGCGTAGCCAGAAATCCACTTTGCAGCCGGCATCGTCATGGCGCTGCCATTGGGCAGGGCTGAGCAGGAACAGCGCCACAGTCGGGCCTTTAGCCATCGCAGCGTTCAGGGCAGTGTTGTCATGTACGCGCAAGTCGCTGCGCAGCCAGAGCAGTTGCATGAAAAGTCCTCAGGATCGGGTTAGATAAGGCCGAGTCTGTTCAACTCGCCATAAGCCTCAAGCGGGTCACGGGCCAGGCTCAGATTGGCGATCCCGTGGGTGTATACGGGCAATTGGTCATGATGGATCACCACGGCCGGCCCGCTGAGCAGGATTGGGCAATGGATGTTGCCCAGCAGTTTGGGCAGTTGTGGCAGGTTCAGGGTTTTGCTGGCATACAGCAGCACGGCGCGAGGGCTCAGGTATTCACAGGCCAGGGCCAGTTCACCCACCGGTAACGGGCCGTCGAACACCTCCACCGGGCAGTCGGCGCTGCTGACCAGCCAGGCCGCCAGCCACAGGTGCGGCTCCATGGGCCGGTCCGACTGGTTGACCAGTAACACCACCGGGCCGCTGAGCTGACGGTTGTTGTGATAGATGCGGGCGCCGAACTTGCTGCGTAGCCAGGAATGGAAAAACATCCGCTGCATCTGGCTGCCGAACTGGCTTTGCCAGCGCTGTTCCAGATCGGCCAGTAGTGGTATCAGCAATTGCTCGCACAGGGTGCGTGGCGGGTACAGCGACATGGCCCGGTTGAACAGGTCATCGATGCGTCGTTCGGCCAGTTCGCTGATGGCCTGCAGCAGCGTCTGACGCAGCGTTTGCCAGTCGTTACCGGGGCTGACCGGGGCCGGGCTTTTACTGTCGAGCAAGGCCTTGACCTGACTGACCGCCACGCCACGGTCCAGCCAAGTGAGGATGGCCATGACCCGTTGCACGTGTTCATCGGAGTACAACCGGTGACCCTTGGCGGTGCGGTGCGGCACGATCAGCCCGTAGCGTCGCTCCCAGGCCCGCAAGGTCACAGCGTTGACCCCGGTCTGGCGGGCCACTTCACGAATGGGCAGCCAGTCGTTGGGCAAGTGCTCCGGTTGCGGTTGTTGCGCGGCGTCGTCGAGTGCGAGTGTGTTCATGATTCAGATAGCGTTTCGCAGGCTGAGCGGTTCCGGGTGCGGTTGCATATAAACCTGCAGCGCCACATACGGGTCCGGGTGTTGACGAAAATGATGCTTGAGCAGGGTCAGCGGCACGATCAGCGGCACGATGCCCTGGCGGTACTGGAGGATCAGGTCGTGCAATTCTTGCCGGGCATCGGCATCCAGGGTCTGCTTGAGGTAGCCGCTCAGGTGCTGCAGCACGTTGGTGTGGCTGCCGCGGGTGGCGCACTTCTTCAGGGCTTGCATCAGTTGGCTGAAATAATCCGGTCCGACCTGGTCGGGGTCGCTGCGGCCCATGCTGCCCAGCAGCTTGCCCAGCGCCCGGTATTGCTGCACGTCACAGGCCATGAGCTGGTACTTGTAGCGTGAGTGAAATTCGGTCAGGGCGCGGCGGCTCAGGCCCTGTGCGAGCAATTGCTGCCAGGCGGTGTAGGCGTAAACCCGGGTAATGAAATTCTCGCGCAGCACCGGGTCATTGAGGCGGCCGTCTTCCTCCACCGGCAGGTCGGGATGCTGCGCGCAGAATGCCTGGGCGTAAATCCCCCGGCTGCCGGTCTCGAATGGCGCGCCGTTGTCGCGGTAGACCTTGACCCGCTCCAGGCCGCAGGAGGGCGACTTCTGCATGAAGATGTAGCCGCTGATCCCGGTCATTGCCCCGGCCATGTGCTGGCCATACTCGGCCAGCTCACGGGTCACGTTGAGGTCTGTGTGTACGGTGCCCACCGCCTGCGGCGCGTCGGGGTCACCGACCAGGCGGATCGTCTCGCGCGGGATGCCCATGCCGATCGCCACTTCCGGGCAGGCGGGGATGAAGTCGAAGTAATCGCTGAGTGTGCGGGTGCACAGGTCCGATTGTTTGTGGCCACCGTTGTAACGAACTTCAACGCCCATCAGGCAGGCACTGACGCCCAGTTTGGGTTTATCGGTCACAGGCTGGAGCATTGCACACCTCAGAACTCAAGAACTTGTACAGATGACATTGCTTGTACAATCTGAGTTCATCTTAGATGTGGGGTTGTACAAGTCAAATTTTTTGTACAGGGTGCGGTTGTTGCCGTTGATCTTGATCTTCGAAGCGAGATGGCACAGACGACGCAGATCGCGACTTGGGTGCAGGCCGAAGGTAGGCGTCGATTCGGGGGAGAAACTGGCAGGGAAGCCAGCTTCTCGCCTAGCAGGGCGAAACCAGCAGATCAGTCAACGCGATGCAGGATTTTCCATCGGTCTAAATACCAATTCGCGGCTAAAGCGAATCGCCGCCCGGCCGCTCCTACTTCCAACCCATCCGCCAGCGCTGCGCATCCTGCAACACCTGCCAGGCCAGGCGCTCAGTACGTTGAGTCAGCACAGCCTGCAACTCGATCTCCAGCACCGTGCCTTCCTCGTCACGGAACAGTTCGGTGACCAGAAAGTGCTTTTCGCGATTCTGCGGGGTTGCTGCCGTCCACTTCGACAGCAGCAGTTTGCGGGGGTTGATGCGGTTCAACGGGCCAGATGCTCAATCAGTCGGTTTGCCGCTTGCTGGCCACTGAGCCAGGCCCCTTCGACGCGGCCCGACAGGCACCAGTCGCCACACACGTAGATGCCCAGGTCGGCATCGGACAGTGCGCCCCATTCATGCGTACCGGAAGGCCGCGCATACAACCAGCGATGCGCGAGGCTGAACACTGGCGCTGGCATAGCGCAACTGATCAGTTCGGCAAAGGCGCCATGCAAGTGCTCGATCACTTGCTCTTTGGGCATGTCGACGTGCTCGCGGCTCCAGGTGCTGGTGGCGTGCAGCACCCAGGTATCGAGCTGGCCCTCACGCCCTGGCTTGCTACGGTTGCAGGCCAGCCAGTCGAGCGGGCTGTCCTGCACGAAGCAGCCTTGCAGCGGGGTGTCGAGGGGCGTGCTGAACGCCAGTGCCACCGCCCAGGTCGGGTCCATCTTGACCCCGGCCACAACCGAGGCCAGTTTCGGTGCCCCGGCCAGCAAGGTGGTGGCCTGCGGCGCTGGCGTGGCGATGATCACGTGGCTGAACGGGCCATGAGTCTTGCCCTCGGCATCCTGCAGGCTCCAGTGACGGCTGCCGCGAAATACCTCGGTGATGCGGCAGGAAAACGTCACCGGCAGATCGTCGAGCATGGCGCGGGTGATGGTGCTCATGCCGGGGCTGCCGACCCAGCGTACCTGTTCATCCGGGGACGGGCTGAGCCGCCCGCCATGGTAGTTGTACAGCGAAGGTTTCCATTGCTCGACCCAGCCATTGGCTTGCCAGTGGTTGACGACGGCGACGAAACGACGGTCGCGGGCGGTGAAATACTGCGCGCCCATGTCCAGCGAGCCGGCATCACTGCGCTTGCTGGACATGCGTCCGCCGCTGCCGCGGCTTTTGTCGAAAAGGTGAACGGCATGCCCGGCGCTGGAGAGGGCCTGGGCGGCGGAGAGTCCGGCGATACCGGTACCGATGATTGCGATAGGTACAGTCATAGGGGCCTCGTTACCTTGTCTGCACAGACTACGCCGTCCTGAAAACCTGTACAATCTTCTTCGTTGGTATAAGTTGCAGCCGTTCACATATAAGGGCATGAAGGCACTGCAACTCGTACGGTCCGTAACGGTCAGTCTGTAGCTAATAGACAATGGGCCAACTGCCACGGTTCGGGCAGTAAAGCTCCAATCCTTTCAGGTGTGGCCTATGGTTCAGCAAAAGGGTTCACTGCAGAACATCAACAAGCACAGCCTGCAAGAAATAGACTACTTCAAGGCCATTAACGCCACTCAAGGATACCCCTCATGCACATCTTGCTGACCGGTGGTACAGGATTGATCGGTAAAGCGCTTTGCCAGTTCTGGCAGCAGCAAGGACATCAACTCACGGTCTGGAGCCGTCGCCCCGCCGAGGTGCGCAAGGTGTGCGGTGATGGGGTGCGAGGTATCGCCAAGCTCGCAGAACTCGATGGCCAGACGGTGGATGCGGTGGTCAACCTGGCCGGTGCGCCGATTGCCGACCGGCCCTGGACGCGCAAGCGGCGCTTGCTGCTCTGGGAAAGCCGGATTGGCCTCACCGAACAGTTGCTGGCCTGGCTTGAACGCCAGACGCAGCGGCCGCGAGTGCTGCTCTCAGGTTCCGCGGTGGGTTGGTATGGTGATGGCGGCGAGCGTGAACTGGACGAGGGCCAGCAACCGGTCAAGGACGATTTTGCCAGTCATTTGTGTCAGGCCTGGGAAGAAACTGCCCAGCGTGCCGAGCCGCTCGGGATGCGGGTGGTGCTGCTGCGCACCGGGCTGGTGTTGTCGGCTGACGGCGGGTTTGTCAAACGCATGCTGCCGCCGTTTCGTTGCGGTCTGGGCGGGCCGATTGGCAATGGCCGGCAGTGGATGCCGTGGGTGCATATCGACGACCAGATTGCGGCGATAGATTTTCTGTTGAACCACAGCGAAGCCCGCGGTCCTTATAATCTCTGCGCGCCAGCCCCGGTGCGCAACCGCGAGTTCGCCAAGACCCTGGGTAAAGTGCTGCACCGCCCGGCGTTGCTGCCGCTGCCGGCGCTGCCCCTGCGTATTGTGCTGGGCGAAATGTCTGACCTGTTGCTCGGCGGTCAGCGCACGCGCCCGGCACGCCTGCACGAGGCCGGGTTTGTTTTCCGTTTTACTGAACTGCACGATGCCTTGGGTAACGTGCTGGCTTCCTCTTCGAAATAGGACCTTGCATGACCGATCATGCGCTGTTGCTGATCAACCTGGGCTCGCCAGCCTCCACCAGCGTGGCTGACGTACGCCGTTACCTCAATCAGTTCCTGATGGACCCTTATGTGGTCGACCTGCCGTGGCCGATCCGCCGCCTGCTGGTGTCGCTGATCCTGATCAAGCGGCCCGAGCAGTCGGCGCATGCCTATGCGTCGATCTGGTGGGACGAGGGCTCGCCGCTGGTGGTGCTGAGCAAGCGTTTACAGGCGAAGATGCAGGCGCAGTGGCAGCATGGCCCGGTTGAACTGGCCATGCGCTATGGCGAGCCGTCCATTGAGTCGGTACTTGAGCGCCTGGCCGGCCAGGGCATCCGCCAGGTGACGCTGGCGCCGCTGTACCCGCACTTTGCCGACAGCACGGTGACCACGGCGATTGAAGAGGTCAAGCGGGTGGTGCGCGACAAAGGTCTGGACATGCAGTTCAACCTGCTGCCGCCGTTCTACGACCAGCCTGAATACCTTGAGGCACTGGTGCAGACCACCCGTCCGTACCTCGAGCAGCCTTACGACCACCTGTTGCTGAGCTTCCACGGCTTGCCGGAGCGCCACCTGCGCAAGCTCGACCCTACCGGTAAATTCCGCTTTCAGGATGATGAAGCCTGCATGAATGCCCCGGCTGAGGTACTGGCCACCAACTATCGGGCGCAGTGCATCCAGTCGGCAGCGGCGTTTGCCAAACTGGCGGGCATTGCGGATGGCAAATGGTCAGTGTCGTTCCAGTCGCGTCTGGGGCGCGACAAATGGATTGAACCCTACACTGAGCAACGGCTGGATGAATTGGCCAGCAAAGGTGTCAAGCGCCTGTTGGTCATGTGCCCGGCGTTTGTCGCTGACTGCATCGAGACCCTGGAAGAAATTGGCGACCGCGGTGCCGAACAGTTCAAGGAAGCTGGCGGTGATGAACTGGTACTGGTGCCGTGCCTGAACGACGATGAGCGTTGGGCGGTGGCGCTCAATGCGCTCTGTGAGCGAACTGCCGCGCCTTTGTAAGCGCGCGGCCGCAGGGGCGTTTTTAACCGCAATACCGTTCGTTTAGGCGCCGCAAATCTTTGTGGGAACGAGCTTGCTCGTGAAGAGGCCGGTAAAGTCACAGCATCTGCTGCGAATGTGCCGGCCTCTTCGCTACCAAGGTAGCTCCCACCGGGGACATAAGGCACTTAACTGACCAGTATTGGTTTTAACCGCGAAGCTTTCGCAGCTGAAGCTGCTCCTACGAGGCTATCGCTCAGCGCCTTCAGGGTGCCTGGTCTTCCAGCGGCTTCTTCTTCCAGCCGTCATTACCCGGCAGGATCAGGTTGAGGAAGATCGCGGTGATCGCACACAGGGCGATGCCCTTGAGGCCAAAATCATCAGGGCCGGTGCCGGTGCCGATCAGTACGCCGCCGATACCGAACACCAACGTTACCGAGACAATCACCAGATTGCGTGCTTCGGCCATGTCCACCTGATGGCGGATCATGGTGTTGAGCCCCACCGCGGCGATAGATCCGAACAGCAGGCACAAAATACCGCCCATGACCGGCACCGGGATGCTCTGCAGCAGCGCGCCGAATTTGCCAACGAACGCCAGGCTGATGGCAAAGATCGCCGCCCAGGTCATGATTTTCGGGTTGTAGTTCTTGGTCAGCATCACTGCGCCGGTTACTTCGGCATAGGTGGTGTTGGGCGGACCGCCGAACAGGCCGGCTGAGGTCGTGGCGATACCGTCACCTAGCAGAGTGCGATGCAGGCCGGGCTTTTTCAGGTAGTCGCGGCCGGTCACGCTGCCCACCGCGATCACCCCGCCGATGTGCTCGATGGCCGGAGCCAGGGCCACCGGAACGATGAACAGGATCGCCTGCCAGTTGAATTCCGGCGCGGTGAAGTGCGGCATCGCCAGCCAAGGTGCGGCGGCGATCTTGGCGGTATCGACCACGCCAAACCAGAACGACATGCCAAAGCCCACCAGCACGCCAGCGATGATCGGCACCAGGCGGAAGATGCCTTTGCCGAACACCGCCACGATCAGCGTGGTCAGCAACGCCGGCATGGAGATCCACATGGCCGTCTGGTAATGAATCAGTTCGGCGCCGTCACCGGCCTTGCCCATCGCCATGTTGGCCGCGATCGGCGCCATGGCCAGGCCGATGGAGATCACCACCGGGCCGATCACCACCGGCGGCAGCATGCGGTCGATGAAACCGGTGCCCTTGATCTTTACTGCGATGCCCATGAAGGTGTAGACGAAGCCTGCCGCCATGACCCCGCCCATGGTCGCCGCCAGGCCGAACTGGCCCTTGGCAAGAATGATCGGGGTGATGAAGGCAAAGCTCGACGCCAGGAACACCGGCACCTGACGGCCAGTGACCAGCTGGAACAGCAGGGTGCCCAAACCTGCGGTAAACAGCGCAACGTTCGGGTCGAGTCCTGAAATCAGCGGCATCAGCACCAGGGCGCCGAACGCCACGAACAGCATCTGCGCCCCAGACAGCACCGTGCGCCACAGCGGGTCGTTGAACTCATCGTGTTTCATCGGCTCAGGCGTCCTTCTGCTTGGTGCCGAAGATCTTGTCGCCGGCATCGCCCAGGCCCGGGATGATGTAGCCGTGCTCGTTCAGGCGCTCGTCAATCGAGGCGGTGTACACCAGCACATCCGGGTGAGCCTTTTCGACGGCGGCAATGCCTTCTGGCGCGGCGACCAGGACCATGGCGCGAATCTCGCGGCAACCGGCCTTTTTCAGCAGGTCAATGGTGGCGACCATCGAGCTGCCAGTGGCCAGCATCGGGTCGATAATCATCGCCAGACGCTCGTCGATGCCGTCGACCAGCTTCTCCAGATAGGTATGCGCTTGCAGGGTTTGCTCGTTACGGGCAACGCCTACGGCACTGACCTTGGCACCGGGAATCAGGCTGAGCACGCCGTCGAGCATGCCGATACCGGCACGCAGGATCGGCACGACGGTGATTTTCTTGCCGGCAATCTTTTCGACTTGCACCGGGCCGGCCCAGCCCGGAATTTCGTAGTTTTCCAGCGGCAGGTCGGCGGTTGCCTCATAGGTCAGCAGAGCGCCAACTTCCTGAGCCAGCTCGCGGAAATTCTTGGTGCTGATATCGGCGCGGCGCATCAGGCCGAGCTTGTGACGGATCAGCGGATGACGGATTTCACGGATGGGCATGGGAAAGGCTCCTGGATACGGGCAAAAAACGGCCTAGATTAATCGATCAAGCGGTGACTGTCTTACGCCGCTTGCAGTATTGTCTGACGCACTTGGCCTTCAATTGAGCAACATCGGCAACGTTAGTCGATATCTGCTTGCTCCGAGTCACCTGCTTGCGTACCTTTGCCGGTTTTTCTCATTGTTATCTGGAGCGATTCATGTCCGCTGATCTCGAGCATATCCGTCAAATCATGCGCGAGGCTGACTGCCTGTACACCGAAGCCGAAGTCGAGGCTGCCATCGCCCGGGTCGGCGCGCAGATCAATGCCGAACTGGCCGACAGCAATCCCGTGGTGTTCTGTGTGATGAACGGCGGCCTGATCTTTTCCGGCAAACTGCTGACTCACCTGAACTTCCCGCTGGAAGCGTCGTACCTGCACGCCACCCGCTACCGCAACGAAACCAGCGGCGGCGAGCTGTTCTGGAAGGCCAAGCCGGAAGTGTCGTTCATCGACCGTGACGTGCTGATCATCGACGACATCCTCGATGAAGGTCACACCCTGGGCGCAATCATCGATTTCTGTCGCCATGCCGGTGCCCGTGCAGTTCACACTGCCGTGCTGATCGATAAGGATCATGACCGCAAAGCACGGCCTGACCTGAAAGCCAACTATGTGGGCCTGCCGTGCATTGACCGCTATATCTTTGGCTATGGCATGGATTACAAAGGCTACTGGCGTAACGCCGCAGGCATTTATGCGGTCAAAGGAATGTAATTGACGGCCTGACTGCATGGCAGGTCAGGGATAAGGAGAGACAGGTAAATGAAATCGTTGATGATGACCGGTGCACTGACGCTGGCCCTGCTGGCGGATGCGGCACTGGCCGCGCCGATGCACGAGCAATACCTGCCGCCTGACGACCTGAACCTGCGTGAGGGGCAGCCGGAGCAGCAACAGCTGATGCTGGTCACTGAGTACTCGGTGGTGGTCGGCAACCAGCGACCGTCCAATCAGCAGCCGATACCTGTGACCGCGCCGCTGTCGATCAGCCTCAAAGGCAAACCGCTTAATAAAGGCGCGACCCTTAGCGAGGTGCAGATTCATTTCGACGGTGAAAGCAAAAGCCTGAAAAAGCCCAGCTTTGATCCGGCGACCCGTACCCTGACCCTGTCTTACCCGCAGTCGCACTACCGCACTCTGGTGGACCTGCTGCGCAACGAGAAGGTCTATTGCCAGTTTCTGACCTACGCCAACGGCCACGTCTGGGCCGATCTGCATACCGCAGGCACAAAGCCGCGTTGAGTGGTTTGGCTGGCAGATATAAACTGCCTGCCCCGTGAAAGTGAGCGCGACAGCTGGAGCCCGCAATGCGTAAAGACAAGAAGCAGATCATTGGTGACGAAATCGGCGACGAGCAGATCAAACTGTTCCTCGACTTTAAACCGTTCGACGCCACTTCGCCGTCGCTGCACAAACTCATCAAAGCCTATCGTGGCCTGCGTATCGACGACTTCGAGCGGTTTCTGGTGTTCTTCCGCGAAGCTGGCCTGGACCTGAACGGCAAAGACGAACAAGGCAACACCTTCGTCGACCTGATCAAGGACCAGCGCAACGCCGACGACTACATCGCCCTGATCGAACAAGCCCGCGCAGCAGCCTGAGCGGCAGGCGGACTCGTGGCAGGGGCTTGAGCTCAAGCCCCTTCTGCAAGCGTTCAGTTGCGCGGCTGATACGCCTTGCCGTAATGCCGCTCCATCCTTGCCTGCAACAACTCCAGCCCGATCGACATGATCCAGTACAACACCGCCGCGGTGGTCAGCATCTCGATGTAGCGATAACTCGACCGCCCGTACGACTGCGCCAGAAACATCACCTCCCAAACCCCCATCACCGAAATCAGCGATGAATCCTTGAGCATCGAAATGAACTGATTGGTGGTCGGCGGAATAATCGTGCGCATCGCCTGAGGCAGGGTAATCAGCCAGAACACCTGCAGTGGCGTGAGCGCCATGGCCATGGCTGCTTCACGCTGCCCGGCCGCAACGCCGATGATGCCCGCCCGGAAAATCTCGCTCAGGTACGCGCCGTAGTTCAACGACAGCGCAATGATCCCGGCGGTCACCGCCCCCGGCACCACGCCAATCTGCGGCAGCCCCAGATAAATCAACAGAATCTGGATCAGCAGCGGTGTGCCGCGAAAGAACGACGCATAGAAACTGGCGATCCCGAACGCCACCGCACTGCGCGATAAACGCGCCAGCGCGGCAACAAAACCCAGCAGCACCGACACCGCAATCGAGCAGAGGCACACGAACAGAGTCAGCACCGCGCCTTGCAGAAAGCCGTTAGGGGCCAGGCTCAGGCCGATCAGGTTCGGCAACTTGTCGAGGATGATCGAGAACTTCAGATCGAAGCTCAGGAAAAAACCGGCAAACAGGGCGAACATCGTCGCCCAGGTCAGGTACAGCCGGGTCCGGAAGCCGAACACGCGCTTGAGCAGGCTGGTCTTGGCCTGCTCAGGTGGGCGTTGTGAAGGAAACTGGGTCATTTACTGATATCGGCGCCGATCCACTTTTGCGACAGCTTGCTCAGGGTGCCGTCCTTCTTGAGTTCTTCGAACACCTCGCGGACCTTGGCATTCCATTCGGCATCGCCTTTCTCGATGGCGACGAAATTCGGCTCTTCATACAGCGCCGCGCCGGCCAGCTTGAAGCGCTTGTCCTGATCCAGACGCGGTTGGGCGGTAACCAGGTTGGTCAGTACGGCATCCAGGCGCTTGCCGGCACCCAGGCCCAGATCCTGAAACGCCACGTTATCGTTGTCATAAGGGGCGATCTGTACGTTTTCGAATGGGTACTCCAGCGGCTTGCCGGTGCTGCCTTCAATCACCAGGTTCTTGTTCAGGTAGCTTTCGTAGCTCGAAGCGCTGGTCAGGCCCACTTTCTTGCCGCTCAGATCCTTGGCCTCATGAATCCGCTCATCCTTGGCGTTGACCACGATTACCGCTGGCGAGGCGTAGTATTCCACCGGGAAGTCGAAGACCTCGGCGCGGGCCTGGCTCGGGGTCATCGAGCAGATGCAGATGTCATAGCGACCGCTCCAGCGGCCGGCGGCGATCACGTCCCAGGAGGGGGTCTCGAAGCGCGCCTTGACGCCCAGCTTCGCGGCTACGGCCTTGGCGACATCGACGTCAAAACCATCAAGCTGGTTCTGATCATTGAGAAACGAGAACGGCGGGTAGCTTTCCATCAGCACATTGACCAGCTCTTTGTTGTCCTGCACCCGTTGCAGAGTGGCGCCCGCCAGAGCCTGGCTGGAGACGGTCAGGGCAAACAGGCCGATAGCTGCAAGCGCACGTAGTTTCACGTCAGATCCTCAAAAAATGGTTGTTGTTTGGATAAAGGCGCGTATTAAATACGTTATATAGGGCTCAATTCTAATGAGTCTTTTTCATATGTATATAAGCAGGTCAAATATGACTCAAGGTTCGATGGTAATTCTTGATGGCGGCATGGGCCGGGAACTGCAACGTCGTGGTGCGCCGTTCCGTCAGCCGGAGTGGTCGGCGCTGGCCCTGACCGAGGCGCCCGAGGCGGTAGTGGCGGTGCATGCGGCGTACATCCAGAGCGGTGCGCGGGTGATTACCAGCAACAGCTATGCGGTGGTGCCGTTTCATATCGGTGAGGAGCGTTTCGCTCGTGAAGGCCAGGCGCTGGCCACCACCGCCGGGCAACTGGCGCGCCAGGCCGCTGATGCCGCTGGCGGCCGGGCACTGGTGGCCGGCTCTTTGCCGCCACTGTTTGGCTCCTACCGTCCGGACCTGTTCGATGCCAGCCGTGCCGACGAGATCCTCCAGCCACTGGTGCGTGGCCTGGCGGCGCACGTCGACCTGTGGCTGGCAGAAACCCAGAGCGCAATTGTCGAAGCGCGGACTATCCGCGCTGGCCTGCCGGCTGACGGCAAGCCGTTCTGGCTGTCGTTCACTCTGCAGGATGAAGACACCGATGACACCCCGCGGCTGCGCTCCGGCGAGCCGGTGGCCGATGCCGCGCGAGCGGCGGCCGAGCTGGGTGCGGCGACTCTGCTGTTCAACTGCAGCCAGCCGGAAGTGATCGGCGCGGCGATTGATGCCGCCCGCGCGGTGTTTGCCGAGCTGAATGTGCAAATCGGGGTAGGGGCCTATGCCAACGCCTTCCCGCCACAGCCCAAGGACGCCACCGCCAACGATGGTCTGGATGAACTGCGCGAAGACCTCGACCCGCAGGGCTACCAGCAATGGGCCGCCGATTGGGTCAAACGGGGCGCGACCCATATCGGCGGCTGCTGCGGAATCGGCCCGGAGCACATCGCTGTGTTATCCGAGAGCCTCTGAAAGCCCGCGATGTGACAGGCGCTCACTCGGGTCTGGTAGGAGCGGCTTCAGCCGCGAATCCAGCATAAAAAACAAAACCCCGTGGCTCACTGAGCGCACGGGGTTTTGTTTATCAGGCTTTAAAGGCATCAGGCGATGCTTTGTGCCTCGGTCTGCTGCTGCTCGATCAGCCCCAGGGCCTTGTCGCTCTGGGTGCTGATGCGCTTGTAAAGCTGGGCATCGCTGGCCAGCTCTTTTTCGCGAGCCGGGAAGATCTCGTTGAGCTTGGCGCTCCACGCACCCTTGGCTTGTTCAGGGAAGCAGCGTTCGATCAGGTCGAGCATGATCGATACGGTCACCGATGCACCCGGCGACGCACCGAGCAGGGCGGCCAGCGAGCCATCAGCGGCCGAGACCAGCTCGGTGCCGAATTGCAGCACGCCGCCTTTTTTGGCGTCTTTCTTGATGATCTGCACGCGCTGGCCGGCAATCTCCAGGCGCCAGTCTTCGGCCTTGACCTGCGGGTAGAAGCGTCGCAGCGAATCCAGGCGCTGTTCCATGGTCTGGCGCACTTCGCTGATCAGGTACTTGGTCAGGTCCATGTTGTCGCGGGCCACCGACAGCATCGGCTTGATGTTCGACAGGCGCACCGAGAACGGCAGGTCCATGAACGAGCCGTGCTTGAGGAACTTGGTGGTGAAGCCGGCGAACGGGCCGAACAGCAGCGAAGTCTTGCCGTCCACCACGCGGGTGTCGAGGTGCGGAACCGACATCGGCGGCGAACCTACGGCGGCCTGGCTGTAGACCTTGGCCTGGTGATTCTTGACCACTTCAGGATTGTCGCAGCGCAGCCACTGGCCGCTGACCGGGAAGCCGCCAAAGCCTTTGCCTTCTTCGATACCGGACATCTGCAGCAGTTGCAGCGCAGCGCCACCGGCACCGAGGAATACGAAGCGGGCGTCGATCTCACGGCTGCTGCCGTTGTTGACGTCCTTGACGGTGACGGTCCAGCCCTTGCCATTGCGGGTCAGGTCGGTGACGCGCTTGTTGTACTTGACCTGGGCATCGGGCTCGCTGGCCAGGTGCTTGAGCAGCTGGTTGGTCAGAGCGCCGAAGTTGACGTCAGTACCATTGGCCATGTGGGTGGCGGACAGCTTCTGATCGGCTGGGCGGCCGGCCATCATCAGCGGCATCCACTCGGTCATCTTGCTGTGGTCTTCGGTGTACTGCATCGAGGCGAAGGCGTGATGCTGGCGCAGGGCCTCGAAACGCGCCTTGAGGAAGGACATGTCTTTCTCGCCCTGCACGTAGCTCAGGTGCGGGACGGGATTGATAAAGGTGCGGGTCGTTTCGAAGCTGCCCTTGCGCACCAGATAGGACCAGAATTGCTTCGAAACCTCGAACTGGGTGTTGATGTGCACGGCTTTTTTGATGTCGACCGAACCGTCGGCAGCCTGCGGGGTGTAGTTCAGTTCGCACAGCCCGGCGTGACCGGTGCCGGCGTTGTTCCACGGGTTGGAACTTTCCGCAGCGCCGGAGTCCATCAGTTCGACGACCTCCAGTTTCAGGCTGGGGTCGAGCTCTTTGAGCAGTACCGCCAGAGTGGCACTCATGATGCCGGCTCCGACCAATACCACGTCGACTGCTTCGTTATGCGCCATTAACGCGTCTCCAAAATCTGCTGCACCCAATTGACGGCCTGCGATCCCGAGGCTGGATGCCAGGTATTGAGGGCATGAACCGCATTCATGCTACGCACGTCCTGGCCGGGATCGAGGGTCCGATTCTTCGCAATGTTTTGCATCTCTCGCGCAGGCCCCGGTCAGACTGTTCAAGGGTTCATAATGACTATGAACGCATTTTCCAGCATGCCGGGCCATTCGACCATCGTCAGGACGCTGCGCAGCGACGTTCGACCCTGCCGGGTGAGGCCGACGGAAACATTAAAGGTACATCTTCAAACCTGTTCATGTGCTCGCCACACTCTTGGAAGTTGTGAAACCCGTTATTTCGCGCTCTTTTGGACACGCGAACCAAACCTCAAAAAGGGCTGCGAGGGCAGCTCTGGCATGCCCGGCTATCACAGATGAGACGGCGGCGGCGGGAAAGGTTCGATCGGATTCGAGCCATTGCCTACCAGCCATCGAATTATCGCGATGCAAGCGGACTGCGTGGGCGGCTCTCTGTGGGCGTTGCGGGGGAGCTAATTTCGTGGATTAGCGATGCAGCGAGGCCCGATCAGGAGACGTCCTTATAATCGGGGGGAGATTATAGCGATGAAACATCGGGAATTGATCGGCCTGTTTGACTTTTATCGCGATTAATTCAGGCAGCCAGCAGCTCACGTGCTACCAAACGGTCTGCACGCGGTGCAATCCGGGCGCTGGCGGGCAGTGGCTGGCCGAGCCACGCCATGCGTTGTTCAGTCACTTCGACCCATTCATTGCCTGCTGGAGCCTGGCTGCAGTGCTTCAGTGCACGGCAGATACCCTGCTGGTCGATGCGGGCATAGTGGCGAAGGGCAGGGCGGACGCTGAACAGAGACTGGAAAAAGCCCATGACGGTGCTCTCGTTTGTTGATTGAGGCTAGCTTGGCGGCTTGACGTGACACCCTGATTACAGCCCGGCCAGACCGGAACCATCAGCGCGAACCGGTGGTCGGATTTTCAGCTATCAGGCAGTTGCGGTGCGCCGCTATACTCCCGGCATCGATTGCTGGCCCCCATGGAGAAATAAACATGCTGCGTCGCGTTTTGTTTGGTCTGCTTGCTGTAAGCAGTTTGACTCTGGTCGGTTGTGCCCACAGCCCGCAACAACTGAGCCCGCAGCCGCGTATCACCGCGCAACTGGCGCCGGTGGGGCATGGCCAGCCGGTCGTGGTACGGGTGGTGGATGGTCGTCAGAGCCAGACTCTGGGCACGCGCGGCGGCATGTACCCTGAAACCAGTTCGATCACCGTCAATGGCGCCGACCTGCTGCCTAAACTGCAGGCCCAGGCCGAAGCCGCCGTCCGCCTGCTGGGCTTCACTCCGACCCAGGGCGGTAACGCCCCGCAACTGACCGTGACCCTGGCCGACCTGCGTTACCAGTCGCCCAAAGAAGGCATGTATGTAACCGAGGCGACCATCAGCTCGACGTTCCGCGCTGACGTGCGCAACAACGGCCGCAGCTACAACGGCCGTTATGCAGCGTCGCTGGACCAGCGTTTTGGCATGGCGCCGAACCAGGAAACCAACACCAAGCTGGTTGGCGATGTGTTGAGCGATGCCCTGACCCGGGTGTT
Source organism: Pseudomonas sp. StFLB209 (assembly GCF_000829415.1). Taxonomy (NCBI): domain Bacteria; kingdom Pseudomonadati; phylum Pseudomonadota; class Gammaproteobacteria; order Pseudomonadales; family Pseudomonadaceae; genus Pseudomonas; species Pseudomonas sp. StFLB209. The sequence goes on along the minus strand of NZ_AP014637.1, from coordinate 867,019 downwards.
CCAGGACCCGACCATCGGTAGCACGCTGTCTCAGTAACCGTGCTGCAGATGTAAAAAAGCCCGGCTCTCGATCAGAGGCCGGGCTTTTTCGTTTTGGCTGCGTTGATCAGTGATTCACCGCCGCTGCGGTGGCCACGGAAAAATCCAGAAAGCTCAGGCCGGTGTCCGGGTCTTGCTCAGGCAGGTCGTGATGTTGATGACCGCCCAGAGCGCAATAGACCAGCCAGCGGCGGTCGTGGACATTGAAGGCCAGGCCGTCGATAAGCTCCTGCTGCTCATCGCTTTGGGCGATGAGGTAGAGACGGTCCTGATTGTTGGCGTGCAGCATGTCGACTCCAGAATGTACGGGCGTTCCCTGCAAAATGCCTGGCAAGTGCCAGGCTCCGTTTTGAAGGGCCATACAATGGCGTGGCTGGATGACAAGCCGGTGACAGCGGAGCAGAAAATGGCAGCCTCCGGGCGGCTGCCATTGAGCCTCAAGGCAGGGCCAGACCGGCCTTGATCCGGTACTGATTGCGCACCGGAGTCGCATATTGCTGGATCAGATACGGGCGATGCTCGGCAGGGCAGCCTGCCAGGCGCGTTTCCCACTCAGCTTTGGCCTTGGCCAGTTCTTCGGCGCCAAACAGCTCATGAGCCTGCGGCACGCTGAGGCTTGCGTCGCGCTCGCTCCACTGCGCCCAAGCCAGGTAATGCACCGGGAACAGCCGGTAACCGGTAAGAATCTGCCGGTCGATTTCTGCGGCCAGTTGTTTGGTGTCTTCGAACTGGTCGCTGATCGGCGGCGCGAAGTTCACATGCACCCGGCCTTTGTAGCCGGTAATGCCCAGGGCAATGCTGATGTCGTCTTCGCCCGGGGTCTTGGCGTAGCTGCCAGTGGTGGCACGGATGTACAGCTCACGGGCCTTGGCCTGGTCGCACGGGTCGTACTCGTAACTGATCGATACCGGGCTAAGATTCAAGGAGCGAATCACCTCACCGAACGGCTCGTCCTTGCGGCTCATGTGGAACATCTTGAGGATTGCCGACTCGGTACGGTCGTCGCCGTCCTTGGCCCGCCCTTCGGCCTGCGCGATCCAGATTGACTGGGTATCGTGAGTGATCGAATGGTTGATATAGGCCGACAGCAACTGGTAGGCAGCCATCTTTTCGCGGCGGCCGCTGATCGAGCGGTGCACGATGAAGCTTTTGTTCAGGCGCATCAGGTCGCTGACGAACGGCTTTTGCAGCAGGTTGTCGCCAATGGCGATGCGCGGCGTGGGCAGGCCGGCGTGATACACCGCATAGTTGACGAAGGCCGGGTCCATCACGATGTCGCGGTGGTTGGCCAAAAACAGATAGGCACTGCCGGACTTGAGCTGTTCAACGCCGGCGTAGGTCACGCCGTCGGTGGCGCGCTCGATGGTGTGATCGACGTACACCTCGATCTTGTCCTGCAGGGTCGCCACCGAATTGATGCCGGCGAACTCCTTGCGCAGTTTGCGGGCCAGGGCCGGTTGCAGGAACCAGCCGAAGGTGTTGGCCAGGCGCGGAAAGCGGAACTTGGTCAGGGTCGCGAGGAAGGCCTTGTCGCTAAGCAGACGCGCCAGTACAGCAGGCACCTCGGCGTCGTCATAAGGTCGGATGGCATCAAATTCGCCCATCATGCTCTCTTGTAGGGGGTGGGAACGGATACAGGTATGAAAAGGCTGGTCTGAAATAAACAGATAGCAAAATCCGGATTCAAAAAAGGATCAGCCTTCGAACGGACGCTGATTATACGCAAATCTTACGGAGCAGACCTGATGCAGGAATTACAGAGTTATGACTGCCCCTATTGTGGCGAGCCGGTCGAGACGCTGCTGGATCTTTCTGGTGGTGATCAGCAGTACATAGAAGATTGCCAGGTGTGCTGTCGGCCGATTGTTTTCGACCTGCGCACTGATGGTGAGCACTGGAGTCTGGATGTGCGCAGCGAGAATGAATGATGCAGCGAATCTACGAACCTGAGCATTTGCTGGAAGGGGAGCTGCTATTGGCGATGCTGGCCAGCGAGGGCATCGAGGCGCATATGACCGGCCGTGACCTGCTCGGTGGGGCAGGGCATCTGCCGGTCAGCGGCCTGCTGGGCATTGTGGTCTGCGATGAACAGGTGCAACAGGCACTGCAGCTGATCAATGCGTACAATGCCGCCTTGCCTGTCGACGCTGACGAGCCCGACAGTTTTCCTGATGTACTGGTGTGCTGAACTATGTGTGGACGCTATGCCCTGTTTCGCTGGAATCGTGACTTTGCCGCCATACCGGGGTTTCCATCCGATCAGCAGCCACAGTGGAACATCTCCCCGACGCAATGGGTCTTGATGCTGCGTGCCGATGAACAGGGCGCTCCTACCCTGGCGCGCGCGCGCTGGGGGCTGACGCCGGCCTGGCTGACCGATTTGAGCCGCACCCCGGCCCATGCCCGCGCCGAAACCGTGGCCGAGCAGCCGATGTTTCGTGAGGCGTTTTCTCAGCGGCGCTGCCTGCTGCCGGCCAACGGCTTCTATGAATGGCGCGGCAATGCCCGCAAGCAGCCCTTCTGGCTGACGCCCGCCGAAGGCTCTTCGCTGTTTTTCGCGGCCATCTGGGAACGCTACCCGGTGCAGGAGCAGGAGTGGCTGAGCGTTGCGGTGGTCACTCAGCCGGCCATGGATCAGCGCCGGCCGCTGATACTCGACGAAGACGGCCAGCGCGCCTGGCTAGACCCGAAGACCCCGGAGCACGTCTTGCAAGGCTTGCTGGCTGCGCGGCAGACGCAACTGCGCGAGCGGCCGCTGGCCAACCTGATCAATGATCCGGCTCTGAATGGGCCGCAGTGCCTCACGCCTCTCTAGCTTTCAGACCTTGAACTGATTGATCAACCGCCGTTGCTGCTCTGCCAGGCGGATCGGGTCGGTGTCGTCCTGACGCGGCACCACCGGGCGCGTGCGGCCGGGCGTTTGGGTAACATCCCGGCCTTGTACCTGCCGCGTTGCGGCGTGGATGGCGCTGTTGAGGGCCAGCAGGTTGGCCTGGTCGGCAAGGTTGCGCATCCGGGGGCGAAGGGCGTCAGCATTGACGTCTGTGTGTGGCAGGCGCTGTATCAGGTTCATGGCATCAGCGATGCCCTCATGGCGGTCGGCTTGTTGCTGTGGGCGGCGCGCGACCCTGCTGGCGGCCAGCCAGATCAGCAGCAACCCTGCCACACCGGGCAGCAGCCCGACCAGGCTGCTACCGGGCAACGCCGCTATGCCTAGCGTCAGTGTGCCTGTCAGTGACGCGATGGAAAACCGGATCGACTTGCGCTTCATGGCAACTCCAGACCGAACAGCCCCGTTCTTTAGCGGGTGTCCACAAAATGGCTGCACTCGGCAATACGGCGTTCGCCTATTTTGTAAACACCCTCTTAGTACTATCGCCCGCTGCCGGAAAATCATGAAGCCTGGCCGACGACGAACCCTGGCAGCATGATCCAGCAAGTCTGTTACAGGCCAGGGAACTATCGGGCGTTTTTTGCGGACCAAGGGGCGATTGGCGGAGCGCTGGCGCACAAGCTCTGTACGGCCTAGGATGACCGCCAAGCCTGTAAGGAGAGTTACGTGATGCGTCAGTCTTTTGCCATTTGCGCCGTTGGCGCTGCCGTACTGCTGGGCGGCTGCCAGGCAGTTAACACCACCACCGGTGACTCGGTAGGGGTAGAGCGCAAGCAGTACATGTTCAGCATGCTGTCGACCGAAGAGGTCAACAACATGTATGCCCAGTCTTATCAGCAGACGGTCGGTGAGGCCTCAAGCAAGGGCGTGCTGGATACCACCAGCAGCAATGCCAAGCGCGTGCATGCCATCGCTGACCGGCTGATCGCCCAGGCGCCGAAGTTGCGTGCCGATTCGGCGCAGTGGCAGTGGGAAGTGAATCTGATCAAAAGCGACGAACTCAATGCCAACTGCGGACCGGGCGGCAAGATCATTTTCTATACCGGGCTGATCGAGAACCTTAACCTCACTGACGATGAGATCGCAGCCGTTATGGGCCATGAAATCGCCCATGCCCTGCGTGAACATGGCCGCGAGGCGATGTCCAAGGCCTATGGTGTGGCGATGGCCAAACAGGGCGCTGGCGCGTTGCTGGGGTTGGGCCAGGACAGCCTGGCGCTGGCCGATACCGTGGTCAATTACAGCCTGACCCTGCCCAACAGCCGCAGCAACGAAAATGAAGCCGACCTGTTGGGCCTGGAATTGTCGGCCCGCGCCGGTTACAACCCCAACGCGGCGATCACGCTGTGGCAGAAAATGACCCAGAAGGCCGGCGGTTCGACGCCGGAATTCATGAGTACCCACCCGGCCTCGCAGAACCGCATTGCCTCGCTGCAGGCGGCAATTCCCAAGGTCATGCCGCTTTATGAGCAAGCGAAGAAGTCCTGAGTACTACAGCCAGCCGCTGATCTGCATCGCCTTGTACACCGCAACCAGCGCCATGACCAGAAAGGCGCTGGCTGCCAGGCGACGAATCAGGGTCAGGGGCAGTTTCTCGGCGGCGAAATTACCGGCCAGCACCACCGGCACGTTGGCGATCAACATGCCGAGGGTGGTGCCCAGAATCACCAGCCACAGGTAGCTGTACTGGGCCGCGAGCATCACCGTGGCGATTTGGGTCTTGTCGCCGATTTCGGCGATGAAGAAGGCAATCAGGGTGGTCATGAACGGGCCGAACTTGCGCGCGGTACTGGTTTCGTCATCGTCCAGTTTGTCTGGTACCAGGGTCCACAGCGCCGTGGCGGCAAAGCTGGCAGCCAGGATCCAGTGCAGTACGACATCCGAGAAAAACTGCCCGACCCAGGCGCCTACGGCACCTGCTGCGGCATGGTTGGCAAGGGTCGCAGCGACGATACCGGCAATGATCGGCCAGGGTTTGCGAAATCGTGCGGCAAGGATCAGCGCCAACAGTTGCGTTTTGTCGCCTATTTCGGCGAGAGCCACGATGGCGGTGGGGATAAGAAGAGATTCCAGCATCAGGTTTCCAAGGGCGGGTCGACACGGCTAATGACACGTACAGCCTCCCCGCCCTGGGTAAGGTTGTGCGTGTCATAGGTCTTGTCAAACCCTGCTCCGTCTGACGCGGATTGCGGGTCGCACGCACCATGGCCTGCGGGCCAAGTATGTTGATGCATGCCGGACGAGCCGGTGGCTCGCGGGAGACTACTCCCCTAGGACGGAGCGGATTCTGCCTAGCTCGCACGGTTTGGGCAAGCGCTTATTTTCAGTTGCGTCTGGCGCGATAAATCCGAAAACCATCGCCCTCGGCCAGGGTTTCACAGGCGCCGACATGCTCCTCGATCAGAGGTTGGTAGCGCAGGAAACTATTGGCGACCAACCGAAGTTCACCGCCTTTTCGCAGATGTAACCGGGCTTTTTTCAGCAAGTTTTCCGAGGCTTTATAGTCGGTATGCACGCCGGTATGGAACGGCGGGTTACTGAGGATAGTATCGAGCCCGTCCGGGGCGGCATCGATACCGTCGCCAGTGATGATTTGTGCCTGCAGGCCATTGGCGGCAAGGGTCAGCGCGGAGCTGGCAGTGGCAAACGCGTCGACATCCAGCATGACCACTTCAAGGGCCGGGTTGCGACGTTTGACCGCAGCGCCGAGCACGCCTGCGCCACAGCCGAAGTCCAGCAACGAGCCCTCTGGCAGGTTAGCCAGATGCTTGAGCAGCAGTGCGCTGCCGCGGTCGAGTCGGCCATGGCTGAATACGCCCGGCAGGCTGACAACGTTCAGCACGCCGTCCTCCAGAGCGACTTCAAAGGTCTTCGCCAGGCTGTTCAGCGGTTTGGCTTGTGGTGCATGTTCAACGGTCACCTGCCAGAGCTGGCAATGACGTGCACTGTCGAGCTTGCGCGGTTTGCCCAGTGGGTGCAGTTGTTTGGCAGCCGCTTCGATCCCGCCGCGTTTTTCGCCGATCAGGAACAGATCCTTGCCGCTCAGGCGTGCTGCCAGGGCGTTGAGCAGGTAGTCGCTGAGGTCCCGGGCCTTGGGCAGAAACACCACGGCGGCATCGAAGTCCGCTGCCGGCGGCTCGACTCCGAAATGCAGGCGCCCGGCAAAGCGACCCTCCAGCGCGGCCATGTCACCGGCATGCCAGCACCAGCCCTGCGCATTCGGCAGTTTGCCGAGCAAGTCGTCGGCCGGCAGCCCGGCCAGCAGCAGATTGCCCTGAAACAACTCGGCCTGGCGAAGAATCACCTCACTGCGCGGGTCCATGTCCTGACTCCTGAAAAAAGGGCGCAGTTTAACAGCGCCGCAGGCGCTAGCCGCAAGCTTCAAGCCATAAGCTGCAAGTGCCGTTGCCGTTGCCGTTGCCGTTGATCTTGATCTTCGAGCCGAGATGGCACAGACGACGCAAATCGCGACTTGGGTGCTGGCCGAGGGTAGGCGTCGATTTGGGGGAGAAACCAGCAGGGAAGCTGGTTTCAGGTGCGCTGGGCAGGACCCCCATCGCGCCGGCCCCCGAATCGGCGCCGGACGGAGGGACGTCTGCCCGCAGGGCAGACCCAAACCAGGAGCAAGCGGTTTTCCCCGGTTCTGCCAAGACAAAATCGGATCGCCCAGCAGGGCGAAACCTGCAGTTCAGACAACTCGATCAGGGATTTTCCATCGCTCGAAAGAGCATCGCCGATAAGCCAACGTCCTACGCGACAACCCGCAGCGGTGCACCAGTAAAGAACCCGCGGGCATTTTCGGCGATCTGTTCAACGATCCGTTGCCGCGCTTCGCGGGCGCCCCAGGCGCTGTGCGGGGTGATGATCAGGCGCGGAATGTCGCCCGCCAGCAACGGGTTGCCATTGACCGGCGGCTCGACACTGAGCACGTCAGTGGCCGCACCGCCCAGGTGGCCATTACGCAAGGCATCGGCCAGCGCCTGTTCATCAATCAGCCCGCCACGTGCCGTGTTGACCACCAGTGCATGAGGCTTGAGCAGGCCCAGTTCGTGGGCGCCGAGCATATGCCGGGTGTGCTCGTTGAGCGGGCAGTGCAGGGTCAAAGCATCGACCTGCGGCAGCAGCTCATGCAATGGCAGGCGGTCGGCACGGGCCGGCCTGCCGGGCAACTGGCCGCTCAGTACCCGCATGCCGAAGGCTTCGGCCAGGCGCGCCACCGCACCGCCCAGTTCGCCGTGGCCCAGCAGGCCGAGGGTCTTGCCTTGCAGTTCGACGATCGGGAAATCCAGCAGGCAGAACTGCGAAGATTGCTGCCACGCCCCTTGCTGTACAGCGTTCTGGTAATCCGGCAGACGTGTCGCCAGAGCGAGCAGCAACAGCAGGGTGTGCTGCGCCACCGATGGCGTGCCGTAGCCTTGGCAGTTGCATACGCTCACCCCGTGTTCACGGGCCGCTGCCAGGTCGACGTTGTTGGTGCCGGTGGCGGCGACCAGGACCAGTTTGAGCTGTGGGCAGGCGGCAAAGGTTTTTGCGTCGATCAACACTTTATTGGTAATCGCCACCTGTGCATCTTGCAGGCGTTCGATCACCTGGTCAGGGGTGGTGCTGGCGTGCAGGATCAGATCGGCAAAGCTGTCGCGCAGGATACCAAGGTCCAGATCGCCCAGATCCAGTGAAGTGTGGTCGAGAAAAACTGCTCTGCCGTTATTACTCATCAGCTGTACCTTCCGTGTCGGGGTTGAGGGTTGTAGTGTTACCAATCTTTTCTATCACACGCTGCGCCTGGCGCTGGCGGTTTTGTTCGTTGGAGCGCTGCATGTACTGGACCGAGTTTCTCACCGTTGCCCTGATTCATCTGCTGGCGGTTGCCAGTCCCGGTCCGGATTTCGCCGTCGTGGTGCGCGAGAGCGTGGCCCATGGACGCAAGGCTGGAACCTGGGCCGCGTTGGGCGTCGGTTCGGCGATTTTCCTCCACGTGGGCTATTCGTTGCTGGGCATCGGCATCATCGTGTCTCAGTCGATCGTGCTGTTCAATGCCCTGAAATGGGCGGCGGCGGCCTACCTGCTGTACATCGGCATCAGGGCCTTGCGCGCCAGACCGGCCAGTGCCTCGGCCGAGCCATTGGCGGCCGGTGCCGTGCAACGTTCGGCACGCGGCGCCTTCGTCAGCGGCTTTGTCACCAACGGCCTCAACCCCAAGGCCACGCTGTTTTTCCTGTCGCTGTTCACCGTGGTCATCGATCCGCACACGCCGCTGCCGGTGCAGGGCGGTTACGGCGTGTATCTGGCGATTGCTACCGCGGCCTGGTTCGTCATGGTCGCGCGACTGTTCAGCCAGGCGCGGGTGCGCGCTGGCTTTGCGCGCATGGGGCACTGGTTTGATCGTGCGATGGGGGGCGTACTCGTGGCCCTTGGGGTCAAGCTGGCGTTCACCCAGAGCCAATGACGGGTATTGGTCGATAAATCGTCCCTTTGACTGATGCACACTGGCGAGCAAGCGCTCTAGCGTCCATATTGGATCTTCGCCTGTGAACTCTGGAAAGGGACTCTTATGTTGCAGACTCGCGTTCTGGCGCCCGCTGAAGGCGCCTATCGATATCCTCTGTTGATCAAAAGCCTGCTGCTTTCCGGCACTCGCTATGAAAGAACCCGCGAGATCGTATACCGCGACCTGGTCCGCTACACCTATCCGACCCTCAATGAGCGCGTGCGCCGCCTGGCCAATGTCTTGACCGAGGCCGGCGTCAAGGCCGGCGACACCGTGGCAGTCATGGATTGGGACAGCCATCGTTATCTTGAGTGCATGTTCGCCATCCCGATGATCGGCGCGGTGGTGCATACCATCAACGTGCGTCTGTCCGCGGAGCAAATTGTCTACACCATGAATCACGCCGATGACCGGCTCGTGCTGGTCAACAGCGAATTCGCCGCCTTGTATCAAGGGATTGCCGGGCATCTGACCACGGTGGAGAAGACCCTGTTGCTGACCGACACGCCGGATCAGCCCGTCGAGCTGCCAGGCCTGATCGGCGAGTACGAAGCGTTGCTGGCAGCGGCCAGCCCGGAGTACGACTTCCCGGATTTCGACGAGCATTCGGTGGCCACCACCTTCTACACCACCGGCACCACCGGTAACCCCAAGGGCGTGTATTTCACCCACCGGCAACTGGTGCTGCACACCATGGGCGTGGCAGCGATCATGGGCAGTATCGACAGTGTGCGGCTGCTGGGCACCAATGATGTGTACATGCCCATCACCCCGATGTTCCATGTGCACGCCTGGGGCGTGCCCTATGCCGCGACCATGCTCGGGGTCAAACAGGTCTATCCCGGACGTTACGACCCTGAGTTTCTGGTCCGGCTGTGGGAAACCGAGAAAGTCACCTTCTCACACTGTGTGCCGACCATCCTGCAGATGTTGCTCAATGCCAAGTCGGCCAAGGACAAGGACTTTGGCGGCTGGAAGATCATCATCGGCGGCAGCTCGCTGAACCGTAGCCTGTATCAGGCAGCCAAGGCCAAGGGCATACAACTGACCGCCGCCTATGGCATGTCGGAAACCGGGCCGCTGATTTCCGTGGCGCATTTGAACGAAGAGCTGCTGGCCAGCAGTGATGACGAGCAGATCCGCTTCCGGATCAAGGCCGGTGTGCCGGGCATGCTGGTGGAGGCCGCGATCGTCGACGAACAGGGCAATTTCCTGCCGGCTGATGGCCAGACCCAAGGTGAACTGGTGCTACGCGCACCTTGGCTGACTGAGAATTACTTCCGTGAGCCGGAAAAGGGCCTTGAGCTGTGGGCCGGCGGGTGGTTGCACACCGGCGATGTCGCCACCCTCGACGGCTTTGGCTTCATCGATATTCGTGACCGGATCAAGGATGTGATCAAGACCGGCGGCGAATGGTTGTCATCCCTGGCCCTTGAAGACCTTTGCAGTCGCCATGCCGCCGTGCGTGAAGTGGCGGTGGTCGGCATTCCTGACCCGCAATGGGGCGAGCGTCCGTTTGCCCTGATCGTTGCCCATGAAGGGCAGCCTATCGATGCCGCGCTGCTCAAGGCGCACCTTACGCCGTTCGTTGAGCAGGGGCATATCAACAAATGGGCGATTCCGCAGCAGATTGCCGTGGTGCCGGAAATCCCCAAGACCAGCGTTGGCAAACTCGACAAAAAACGTATGCGTCTGGATATCGTCGAATGGCAAAGCAGTAATAGCGTTTTGCTGTCTACACTCTGAGGTCGAATGCCTGTCGTCTGTATCAAGGGCGGCAGGCATTCTGTCTGGCCAGCCACACGCGTGGCTTGCCAAATTGCCAAAACCAGCCATTCTCCCCGAAGCCTGTCACGCTGTCGGGCGGGAATGGGCGGGCCAGAGAGTCTGATGCCCTAAATCACACTTTAGAGTGATCAAGCATTACAGACGGCTGGCTATAGTCGGCACAGGGGATCTGGCATCAAAGCGCAACGGCGTGGTGGAGCCCACGCCAGACCTACGCGCTGCCACTCGGATATGTCTGGAGCACCGAGTCGTTTTCGAAGTCCCTCTTGCCATAAAAATAAAAGCACATGGAGTAGCGTTGATGACTACAGCAACCCCGTTCTGGCGCAGGGCCAGACTGCCTTTGGCGGTCAGCCTCGCCTCTACGCTCGCTGGCCCCGCGTTCGGTGTCAGTTTCAATATTGGCGAAATCGAAGGCAGCTTCGACTCCTCGCTTTCGGTGGGGGCAAGCTGGTCGACCGCCAGCCCCAACAAGAACCTGATCGGTGCCAATAACGGCGGGCGTGGCCTGTCCCAGACTTCCGACGACGGCCACCTGAACTTCAAGCGCGGCGAGACCTTTTCCAAGGTCTTCAAAGGTATCCACGACCTGGAGCTGAAATACGGGGACACCGGGGTCTTCGTGCGTGGCAAGTACTGGTATGACTTTGAGCTCAAGGACGAAGGCCGCGAGTTCAAGGACATCAGCGACTCCAACCGCAAGGAAGGCGCCAAGTCGTCTGGCGCACAGTTGCTCGATGCCTTTATCTACCACCGTTACTCGATTGGCGATGAGCCTGGCACGGTGCGGTTCGGTAAGCAGGTGGTCAGCTGGGGTGAAAGTACCTTCATTGGTGGCGGCATCAACAGCGTGAACCCGATCGACGTTTCGGCGTTCCGCCGGCCCGGTTCCGAGGTCAAGGAAGGCCTGATTCCGGTCAACATGTTCTACCTGTCGCAGGGCATTACCCAGAATCTGTCCGTCGAGGGCTTCTATCAGCTGGAGTGGGACCAGACCGTAGTGGATAACTGCGGTACCTTCTTCTCTCAGCCGGATGTGATCGCCGACGGCTGTAACAATAACCTGGCAGTGCTGCGTAGCCGTAATGGCCTGAACGCCGGGCTGGCCGCATCGGGCCTGCCAGCAGCAGCCCGCGGCGCGATATTCAACTCGTTGGCCCAGCAGGGCGTGCTGTTCGGATCGCCCGACGAAGGCGCCATCGTGCGGCGCGGTCCGGATCGCGATGCCCGCGACAGCGGCCAGTTCGGCTTTGCCGTGCGTTACAACTTCGAGCCACTGAACACCGAGTTCGGTGCCTACATGATGAACTACCACAGCCGTGCGCCGATCTTCAGCGGTCGCGGTGGTGCGCCGTCATCCTTCAGCGCCTCCGGCCTGGTCGGCTCGCTGGTGGGCAACGGTATTCCGCTGGCCACCGCCACGGCGCTGGCTCCGACCCTGCTGCCTGTGGTGGTGGCGGGCAACTCCAGCTACTACGTCGAGTACCCCGAAGACATCCGCCTGTATGGCTTGAGCTTCTCGACCTCGTTGCCTACCGGCACGGCGTGGAGCGGTGAAATCAGCTACCGGCCCAACGCGCCGGTGCAGATCAACACCACTGACATCCTGTATTCCGGGCTGTCGCCGCTCAACCCTGATGTGTCAGTGCTGACCGGTCGGCCCAACACCGACCAGCCGGGTTACCGGCGCAAGGAAATCACCCAGCTGCAGACCACCTTCACGCACTTCTTCGACCAGGTAATGGGCGCCGAGCGTCTGACCGTGGTGGGCGAGGTGGGCTGGACCCACGTCGGCGGGCTGGAGAGCACCTCGAAAATCCGTTATGGCCGCGACCCGGTGTACGGGCCTGGTCCGCTGCCACGCGGTCAGTGCGGCATTCTCAACTCGGGTACTCTGACTGGTGCTGCGCAAAACAACCTGAGCCGTTACTGCGAGAACGACGGCTTCACGACCAGCAACTCGTGGGGCTACCGCGCCCGGGCGATCTGGGACTACAACAACGTCTTCGCCGGGGTCAACCTCAGGCCCAGCGTTGCCTGGTCGCATGACGTCAAAGGCTACTCGCCAGGTCCTGGCGGCAACTTCGAGGAAGGTCGCAAGGCGGTCAGCCTTGGTCTGGATGCCGAATACCAGAACACCTACACCGCAAGCCTTTCCTACACCAATTTCTTCGATGGCAAGTACACCACGGTCGACGACCGCGACTTTGTGGCACTGAGCTTTGGTGTGAACTTCTAAGAATCGGTATTTCAGGACGACGAACATGAAAATGACCAAAGGTCTGTTGCAAGCCAGTGTGCTGGGGCTGTCGATGCTGGCGACCGGGGTAATGGCGGCGGTATCGGAATCCGAAGCCGCCAAGCTGGGGACCAGCCTGACTCCCTTGGGCGGGGAAAAGGCCGGTAATGCCGACAACAGCATCCCGGCCTGGAGCCCGATGCCGACCAATGCCGGGGCCATCGATGGCAAGGGTTTCCTGGCCAACCCTTATGCCAGTGAAAAGCCGCTGTTCACCATCACCGCGAGCAATGTCGAGCAGTACAAGGAAAAACTCGCGCCGGGGCAGTACGCGCTGTTCAAGCGCTATCCGCAGAGCTACAAGATTGTGGTCTACCCCGGCCACCGTGGCGCGACGGTGCCCGATTCAGTCGCCGCTGCGGCCAAGCGCAATGCCACCAACGCGAAGTTGACCGCTGGCGGCAACGGTCTGGAGAACTTCCAGACCGCCATTCCGTTTCCGATCCCCGCCAGTGGCGTCGAGGTGATCTGGAACCACATCACCCGTTATCGCGGTGGTGCCGTCAAACGTCAGGTCACTCAGGCCACTCCGCAGCCCAACGGCTCTTACTCGATCGTCAAGTTCAGTGACCAGTTCGTGTTCCGTGACCAGATGAAGGGCACCGGTATTTCCGAGAACATCCTGTTCTACTTCAAGCAACAGGTCACCGCGCCTGCGCGGCTGGCCGGTGGTGTGCTGCTGGTCCACGAGACCATCGACCAGGTCAAGGAACCACGCATGGCGTGGGTGTACAACGCCGGTCAGCGGCGTGTACGCCGGGCGCCGGAGGTTTCCTACGATGGTCCGGGTACTGCGGCCGATGGCACCCGGACCTCGGACAACCTGGACATGTATAACGGTGCGCCGGACCGCTACGACTGGAAGCTGGTAGGCAAGCAGGAGATGTACATCGCCGCCAACAGTCACAAGCTCGATGACACCTCGCTCAAGTACGACGACGTCATCAAGGCCGGGCACATCAATCAGGACCTGGCCCGCTATGAGCTGCGTCGGGTCTGGCATGTCACGGCAACCCTGAAATCCGGCCAGCGGCATATCTATGCCAAACGTGACTTCTTCATTGATGAAGACACCTGGCAGGCTGCGGTCATCGACCACTACGACGGTCGTGGTCAGTTGTGGCGGGTGGCCGAGGCTCATGCCGTCAACTACTACGACAAGCAAGTGCCGTGGTACGTGATCGAAACCCTGTACGATCTGCAGTCCGGCCGTTATATGGCGCTGGGCATGAAGAACGAAGAGCGTCGCGCCTACGAGTTCGGCTTCGAGGCCAGCGCCAGCGAATTCAGCTCTGGCGCCCTGCGTCAGGACGGTGTGCGCTGAGCATCTGAACGTTCGCTGTGATCAAGCCCCCGTCAGGGGGCTTTTTCATTGGCGGCGCAGACGTTTTTTAATCCTTGTAGGAATTTTGTTACGAATCTTTAGGGTATGTCCTTCAAAAGCGCTCAAGCAGCCGTTAGGCTGCGGACATCTGCGATGCCGAATAAATGTCTTGCCAAGACAATTACAAGAGCCGGCCATGACTGATCTGTCCCGCATGCAAGGATTCGTCGATCACGCCACCCATACGCTGGAGCGGCGTTTCTTTCGTCCCCCGTTATCCGAAGACCATGTGCCGCGCCCGCGTCTGTGCGAGCGGCTGCGCCAAGGGTTGTCCGGGCGGCTGATCCTGGTCGGCGCGCCCGCCGGGTTCGGCAAGAGTTCGCTGGCAGTGGAGTTCTGCGAATCATTGCCGGCACCATGGCAAAGTGCCTGGCTGGGACTGGGTAGACGAGATGCAGAGCCCGGACGCTTCATGGAGCGGCTGCTGTGTGCGCTGCAGGGCTTTTTTCCGCAGCTCGGTGGCCAGCCGCTGGCCTCGCTGAGGTTGCGCAACGCCCAGGAGCCACAGGCGCTGGAAGCCTGGCTCGATGCCTTGCTCGACGAACTGGCCATGCACCTGGTGCTGAGCCGGCCGCTGCTGCTGGTGCTGGACGACTATCACCTGGTTCAGGGGCCGGTGCTGGATCGCTGTTTGCAAATGCTCCTTGATCATCTGCCAGGCGGGCTGGTATTGCTGGTCACCAGCCGCCAGCGTCCGGACTGGCAGCTGTCTCGGCTGCGCCTGGCGCGGCATATTCTGGAATTCAACGAACAGGATCTGCGCCTGACCTGCGCTGAAGCGCAGGCCTTGCTGGCGCGCCATGCCCTGGTTGCCGATGGCCCGGCCCGGCAGCGATTGATCGAACGCAACGAAGGCTGGGTAGCGGGGCTGCGTTTCTGGTTGCTGGCCACTCAGGGGCATGCCGCACAAGACAGTGAGGCGCTGGTCAGCGAATACCTGCTTGAGGAAGTCATCGACTACCTGCCAGAGCAGGTGCAGGCATTTCTGTATGACACGGCCTGTCTGGAGCGTTTCTGCAGCGGGCTGTGTGACGCCCTGCGTGATCGTGATGACAGCGCCGCGATGCTCGATTACCTGCAACTTCACCAGGTTTTCCTGATACCGCTGGATGAGCAGGGGCAGTGGTTGCGTTACCACCATCTGTTTGCTGATTTTTTGCGCAGCCGCCGCCCGGAGGCCGCCACGCGCCTGCATCTCAATGCCTGCCGCTGGTTCCATGAACACGGCATGCTCGACGAGGCGGTTGAACAGGCACTGCTGGCCGGCGATGCCGATACTGCAGCCAGCCTGGCGCAGCACTTGGCCGAAGAAAAGCTGCTGGCCGAACAGAACGTGGTCATGTTGTTGCGCTGGAAAATGGACTTGCCCGACAGCCTGCTGGCCAGCACGCCGCGCCTGATCGTGCTGTATGCCTGGGCATTGGGGCTGGCTTGCCAGCCTGATGCTGCCGAAGAACTGGCCAGCCATCTGGCGCGTTTTCTGCCGGCGCCTTCGGCCACGGCGCAACAATCAATGCTCGCCCAATGGCTGGCGCTGAGCGGCATCATTGCCCGGGGCAGGGGAGATGCCGATACGGCGCGGCGTTATTGCAGCGAAGCCTTGCTCAGCTTGCCAGAGAGACGCTATGGGCAACGTCTGGTGTGTCTGTCGACGCTGGTCAACCTGGCGATCACCGACGGTGACCTGCTGCGTGCCCGGGCCTTGAGTCGCGATGCGCTGGAGCTGGCGCAGCGGCTCGCCAACCCGTTGTTCGAAGCCTTGGCCTGCCACGACCGTGCGCAGGTTCTACAGGCCCGTGGCGAGATTTTCCGCGCCCTGGAACAGGTGCGCACGGGATTGCAATTGCTCACCAAACTGGATCCTGCGCGACGTTATCCCATTCGTGCCCGCTTGACTCTTTACCATGGCTATCTGCTGAGTCTGTGCCTGCGGACCGATGAGGCCTTCGAGACCTTGCGCAGCGGGTTGGCCGAAGCCCGTGATTGTCGGGACATCAGTGTATTGACCGGTTATTGCACCCTGGCTTCGCTGCTCGGACGCGCCAGGCGCCACGCCGAAGCGTTCGCCGAACTGGCCGAGGTCGAGCGCCTGATGCATGGCTGGGGCGTGCCGCCGGTGCACTATCTGGCGATGATAACCCTGGTCAAATGCGAGCTGTGGCAGGGCCAAGGACGCATTGGCCTGGCCGGCCCGTGGTTGTTACGCCTGAGCCAGACCTACAGTGCCGGGCTGTCGCTGGCCGCGCCTGAATGTCAGCCGCAATTGCCGCTACAGGTCGAGCTGCAGCGTGCTGAACTGGCCAATGGGGAGACTGCCCTGAGCGCCTTGCAGGCGCTCGAGCAACGTGCGGCGGACATCGACGCCCAGTGGCTGGTGCTCAATACCCTGACCAGACGCATGGCGGTGCTGCTTGATCAGGGGCGACAGGAATGTGCCACGCGGTTGCTGGCTCGCAGTCTGGCAATCAGTGAACGTGGCGGGCTACTGGCGTTTGAGCCCTTGATCGAGCGGCACGCGGCGTGGTTACGTCAGCAATTGCACAAGGTGGCGGTCAGCGAGGTCCGTGACACGCTGCTGGAGCACCTGCCTGGCGGGGATAACCCGCAATGCACAACGCTGTCGGGCGAGAGCCTCAGTGCACGTGAGCTGGGTGTTCTACAGTTGATCGCCCAGGGCTTTTCCAATCAGCAGATCAGCGAGCGGTTGTTCATCTCGTTGCACACGGTCAAGAGCCACGCCAGCCATATCAACGGCAAGCTCGGTGTCGAACGACGTACCCAGGCGGTGGCCCGGGCCAAGGCGTTGGGGTTGCTTAGTTGAGCGGCGCCCCGGCCCACAATTCGTTGAATTTCTCGATCCCCCATTCATGGGGGCATTCGAACTTGATGATGCTGTCGGCTTCCTGGCTCTTGCCCAGGTGCACGATGCGGTGCTCCAGCGGCTTGCCGGTGCGCGCCGACATGATCACCTTGACCTTGGGGGTCAGCAGCGACTGTTCGGATTGTTCCATGACCACTGCCAGCCGCCCGCTTTCCAGGCGCACCAGCGCGCCCACCGGGTAGATGCCCACGGTCTTGACGAAGTGCTGGAAGATCTTGTCGTCGAAATGGCCTTTCCAGGTGGCCATTTCACGGATCGCCCGGGCGGCTCCCCAGGCTTTCTTGTAGGGCCGGTCAGAGGTTATGGCGTCGTAGACATCACACACCGCGCCCATTCTGGCGAACAAGCTGATCTCTTCACCCACCAGGCCATGGGGATAGCCGCTGCCGTCGAATTTCTCGTGATGATGCAGGCAGACGTCCATCACTGCACGGGTAACCTGGCAACTGCCTTCAAGGATTTTCAGCCCGGCTTCCGGGTGCGATTTCATCGCCTCGAACTCTTCGCGGGTCAGTTGTCCGGGCTTGTTGAGAATGTCCGGGTTCATCATCATCTTGCCCACGTCATGCATCAGACCGGCAACCCCGGCGTCACGCACCTGGTCTTCGGGCAGGTCCATGCGCCTGGCCAGTGCGACCATCAGGGCGCAGACCGCCACCGAATGCATGTAGGTATATTCATCGGAGTTTTTCAGGCGCGACAGGCTGATCAGCGCATGCGGGTTGCGCATGACCGAGCCGGAAATCTCCTCGATCAGCAGTTCGATATCGTCGGTATTGAGTGCGTGGCCCATCTTGGCTTCGGCAAACATGGACATGACGGCGTTTTTCGCACGTCCGCAAATCAATCTGGCGCGCAGCAGCTCTTTATCGAGGCTGACCGGTGCGACATCCGCATTCTGCACAGGCGAGCAAGTGTCAGGGGCTTTGCCGCGGCAGGTGTCAATCCACACTTCCAGCGTGTCAGAACGCTTGATGCGTTCGAGAACTTCGATATCACGCAGCACAGCCTCGACCTGTCCGATCCAGAACGGATCGTTGGTTCTGGGCCGGCAGAATTCGTGGATATGCATGCCCAGGGCGAGGTCGGATACCAGTATTTTTCTTAGCATGGCTGGTCACCCTTTCTAGGAGGTGGATGCAGCGGTCCGTGCCGGGTCGTTCAGAAAATGGTGTAAAGCAAGAGAGGCGCGTGCGGTTGGCAACCTCACATCTGCCTTGTTCTCAAGACCATAAAATCCGATGGTCGCGTTATGCCAGTATACGGAGCAATTAATGAGTTTGTATGACAATGTTCAGGCGTCAACGCCTTGCTGTATTTGATTTTCTTAGATAAATCAGCTTGTTGTAACGTGCTGGTTTAATGGCGTCAGAGGCTGGCTTAAATTTTTTTTACAAGGTCTTTTGGGTGGCCGTTTTTGCTTCAATCAATGTGCCGTCAGTGCCGCCTGGCCAACCTCGAATGATGCCGTTCGGCCAGGAATTTTCCGCACCTTTTGCGTTCTAAATCGGCAATAAGCGTTCGTTGCAATGTACAAAGAAATGTAAAAAATCAGGAGCACATTGAATGTTGATCACGCCCCGACTGATTATTGCCGCCACTGCCGTTGCCCTGCTGGCCGGCTGCGCCTCGCCCAACCCCTACGATAACCAGGGAGGTTATGGCGGCAATCAAGGCGGTTACGGCAACCAGGAGCAACAGGGTATGAGCCGTACCGCCAAGTATGGCGGGCTCGGCGCCCTCGCAGGCGCTGTGGCAGGTGCTGCCATTGACCATAACAACCGTGGCAAGGGGGCGCTGATCGGTGCGGCGGTGGTCGGTGCCGCTTCGGCCGGCTACGGCTACTACGCAGACCGTCAGGAAGCTGCGCTGCGCGCGCGGATGGCCAATACCGGGGTTGAGGTGCAGCGTCAGGGTGACCAGATCAAGCTGATCATGCCTGGCAACATTACCTTCGCCACCGATTCGGCCGCCATCGCCAGCAGCTTCTATTCGCCGCTTAATAACCTGGCGGGCTCACTCAAGCAGTTCAACCAGAACAATATCGAGATCATCGGTTACACCGACAGCACCGGCAGCCGCCAGCACAACATGGACCTGTCCCAGCAGCGCGCGCAGAGCGTGGCGACTTACCTGACTTCCCAAGGGGTCGATCCGACGCACTTGTCGGTGCGCGGTGCCGGCCCTGACTCACCGATTGCCAGCAATGCCGATGCCAATGGCCGTGCCCAGAACCGCCGGGTCGAGGTCAATCTCAAGCCGATTCCGGGCCAGCAGTACGATCAGTATCAGCAGTAATTGCTGCAGCCTGCCCAGCGCCGAGTGACTTATCGGCGCTGACGGCCTGTGGCGGGGTGCTCGATTGCCAATTGATCCAGCAGCCGGTCTTTCTCTTCCCACAATGCATTGATCCACTGCTGGAAGGCCTGGCGGTAGGCTTGATCCTGATCGTAGCTTTTGCCGATGAACCCGGCCGGGATAGGCACCTCATCGAAATGCGCGACCACCTGACCGACCCGCCCGCACAGCAGGTCCCAGTAGCCAGGTTGGCCATTGGGGTAATAGAGGGTCACGTTGACGATCGACTCAAGTTGTTCGCCCATCGCATCGAGCACAAAGGCGATACCGCCAGCCTTGGGTTTTAGCAGGTGACGAAACGGCGACTGCTGTTCGGCGTGTTTGGCCGGGGTAAAGCGGGTGCCTTCGGCGAAGTTGAAAATGCTTACCGGGTTGTCGCGAAACTTCGCGCAGGTGCGTCGCGTGGTTTCCAGGTCTTTGCCGCGCTTTTCAGGGTGTTTGGCCAGGTAAGCCTTGGAATAGCGCTTCATGAACGGAAAGCCCAGTGCCCACCAGGCAAGACCGATCACCGGCACCCAGATCAGCTCTTGCTTGAGAAAGAACTTCAACGGCCGAATGCGTTTATTAAGCAAGAATTGCAGCACCATGATGTCGACCCAGCTCTGGTGATTGCTGGTCACCAGATAGGAGTGCTGGTAATCCAGACCTTCCAGGCCGCTCAGGTGCCAGCGGGTGCCGGTCAGCAGGCGAATCCAGGCGTTGTTGTTGGCGATCCAGCTTTCCTGGATCAGATTCATGACCCTGTTACTCAAGCGCTGGGCAGCGGCGAACGGCAGGCAGAGCTTGAACACGGTCACCACAAACAGCGGAATACAGCAGGCCAGCGTGTTGAGCGCCAACAGCAGCGCGGCAACAACGCCACGCAAAGGGGCAGGCAGGAAAGCCATGGTAGTGAACAACTCCGGGTATTGAAGATGATGCCGGAGCGTTCCGGCATCACTCGGTGTATCAGGACAATGTGTCGGCCTGAATGGCGGTCAGGGCGATGGTGTGCACAATATCATCGACCTGTGCACCACGCGGCAGGTCATTGACCGGCTTGCGCAGGCCTTGCAGCATCGGCCCCAGCGTCACGCAGTCAGCACTGCGTTGTAAGGCCTTGTAGGTGGTGTTACCGGTGTTGAGATCGGGAAACACAAACACCGTGGCGCGCCCTGCCACCTGGCTATTGGGCGCCAGTTGCCGGGCGTCGTTTTCGTTGGCCGCTGCGTCGTACTGCAACGGGCCGTCGATCAGCAGGCCACGGCGCGCCTCACGGGCCAATTGCGTGGCTTCGCGGACCTTTGCCACTTCTTCATCGTTATCCGCGTGGCCGCTGGAGTAGCTGATCATCGCCACCCGTGGCGCAATGCCAAAGGTTTGCGCCGAGTCGGCGCTTTGCAGGGCGATTTCAGCCAGCGCCTGGGCACTGGGGTGCGGGTTCATGATGCAGTCGCCATAGACCAGCACCTGATCCGGGAACAGCATGAAAAATACCGAAGACACCAGGCTGCAGCCCGGTGCGGTCTTGACCAGTTGCAGGGCCGGGCGAATGGTGTTGGCGGTAGAGTGCACCAGACCCGAGACCAGGCCGTCGACTTCATCGAGGGCCAGCATCATGGTGCCGATCACCACCGGATCTTCCAGTTGCTGCTCGGCCATCGGTGCATTGAGGCTCTTGCTCTTGCGCAGCTCGACCATCGGTTCGACATAACGCTGGCGAATCAGGTCCGGATCAATGATTTCCAGCCCCGCTGGCAGCTCGATACCTTGCGCCTTGGCCACGGCCTGGACTTCAGCGGGCCTTGCCAGCAAGACGCAGCGCGCAATGCCGCGAGCTTGGCAGATGGCCGCCGCCTGGATAATCAGCGGCTCGCTGCCTTCAGGCAATACGATGCGCTTGTTGCTGGCCTGAGCGCGCTGGATCAACTGATAGCGGAATACCGCCGGCGACAGACGCAGTTCCCGTGGCGTGCCGCAGCGCTGATGCAGCCATTCGGCGTCCAGATGGCCGGCCACGAAATCGGTGATGATCTCGGCCCGCTCCCGGTCATCGACAGGAATTTCCTTGTTGAGCTGGTTCAGCCGGTTGGCGGTGTCGTAGGTGCCGGTGCTCACCGACAGCACTGGCAGGCCAGCCTGCAGCGCGCCACGGCACAGTTCCATGATGCGTGGGTCGGGCACGATATCGCTGGTCAGCAGCATGCCGGCCAGCGGTACGCCGTTCATGGTGGCCAGGCTGACGGCCAGGATGATGTCGTCGCGGTCGCCAGGGGTGACCACCAGCACGCCAGGTTTGAGCAAGTGCACCGTGTTGACCACGGTGCGTGCGCAAATGATGATCTTGGCCATGCGCCGCTGCTCATAATCGCCGGCATTGAGCACCTCGGCGCCGAGCAGTTCAGCCACATCGCGGGTACGCGGGGCATTCAGGTCGGCTTGATAAGGAATGCAGCCGAGCAAGCGAAAGTCACCGCTGCGCAGCAAGGGCGAGTGCTCTTTCAAGCGGGCAGCGAAAGCCTCCATGCTTTCTTCGGTGCGCACCTTGTTGAGAATCACGCCTAAAACCTTCGGGTCTTTCGGGCCGCCAAACATCTGGGCCTGCAATTCAACCCGGCCGGACAGTTCGGTCAGCACTTCGTTTTCCGGTGCCGATACCAGTATCACCTCGGCATCCAGGCTTTTGGCCAGATGCAGGTTGACCCGTGCGGCGTAGCTGGCGTGCCGGGTCGGGACCATGCCCTCGACGATCAGTACATCCTTGCCGACTGCGGCCTGTTGATACAGGCGGATGATTTCTTCGAGCAGCTCATCGAGCTGGCCGTCGCCCAGCATGCGCTCGACATACGACAGCGCCAGTGGAGTGGGCGGCTTGAGGCCGTGAGTACGGGCGACCAGTTCGGTGGAGCGTTCCGGGCCGGTGTCGCCAGGGTGTGGCTGGGCGATGGGCTTGAAGAACCCGACTTTGAGCCCGGCGTGTTCCAGGGTCCGGACCAGACCCAGGCTGATGGAGGTCAGTCCCACGCCGAAGTCCGTGGGCGCAATGAAAAAAGTCTGCATGGGGGCTTCCGAATTGAGCAGTGCAAGGGTCCCCGGCACTTATGGCTGCCGGATGATCCCGAAAATACCGACGCTGTCTGTCGCAGCGCTCTAACTGGAGCCAAGACTATCGTCATCGGGGGGGCGTGCGCACCATCCGCAAGCAAACGGCTCGCCGATTTTTTCAGCGCGCAACTGCGGGTCCAGCACCCAGGCACGCGATTGCCATGGCGGCTGATGGCGCATGTGTTGGGTATGGCCACAAGCCAGGATCGCGACCCAGTTACCTTCTTCATCCTGGCGCCAGCCGGTCAGGATTGTCAGTACCGGTGTCGTGTTCATAAACCCTCCTGTCGGTGTTGCGTTAGCTTTCAGGGCATGGCTTGGTTAGACTTGGGCGTTCATCCATATCAAGCAAAGGTCTTGCACTCATGCCTATCGCTGCCCAAAAGGCTGTCTCCATCGACTATACCCTGACCAACGACGCTGGTGAGGTCATCGACAGCTCGTCCGGCGGCGCGCCGCTGGTCTACCTGCACGGTGCCGGCAACATCATTCCAGGCCTGGAAAAAGCGCTGGAAGGCAAAGATGTAGGCGACGAGCTGAGCGTCTCCATCGAGCCTGAAGACGCTTACGGCGAGTTCTCTGCCGAGCTGATCAGCACCCTGAGCCGCAGCATGTTCGAAGGTGTCGACCAACTGGAAGTTGGCATGCAGTTCCACGCTTCCGGCCCGGACGGCAGCATGCAGATCGTCACCATCCGTGATCTGGACGGCGACGACGTGACGGTCGACGGCAACCACCCGCTGGCCGGTCAGCGCCTGAACTTCAAGGTCAAGGTCATCAATATTCGTGATGCCAGCCAGGAAGAACTGGCCCACGGCCATATTCATGGCGAAGGTGGCCATCACCACTGATTTGGGCTGCTAAGCTCAGATAACCGCAAGGGCGTCCCGGCAGTTCTGCGCGTTGTGCAGCCTGCGGGCCGCCCTTTTTTGCGGGTATGGCTTGAAGGGGGGTTCCATCCATGAGTGCTTTTCACGACATCACCCTGACCGGGCTCGACGGGCAGGCTCTGCCTCTGGCGCCGTTCAAGGACAAGGTGGTACTGGTGGTCAACGTGGCCTCCAAATGTGGCCTGACACCTCAGTACGCAGCGCTTGAAACGCTCTATCAGCACTATAAAGACCAAGGCTTCAGCGTGTTGGGCCTGCCGTGCAACCAGTTCGCCGGGCAGGAGCCAGGCACCCACGCCGAGATCCAGTCGTTCTGCCAGCTCAATTACGGCGTGACCTTCCCGCTGGGTGAGAAGCTTGAGGTCAACGGCGCGCATCGTCATTCGCTGTACCGTCTGCTGGCCGGCGAAGGAGCGGAGTTTCCCGGTGACATCACCTGGAATTTCGAGAAATTTCTGGTCAATGGCAAAGGCGCGGTGGTCGCGCGGTTTTCGCCGCGCACTGCGCCGGATGATCAGGCTGTCATTCAGGCGATCGAGAAGGCCCTGGCCTGAGTCCGCGCTCAATGGCCCGCGCCCTCAAGGCACGGGCTTTACCGGCACTGCACTGTCTTGCGCGCAGGCATTCAACAACTGCCCTTCGAACTGATCAATGATGCTGTTCCAGCCCTGGCGGCTGGCGTGCTGCCTGGCGTTAAGCCGCACCCGGCGCAGGGTTTCACTGTCTTCGAGCAGCCAGCAGGCGGCATCGACGAAAGCATCCTCGTCGCCCGGCATGGCCAGCGCACCGTTATGTCCATGACGAATGTGCTGACCGGCTGCCGCTTCGTCATAAGCCACCACCGCCAGTCCTGACGCCAGCGCCTCAAGCACCACATTGCCAAACGTCTCGGTCAGGCTGGGAAACAGAAACATGTCGCCGCAAGCGAAATGCTCGGCCAGCGCTTCTCCGCGTTGCGCCCCACAGAAAATGGCCTCAGGCAGTTCGCGTTGCAGCCACTGACGCTGTGGGCCATCACCGACGATCACCAGACGCAGCGTGTACTGCGGATAATTCTGGCTCAGCGCCTCAAAGCAGGTCTTGAGCAAACCGAGGTTTTTTTCCGCTGCCAGCCGACCGACGTGCAGCACGGCGATTGCATCTTCTTCAAGGCCCCATTCGGCGCGCAAGGCGGCCGAACGCCGCGACGGGTTGAACAATTGGCTGTCCACGCCACGCGACAATAGCTCGACCCGCTCGAAGCCACGGCGTTGCAACTCCAGGCGCTGGCTGACGCTGGGGGCCAGGGTGAAGTGCGAACGGTTGTGGAACCAGCGCAGGTAATGCGTCAGCGCCCGGGTAATGAAGCTCATGCCGTACTGTTGGGTGTATTGCGCAAAGTTGGTGTGGAAACCGCTGACCACCGCGATACCCAGCCGCCTTGCCGCGCGCAATGCAGACAGCCCCAAAGGACCCTCGGTGGCGATGTACAGCACGTCTGGCCGTTTGCGCTGCCAACGGCGTAACAGCTTGTGCATCGAGGCCTGGCCCCATTGCAGCC
This sequence comes from Pseudomonas sp. StFLB209, assembly GCF_000829415.1. NCBI lineage: Bacteria > Pseudomonadati > Pseudomonadota > Gammaproteobacteria > Pseudomonadales > Pseudomonadaceae > Pseudomonas > Pseudomonas sp. StFLB209. The sequence goes on along the minus strand of NZ_AP014637.1, from coordinate 842,375 downwards.
CCGGATAACCCGGAATCGGCCAGCCACGGCAGAGCATCAGCTCATCAGGCTCGGCAGGTGCCGGCTCGTGACCCTGACGGGGCCGGACCAGTTCGACCTTGTGACCGCGCAGACGCAAACCTTCACACAGCCGCCCGAGGGTATTGGCCACGCCATTGATTTCGGGAGCATAGGTTTCGGTGACCAGGGTGACATGCAGGAATGTGCTCATTACCTCAGTGTTGACCTGAGCGGTTGCGTTTGTGTGAGGTTTTTGTGGTGGTTTTATGACGGGCAGGGTGAGAGGTATGCGCCCGTCAAATTTCTTGAAGACGGCAGCAGGACTACATAAAACTTTTCAAGCGCTGAAGATGTTGTAGGACGTTTCTGTGAGTTTCAGTTAGGGATTTTGGGGGGCGTGAAAGCTATTCTGAATAGCGTTGTATTATCGAATAATTGGCTTGATTAAAAAGTGTGGAGCTCTGGCAACACCCAGAGCCCCATTATTCACCAATTGGCCATGTCACGGATATCGTTGAGACAGCACATTGTTGAAGTTCAGGTTTTTTCCAGAGTTCTGATGGCAGGCGTGCCTTTCATGAGTTCATTCTGCTGCCTTGATTGCTCGTCGGTCATTGTCCCTCAAGGTTGCGCCCTTCAACTTATAGTGTTTCAGAATTGAGTGGGCGTGAATGAGGCGGTCAGAACCGGCGGTTGTGGAAAAGAACATGGAAAAGATCCTCTTGCGATGTGCGTCAAACAAACCAGGGTGGTGCATCGCTAGTTTTTGAGCACTCGCCCTTTGCCAGGGATACGCTCCAATGCCGCTGGCGCCGGTACAAAGTTGTCGTCCTGCACGACCGACCCTTGTTGTTGCACATTCTTGTTCTGCATGAAGGTCGCCGGGCGCATTAGCTGAAGAGGTATGAGCGTAGCGGCGGCAGGTTCTGGCGGTGGCTTGGGGGCGTCGTTACTGGCATTTTTCAGGATCTGGCTGAATCGGCCTGCGCGTGATGACGGAACGCTCTCAAGCGCTGCGGGCGCACGGGTGTAGCCGGATGAATTCGAAATGGATAAATCAGTTGTCATGGTCAGTTCCTCTTCTGTGGACACGATAGTGAAGAGCAAACTGAATGCCAGGTTTATGCTGTCGCGGCGATGGGGCTATAAATAAAGAGTGGGAAGTGCGCTGGTTGGTCTGGTTGGGAATATTCTTACATGTCTTTGGTGTTTTTCTGATGGCAACTATTTGCCAGTGCTGGAGATCGATTGCCGCTATTAATTACGCGTTGCCGGAAAATCGAATTGTTCCCCAAGCAATGTAAGAATGTTCCTGGATTTGTGGGGCGATAGGCGGTTGCCGAAGCGAAAACCGCCTTGCCTACAGCGTTATGCTTGCCAGTTGGCCATGTCCTGAAAACTTTTGGGCAAACTGCTATTTAATGCGACCAGCTTTTCAACAATTTCGAGTGCGGAAGTGCCTTTGGCTTTTTCCGAGTTGTAGAGGTCGGTACGCAGTTTCAATGAATCAGCCGAGAGTTTCTGGAAGTAGGCGTTGGACTCATCTGTCACCAACTGCCCTGAGACCGAATAGCGAATCACCGGCCAGCTGGAAATGTTCAGCAGTGGATCTTTCATGGAGTCGTTGACCAGTGAATATGCGGTTTCTTCGGCTTTGTCCGGGGATTGCCTGGCCATTTTTACGTACATGTTTTCAGATTTGACACTGTCAGTTGGCTTGTCTGTCGGCAGGGCGGCTTGTGCTTGCACAGCCTGGACATTGAATTGTTGCGTATCAGCCTCGGATTTTCTTGTCGGGTTTTGCTGGCCGGTGAGCGCGGCAATGGGTGAAGTGGCATCAATGCGCATGTTCTGTCCTCAATGGTTGTGGGCGCGCCGGGTGTGACCAGGAGGCGGCTGACGATGACAGCACGTAACGCCGCCGTGGCAATCTGGTTCCCTGCGCCGGATCCCTTGAGCAAGACCGATGCCATAGTGGCGTAAGAGGGCTGGGGCCCTGTAAAGCTGCCGGGCAGCGGGTGATCACCCCTGTGCTGCCCGGCAACAATCTGCCTTTAACGGCCAGTATTAGCCTGTGACAAACCTGCCTCGGCCCGCTCCCGGACCCAGAACAACGTCGCCCCGGCCACCGCTGCCGGCATCATGAAAATATTGACGAACGGGATCAGCAACGCGGCATACACCGTGCCGCCAAAACTCAAACAGGCCCAGCGTTTGCTGCGCAGCCAGGCGAGCATGTCCTGCCAGCTCATTTTGTTGTTGTCGGCGGGATAGTCGATGTATTGGATTGCCATCATCCATACACCGAACAACAGCCACAGCGGGGTCGCGATCAGGTTGACCACCGGAATGAACGACAGGATGAACAGCCCTATAACCCGCGGCAACATGTAACCCAGCTTGCGAGCTTCACGAGCCAGAGTGCGGGGAATCATGGCGGCCAGTTCACCCCAACTGAACGGTGGTGAGGTGTCTTCACCGCGCACCACGGCCTCGACCTTTTCCGACAGAAAACCGTTGAACGGTGCGGCAATGATGTTGGCCAGCATGGTGAAGGTGAAGAACACCATCAATAGCACCAGCAACACGAACAGCGGCCACAGGATGTAGCTCAGAAAGCTCAGCCAGTCCGGCAGGGTCGGCATGAAGGTGTCCACCCACATGCCGAACTGATGCACCGCCAGGTACACCAGGCCCCCGAACAGCAGCAGGTTGATGCTCAAGGGCAGCAGGACAAACAGGCGCAGGCCAGGACTGAGGATCAGTTTCAGGCCTTCGGCGAGGTATTGCGGGCCGGTGAGGGCGGGTGCGGGCATGACAGCCTCCGAATCAGGGTCTGCGGCGACCTTACCGGCTTTGTGGCAGTGGTTAAAGAGGCTGGCCAGCCTGTGTGTCCGGCATGGCCCGGATTCGCCGCTACGACGTAGCAGGGGTTAAAGTAATGGCCTCGGTACTTTTCTGAATAGGAGAAGTCTATGAGGTGGATTGTGAAACGAAATTTCCTTAATCTTCGCCACCCCGATAGGCTGATGACCAATTTCCTCACCTATCCTTTTCCATTTCTGACTGGAGTCATCCATGAGCGTACTGGTAAACAAGCAAGCCCCTGATTTCGATGCCGCAGCAGTGCTGGGCGACGGTTCGATCGTCGACAGCTTCAAGCTGTCTTCGCTGCGTGGCAAATACGTGGTGCTGTTCTTCTGGCCGCTGGACTTCACCTTCGTTTGCCCTTCGGAAATCATTGCCCACAACAACCGCATTGCGCGCTTTCGCGAGCTGGGTGTTGAAGTGGTCGGCGTTTCCATCGACTCGCAGTTCACTCACCACGCCTGGCGCAGCACGCCGGTCGAGAAGGGCGGCATTGGCGAAGTCGAGTTCACCATGGTCGCTGACGTCAAGCACGAGATCACTCGCGCCTACGGCATCGAGCACGACGCTGGCGTGGCCCTGCGCGCTTCGTTCCTGATCGACAAGTCCGGTGTGGTTCAGCACCAGGTGGTCAACAACCTGCCACTGGGCCGTGACGTCGACGAAATGGTCCGTCTGGTCGAAGCCCTGCAGTTCACCGAAGAGCACGGCGAAGTTTGCCCGGCCGGCTGGCGCCCAGGCCAGAAAGGCATGAAAGCAGACGCCCAGGGCGTTGCTGATTACCTGGCTTCGAACGCCAAAGGCCTGTAAGGCCCTCTGGCCGTGACCCCGGTTGCGGCCAACCGAATTCAGGGGCAGCGCATGCGTTGCGGGGCCCCACCCGTTCAATCGTTGCAACTCCGGCGTTAGTGGCCGGTCGACAGGAGTGTGTCATGTCCGATGTCCGTCATTCCCGAGTGATTATCCTCGGCTCCGGCCCTGCCGGTTACAGTGCTGCGGTCTACGCCGCCCGTGCCAACCTCAAGCCGCTGCTGATCACCGGCATGCAGGCAGGCGGTCAGCTGACCACCACCACTGAAGTCGACAACTGGCCGGGCGACCCCCACGGCCTGACCGGCCCGGCGCTGATGGAGCGTATGCGTGAGCACGCCGAGCGCTTCGAGACCGAGATCGTCTTCGACCACATCAACTCTGTGGACCTGGCCGGCAAACCGTTCAGCCTCAAGGGCGACAGCGGCACCTATACCTGCGACGCGCTGATCATCGCCACCGGTGCCAGCGCCCGCTACCTGGGCCTGCCGTCCGAAGAAGCATTCATGGGCAAGGGCGTTTCGGCCTGTGCGACCTGTGATGGTTTCTTCTACCGCAACAAGCCTGTGGCGGTGGTCGGCGGTGGCAATACCGCTGTGGAAGAAGCCCTGTACCTGGCCAACATCGCCAGCAAGGTCACGCTGGTACACCGCCGCGATACCTTCCGCGCTGAGAAGATTCTGATCGACAAGCTGCACGCCCGCGTCGCCGAGGGCAAGATCGAACTCAAGCTCAACGCGACCCTGGACGAAGTGCTGGGCGACAACATGGGCGTGACCGGTGCGCGCTTGAAGAACAACGACGGCAGTCAGGAAGATGTGAAGGTTGACGGTGTGTTCATCGCCATCGGCCACACACCGAACACCTCGCTGTTCGAAGGCCAACTGGCGCTCAAGGACGGCTACATGGTGGTTAATGGCGGCCGTGAAGGCAATGCCACGGCGACCAGTGTCGAGGGTGTGTTCGCGGCGGGCGACGTGGCTGACCACGTGTACCGTCAGGCGATCACCTCGGCCGGTGCCGGCTGCATGGCGGCCCTGGACGTCGAACGCTACCTGGACGGCCTGGCCAACGCCTCGTTCTGATTGCGTCTGACCCACAAAAAAACCGGCTTCGATAGCCGGTTTTTTTGTGCCTTGCGCGCCCGTAAGAGCCGCTTCAGCGGCGCAGATCAGGCTTTGCGCTTGAGCGGTTCGGCTTCGAACTTCACGCCGGCCAGGCCATGGGCAATCAGGGCGCGAATATTGCCGTGGTCGCTGCCTTCAGGAGTGGCCTGTACCGAGCGATAGTGTTCGCCGAAGGCCAGCAGGGCTTCTTCGTCGCTCAGCCCTTCAAGCAGGGCCAGGCCCAGGGTCTTGCACGAACCCTCGTTCTGCCCGGCAACGTTTTCCACCTCGCCATTGCGGAAGGCCTGTGGCTGGTAGTCGTAGCCTTCGGCAATGAATGCCAGGGTCTCTGCGAATGCGTGTTGGCCGCTGCGCAGGCTGGCGCGCAGGGTGTTCAGATCAGTCATGCTTGGGTTCCTTGAAGGCCGCAAGTTGCTCGGCACTGGCTTGTTTCTGGTAAAGCGATTTCCACTCGTTGTACGGCATGCCGTAGACCACCTCGCGGGCGTCGTCGAGGCTGACCTCGATGCTGCGCTCGTCAGCGGCGGCCTTGTACCACTTCGACAGGCAGTTGCGGCAAAAACCCGAGAGGTTCATCAGGTCGATGTTCTGCACGTCCTTGCGGCTGTCCAGATGGGCAACCAGGCGGCGGAAGGCGGCCGCTTCGAGTTCCAGGCGTTGCTGTTCGGTCAATTGTGGCTCGGTCATGATGGGCTCCGTTGAAGCGCGCGATGATATCAGCGCTGGCCAGAGAGGGTGATCGACACCGACTCGGCAAAACGCAGGGCGTGAGGTTTGTCGACTTCAACCTCGGCGTAGGTCACCGCTTCATTACTCATCACCAGATCCAGGACTTCCTGGGTCAGGCGTTCGAGCAGGGCGAAGCGATTGCCTTCGACGTGCTGGATGATTGCCTTGGTGATGGTGCGGTAATTCAGCGCGTGATCGATGTCGTTGTCGCGCACCGCTTGCTGGGCCGGGTAGCAGATCGTCAGGTTGATCAGCACGTCCTGCTTGTTGAGAATCTCGTCTTCGTTGATGCCGATGAATGTGCGCAGGCGCAGGTCCTTGACCCGGATGCGCGCGGTGCCTGGTTCCAGTTTCGCCATCAGCCCTTGCTCCGTCCGATCAGTTGCAGAAACTCCATGCGCGTGGTGCTCGACTCACGGAATGCACCGAGCATGACTGAAGTGTTCATCAGTGAATTCTGTTTCTCGACACCGCGCATCATCATGCACATGTGCTGCGCTTCGACCACCACCGCCACACCGGCGGCCTGGGTGACGCTCTGGATGGCTTCGGCGATTTGTCGGGTCAGGTTTTCCTGGATCTGCAGGCGGCGGGCGAACATATCCACCACCCGGGCGATCTTCGACAGGCCCAGGACCTTGCCGGTGGGAATATAGGCCACATGAGCTTTGCCGATGAAGGGCAGCAGGTGGTGTTCACACAACGAGTACAGCTCGATGTCCTTGACGATCACCATCTCGTCGTTGTCCGAGGCAAACAGCGCGCCATTGATGATTTCGTCCAGGCTCTGATTGTAGCCGTGGCAGAGGTACTGCATGGCCTTGGCGGCCCGCTTGGGGGTATCGAGCAGGCCTTCACGCTGCGGATCTTCGCCCAGGCCCACGAGAATGTCTCGGTACTGCTGTGACAGGGGTTCGCTCATTTCAGGGTCCTCGGGGCGGCTTACTTGAGATGCCGTCCGCCGTTTACGGTCAGGGTGGTGCCGGTCACGTAGGGCGTGTCGAGCAGGTAGCGCAGGCTCTGATAGATCACCTCCGGGCCAGGCTCGATGCCCAGGGCCGACTTGGCCAGGGTCTGGGCGCGGTATGCCGCGTCGTCATCGGGTTGGAACATCAGCAGCGCCGGGGCAATGCCGTTGACCTTGATCTGCGGCGCCAGGCGCGCGGCGAACGACAGGGTCAGGCTTTCCAGGCCAGCCTTGCTGGCACAGTAAGCGGTGTGCTTGCTGCTGCCCTTGCGGGTCACGTCATCGCTGATATGCACGATGTCGGCGACCGCACTGCGTTGCAAAAGCCTGGCCCCATGCAGGTTGATCAGGTAGGGCGCAAGCATGTGAATGTTGAACATCCGGGTGAAGACCTCGGCCTCGTCCCCCGGTGTTTCGGCCAGCCACTCTGAAGCGTTATGCACAATGGCCCGCAGGCAGTCGGTGTGCTGCTTCAGGGTGTCGATAAACGCCATGATGCCGGTCTGCGACGAAAAATCGGCGTGCAGGGTAACAGCCCCTGCCGCACGCAACTGCTCGACTGCAGGTCGTGGCGTTCTGTAACTGATGATCACCGCCTGACCTTCTTCGAGCAGGCGCTGCGCACAGTGCAGGCCGACGCGCTGGCTGGCGCCGGTGATCAGTATCGGTGCAGTGGAGGCCATGGACAGCTCACGGAGTCAGATCTGCGCAGCAGGATGAGATACAAGGATCACATCTGCGTACAGGTTGGAAACTGGTGTAACGAGCGAAGTTATACCAATGCCGTGCGCTGTACAACCTGCGGGGCAGGCTTGCACGTCCTGGAGGGCTGTGCCGGCTCCAGGCGTGGTGGGTGGTCTCTCAGTGCGGAGCCGTCGATCCGGCGCGATTGCTGCGCTGCGGGCTGTCATTGAGCCAGCTGGACAGCAGGCGGGTCGACAGTGGAATGAACAGATAGACCATTAACGGTGTAAGCATCAGGGTGCTGAGCATGATGCGTGGCATCAGTTCAAGCTGGCTCAGCAGCGGTCCGAGAACATAATTGAACAGCAGCGACACTGGGAAAAATGCCAGCCAGATGGCCACGGCCTGTTTCCAGCGCGGCGGGCGTGTACCGGCGCTGCCAAACCAGCCGGCGATACCGTTGGCGCGCTGCTCCGATGGACTGTCGAACAGGCCGCTGCCGCGCACCAACCAGGCGCGTCGTGACGCAGAATGCTCCCAGGCGTGCATGGTCTGCGCGTCGGTGAAGCGGAATATCATCTGAAATTGATCATCGCCCGGTGGCGGTGCCAACACCCCAGAGCCGAGGTAACCGGGAAAATCAGTGGCCAGGCGTTCGCCTTCATGCAGCCAGGCGATTAACTCCTGATAGCGACCGTGGGTCACACGGCGGGCCACCATCAAGGTGACGGGAGCAGTAGACATTGTGTATCTCCAATAGATGCATGAGCCTCCCGGGTAGGGACGCGCACAAGTCATGGCTCCGGGGTGGTGGAACCGCGACGGCTTCGCTTGAAAGCAAGCAAGGATTATTCCTGAATTTGCAAAACAATCCAGAGGGAGTTTGGGTCGGCTGAGTTCGCGCCCAAGGTATGTTCAGGCGTGCAGGTCGGGATTGGCCTTGCGATGCTCATGAAGCATGTACTGGCGCAGGCGCTCGGCATGCAACGGATTGCTCTGGCTCAGCCGATAGGCTGCCATGCCATTTTCGGTCAGGCGTTCGAAACGGCCGCGCAACGGTATCGGCTCGTAATCATCAGGGGCGAACCAGGCTGAAAAACGCTGGGGGAAATCACCGGGGCGGCGCTGCTCCAGTAATACGCCTTTAAAGGATATTTCGTGTATCCACAGGGCCGTCAGCGCACCATCCTCGGTTTCCAGCGGCTGTGGTTTGGGCAATATCAGACGCCATGGGCGAATCTGCGGGCCTTCTTCGTAGATACTCGGCGTGCCCAGCTCAAGGTGCAAGGCATGGAACTCGTCTTCCACAAGATGAAGCGGGAAGGTCATCTGCTGGTTATTGAACTGCGCCTGGATGGTCACCTGCTCGCTCGCCGCCAAGCGCGCCAACAGTTCCTGAATCTGGGCACCACCGTTCATCATCAAATTGCGCGTGTTGTCACGCACATTGAGTTTCGGGTTGTGCTGCATGTCCAGGATGAAATCCAGTTCATCCTGCGTCAGTAAGGCGTCAGGGTTCATATCGAAGCTCGGACGAGTCCGCAATTGTGTAAGGAGACCATTGATTCCCGGTAATGTTCATACCGTTGGTCGTAAAGCACCGGCGATTCTGTCTCAGGCCCGGATCACATGGTTTTGAGGGGGCTGACCGTACGTCAGAACGCAGGCCCGGTGCTCATCATTAAAGTCGGCAAGTCATGCTTTGCATCCTGGCTGAACAAACAGGCCGACGTGATGGTGCATAATGCCTGAATTTTTACCGGGTCATGGGACTACTTATGAAAATTGCCATCCTTTGCGGTTCTGTCTTCGGCGCAGCAGAAGACGTTGCCCGGCATGCCAGCGGCCTGCTGCGCAGTGCCGGCCACGAAGTGCTGCTCAATTCGCGCCTGACCCAGGCCGAACTGCTGGGCTTTGCCCCTCAGGCGTTGTTAGCGGTGACCTCCACCACCGGCATGGGTGAACTGCCCGACAATATCCAGGATCTGTACTACCAGCTGCGCGATGAACTGCCCGCCAGCCTGCGCGGCCTGCCGGGCGCAGTGATCGCGCTGGGTGACAGCGCCTACGATGACACGTTCTGTGGCGGTGGCGAACAACTGCGCGAGTTGTTCGGCGAGCTGGGCGTCAATGAGGTGCAGCCTATGCTGCGCCTGGATGCCAGTGAGAGCGTCACCCCGGACACCGACGCCGAGCCTTGGCTGGCTGAGCTGATTGGCAAACTCGCCTGACGGCGGGCCTGCTCCAGACTCAGGGCCTGCGTACCCGGCCCTGCAGTTTGTATTTCATGAACCACAGGTTGAAGGGGGTCAGCAGGCTGCGCTTGTTGCTTGCGGTGTCGAAAAAGCCGTCTAGAACATGGCCGGGCTTGCTCTCGGCGTTGGCACTCGGCTTGGCCAGCATGGGAGTGCCGGTCAGCGGATCCATGACGTAGCCGGCGGCTTTGCCTTTGGGCGTGATGGTCCAGACGCCGTTGTTATGGGCGTAGTCGGGCTCCGGTAACGGTTGGCGCTGAACGGTGCTGGACCTGTGTACGATCTTGTCTTTGATACGCGTATCCCGATCATATTTCTCGAAACGGCGATCGAGCTGGTCATGTTCAGTGCCTTGCGCTGAAAAGTGGTTGATCATCTGTGCCATGAACTGCAGATCACTGCCGTTGCTGTAAGGCTGGAAGCCGGGATCAAATGCGAATTTTAGAAAACCCTTATCAAGACGAGTGCTTTTGAAATGAGTGCTGTTCAGGATGTTTTTGATTGTCAGAGCATTTTCTTTGTTGTGGCTGAATGAAATCCGATACCCATCACGATCAAATTTGTTAATGTGATTCTGGTTGATCAAAACCCGGCCATTGTCCAACTGTCGATACTCCGCGAGGTCATAGGCCAAGTCATCGACAAACTTTAGATCGACGCCTTGTCGCTGACTGTACTCATACATATCGGCTACTAGGGTACGATCTTCTTTGGTCAGAAAGTCATAGGTGCCACGCCGCATATTGACTTCGCTTCTGCGCTGGCCGGGCTCGATCAATGGATGTTCAAAATTGCCATACAGACGCAATATCAACGTTTGATAGCCAGTTTTTTGCTGCGCATTAGCTGACTTTCCAGATGTAACCACGGTCGCTGAGATTTCAGTTGTTTTTGGCTCAGAACGGTCTGATGTGAACATCTGCTCGATTAAGCGGCCAGTGTCCGTCTTATCGTGCTCAAGCTTATCTGAAAGGTTCTTCTGACTGCCAATCGACTCCAGACGCTGGGCATAATCTTCCGGGTATTGTGCTTGCGCCATGGCCGACAGTTGTCTGAAGTGATTCTGCGCCTGGCGTGTCGTGTCACCAATCCGGCCGTGTACGCTCAGTTCCATTTGTGCCGCGCGCACGAACGTTTGCTGCTGCGCACCTTGCAACGCTTTGTATTCTTGCCAGGCAGCCTTGCGCTCACTCAGGCTGAACGTCTGGCTGTCGTCCCAGATAATCAGTGTCAGGCTGCTGTTGGGTAGACCCTGAAACGGATTACTGCCTTTGCCGGCAAGAAAATTTACTGCTCGACGCGCTTGCTCCGATAGTGTGGCAGTCATCCCGTCCACTGATCTGGTTTGGTGGCCTTGGTCATTACGGTCAGTAAGTTGTAAAACTAAACGATGAGATTCGGCTTTTACCTCATCGTTTGTGAGGCGACTCTCTCGGTTTAAAGCGTGCGTGGCCGCTGCACTCAGTTGTTGGGCGAGACTTGAGAAAGTATTTGATTCATGGGGCGAGCGTTCGAATTTCTCTATATTTCCGGTATCAGAGCTTGTGGGCACTGGCTGCGATGTTGTTCGGGTGACGGATGAGGTATCGCCATTGATTCTTATCATTGTGATTACTCATTGATGAAGGGAGCACCCTTGTGAGATTTTTGGTGGCACTACTTGTGAATGAAGCCCGGTAAAGCTACCGGGCCTCGGGGTGAGTCAATAGGTATAATGGAAAACAATTTTGTCTTGTCCGGCAGGTCGCCCAGGTTTTTTTCCTCCCTTTATCTTGTGCCTGATCATTGCTCGAGAGTAGTAGTCAAAGACATGCTGGTTGAAGATTTCGGTATGGTCAGAGGCATTGGGGCTAATATTTTCACAGAGTTCTACCGTTGTACTGCCGTGTGGGTAATAGCAAAGCTCGACCTTTTCATTCAGGTTTTCCGGGTAATGAGTTGTGTGCCACTCGATCTTGCTCAGTTTTTTGGGCTTGCTTCCGACTCCTTTCGGGAAGTCTGAAACCCGAATGTAAAAGAGAGAGACGCTACTACCGTCCTTTACAATGTTGATTTGTCCGGGATTGGCGACTTTTTCAATGCGGTCTTGGGCGGCGTGGCCGTAAGTCGATGCGAGAATCAATGTGATGAACAGTGCTTTTTTCATTTTTTATGCCTTGTTTTTATTCGCGCTGCAGGCCCATCAGTGGGCGGGGGATAGATCAACGCAATTATTTGCGTCGAGAGATAATTTATCTTTAAACATATTCTCCGAAAAAATGTTGTAGTCCGCTCTCTGAAGATTTAGTAGGAATATTCTTCGATTTTAGATGTTGTGCAGTGCTTATCAAAAGACTTGGCATGCTTCGTGTTCAGGTGGTTTTTATTGTGGGCTGGGTTTTTGCGTGGGAAGTTTCTGGCGGGGCTGTACGTACGGTCTTGATTTTAAAAGTGGCGTTCACGAAAAGTACTAAGCGCCGATAGAACAGGAGAATCCTTTTAGCGATCAGGAGTGCTCTCATGGTGAGTTCCATATGGGGTGAAATGCCGCAAGTCGAGATCAGAACGCCCAAGGCACGCGAAACCGCCCCCGTCGCTTCTTCTGAACAGGCCCGACAGGTACTACGTGAAATCGGTGAAAACGCGATTGCACTCAATACCCCGGCCATGGAGCGGCAACGAATGAAGCCGTTGTTCAAGGACTTCAATCCTGAACAGATCACTCCCAAAGAGCTCAGCAAAGCCGGCATGGTGTTGTACAAGTTCGGGCTGATCGACAACCTGACTGCCGACCTGATGAGCCGCGCCGGGGCGGAGTTCGACAAGAATGGCAAGGTGATCAATGCCGATCAGCCGATCAATGCTCTGGAGTTTCTGGCCCAGCGCATCGTCGAGATGAAGGAGAAAACACTCTGGGGTGATCGCTATGCCGAGGCGCTGTTGCCCGATTACATCCGCACCATTCACATCGTCCAGAACCTGCGGGTGTTTGCCGAGTCCGGCGATAGCCCGGAGATGGTCAAGATCAAGGCACAGGAGCGCAACGGCACGAGGCCGGTGACGCGCAATGCCACGGCGCCTTAATGCAGGCGGCTGGCCGGCAGCTGGCTCAGACGCTCGGTCAGCCGCAGGCGTTGCAACGGGTCTTCGCTCAGCAGCAGGGCATGCTCGAGGTCGAAGCGTTCCGCCTGCGGACAGTCGAGGGTCTGGTACAGGCTGGCGCGGGCCATGTGGTCGCTGCTGGTCGCCTGGCCCAGTTCCATGATCCGGTTGGCATCCATCAGCGAGGCCAGAAAGTCGTCGTTGATCTGATGCAGGTGACGCAGGTTGCGTGACATGCGCTGTAACAGGCTCAAAGGGCTGGCGCGCATCATGTGTTCGGCGCGCAGCGGCATGTCCGGGCCGAACTGGCGGACCAGCAGCTCACGGCAATCTTTGGGATACAGGCGTCGGCCATTGCATGGGTCGAGTACATGATCGGCACCCGGCACGCGCAGCAGGAAGTGTCCGGGAAAATTCACCCCTTCGAGCTCGATGTTCAAGCGTCGTGCGATTTCCATTGCGATCAGGGCGATACCCAAGGGCTGACCGCGACGCCGCTGGATGATCCGGTGCAGCAGGGCAGACTCGGCTTTGGGCGGGTTCCATTCGTCACGCTGAAAGCCCAGATGGCTCATTTCACGCAGCAGTGGCTGGGCAAGTTCTGCCGCCGGCAACGCCGGCAATGCAACGCTGATGTCGTGCAGCAGATGATCCATATCGTCATTGATATGGTCGGGAAGAAACGTCGGGTCGTGTTCGGCGCCGATCCATAGCGCGGCTTCGAACACCGCAGGCGGGGTCCGTTGCAAACACCTCAGGCAGTGTTGGCGTGGCGTCATGACCGTTCCCCCAGTGATTGTTTGCAGACACGCCTCTGTTTTAGTCCTCTGGTCAATATTCGTCCAGCGCCAGATGCATTCAGCACGGCGTTTAAATGCTTTCAAAAGTTGTGCGCTGAATCAGGCCTCGTGCGGATCTCGACGCAAGCACCAGCGCGCATATTTTCCGAACCGGACTACGATTGACATAGGTCTATGCCGATTCCCAAGCGCGCAGCACTCAGGCCTTGGCATAACACCTTATGAGTGTCGGCTGGCGCCATTACCCGGTGCTGTCGACGGTTCCATGCAGCCACAAGCCGCGAACCACGACTATCACGCATGACCTGCGTGTCTGGAGTAGGCAATGTCCAATAACAAGAGTGAGCTGGCGTACACCCGCTACCTGGCCCCCGACGGCCAACTGACTGCCCCTTTACCCGCCTGGGCTGACGACTTCAATCTGCTGACCCGCCTCTATCGGCAGATGGTCCTGACCCGGCTGTTCGATCAGAAAACCATCGCTTTGCAACGCACTGGCCGGATCGGCACCTTTGCCCCGTGTCTTGGTCAGGAAGCCATCGGCGTGGCCATTGGCAGCCTGATGCGCGGCGAAGACGTGCTGGTGCCTTACTACCGCGACACCGCCGTGCAACTGATGCGCGGGGTGCGCATGGATGAGATTTTGCTGTATTGGGGCGGTGACGAGCGCGGTAGCGCCTACGCCGAGCCCAGCGTCGCCCAGGACTTTCCGCTGTGCGTGCCGATTGCGACCCAGGCGCTGCATGCCTGTGGCGTGGCCAGCGCCTTCAAGGTGCGTGGCGAGCATCGAGTGGCGGTCACCACCTGTGGTGACGGCGCGACCAGCAAGGGCGACTTTCTAGAAGCGCTTAATGTGGCTGGCGCTTGGCAGTTGCCGGTGGTGTTCGTGATCAATAACAACCAGTGGGCGATTTCTGTGCCGCGGCGCATTCAGTGCGGCGCACCGACCCTGGCGCAAAAGGCCATAGGCGCCGGCTTTCAGGGTGAACAGGTCGATGGCAACGACATCCTCGCGGTCTACGACCGTATGCAGGTGGCGCTCGACCGGGCGCGCAAGGGCAAGGGCCCGGTGGTGCTGGAATGCCTGAGTTATCGGTTGGGTGACCACACCACGGCCGACGATGCCACCCGTTACCGTTCGGCTGATGAAGTGCGCCAGGCCTGGAACGAAGAGCCGATCAAGCGTCTGCAGAGTTTCATGGCCGTCCAGGGCATCTGGGACGAAGGCCGTGAGCAGGCGCTGGTCAGCGAGTGCCAGGCGCTGATCCAGGAGGCGGTCAATGCTTATGAGGCGCATGAGCTGCAACCTGCCATTTCGGCGATGGACCACGTCTATGCCCGCTGGCCGGCAGCCTTGGCCGAGCAGCGTGAGTGGTTCCTGGAGCGGGTCGCACGGCGTGGCGGAGGCGAACACCATGAGTAATGAAAAAATCACCTTGCTCGAAGCGGTCAACCTGGCCTTGCACCGGGCCATGTCAGAAGACGAAAACATTGTGGTGCTGGGCGAAGATGTCGGGGTCAATGGCGGGGTGTTCCGTGCCACACAAGGGCTGCGCGAGAGCTTTGGCTTCAAGCGCGTGATCGACTCGCCGCTGGCCGAAACCATGCTTGGCGGTCTGGCCGTGGGCATGGCGGCGCAGGGCCTCAAGCCGGTGCTGGAAATCCAGTTTCTGGGCTTTATCTATGCGGCCATGGAACATCTGGTGTCCCATGCCAGCCGGCTGCGCAACCGTACCCGTGGCCGGCTGACCTGCCCGATGGTGCTGCGTGCGCCAATGGGCGCGGGTATTCGTGCCCCGGAACACCATAGTGAAAGCACCGAGGCGCTGTTTGCGCACATTCCCGGTCTACGCGTGGTGATTCCTTCTTCGCCGGCTCGCGCTTACGGGCTGCTGCTGGCCGCTATCGACGACCCGGACCCGGTGATTTTCCTGGAGCCGACCCGGCTCTATCGCATGAACCCGCAAGCACTGGTCGATGACGGCAAACGCCTGCCTCTGGACACTTGCTTCACCCTGCGTGAGGGCAGCGATATCACCCTGGTGAGTTGGGGCGCCAGTGTGCATGAGACCCTGCAGGCCGCCCAGGCGCTGGCCGAGCGCGGGGTGTCGGCGGAAGTCATTGATGTGGCGTGCATCAAGCCACTGGACCTCGACACTCTGGAAGCATCGGTGCGCAAGACTGGCCGCTGTGTGATTGTTCACGAGGCGCCGCGTTCCTGCGGGGTCGGCGCCGAGATCGCCGCCAGCCTTTACGAACGGGCCTTGCTCGACCTGCATGCGCCGATCCAGCGCGTCACCGCCCCGGACATCCCGCCGCCGCTGTACCGGCTGGAACAGCTGTACATGCCTGGTGTCGAGGACATTCTTCACGCCTGTGACACCGCGCTGGAATACGCCTGAGACCCGAGGAGGTTTGCGATGAAATTTTTCAAACTGCCCGATCTGGGCGAAGGTTTACAAGAAGCCGAAGTGGTGCAGTGGCACGTCAAGGTGGGCGATAGCGTAAAGGCTGACCAGTTGCTGGTATCGGTTGAGACTGCCAAGGCGCTGGTGGACATTCCGGCGCCCTATGACGGCGTGGTAGGTAAACTGTTTGGTGGCGATGGCGACATTCTGCATGTGGGCGAACCGTTGATCGGCTTTGAAGGCGAGGGCGATAACGGTACGGTGGTGGGCAAGCTTGAAGCCGGTGGCAGCCTTGAGGATCAATTCTTTGTCGGCGCGGCGCCCTCTACCCGTGAACACCTGGCCACCCGCGCCACGCCGGCAGTCCGCCAACTGGCCCGGCAATTGGGGGTAGAACTGGCCAGCCTGACAGGTACTGGTGGCGACGGGCTGATCAGCCGCGCCGATGTTGAACGCGCCGCCCAGGCCGAGCGTGACCGCTTTGGTGGCCAGAAGCTGCGCGGCGTACGGCGCAGCATGGCGATCAATATGGCTCGCTCGCATGCTGAAGTGGTGCCAGTGACCCTGTATGCCGATGCTGACCTGCATCGCTGGGACAAGGCCCGTGACCCGTTGGTGCGGCTGGGCAAGGCCATGGCTGAGGCGTGCAAGGTCGAGCCGGTGCTCAACAGTTGGTTCGATGGCAAGTCATTGTCGATTCGCCAGCACGAGCATCTGGACCTGGGCATTGCCGTGGACACGCCGGATGGCTTGTTCGTGCCGGTGTTGCGTGATGTGGGCAATCGCCAGGCGGATGACCTTAAGGAGGGGCTGAGCCGGTTGCGTGCAGACGTCAAGGCGCGCTCTATTCCGCCTCAGGAAATGATGGGCGCGACCATCACCCTGTCGAACTTCGGCACCTTGTTCGGCCGCTACGCCAACCCGGTCGTGGTGCCGCCACAGGTGGCGATACTCGGCGCCGGTGGCATTCGTGATGAACCGGTGGCGGTTGACGGGGCTGTGGTGATTCATCCAATCCTGCCGTTATCGCTGTCTTTCGATCACCGGGCAGTGACTGGCGGCGAGGCCGCGCGGTTCTTCAAAGCGCTGGTGCAGGCTCTGGAGCAGCCTGAGTAACGGCCATGGCCAGTTGATCCGTCAGCCAGTGTGACGCTGACGGATCAACCGTGTCGCCAAACCGTCACTCGGATTCGGCATCATTGAACAGCTCGTTCAAGGCGTCCGGCTGGCTCTTGAAGGCGCGGGCGAATACATCACGGTTCTTGGCCATGTAGATACCGGCCTCTTCTACCTGATCTTCGCTCAGCGAAGGTACGGCTTTGCTCAACACTGTTGCCAGCAACTCGGCGAGTTCGAGCATCTTGTCATGACGATCAGCTTCGGCTTTATCCATGAACAGGCGCTCCAGATCTCGGCTGCTGCGGTATACCACTTCGACGGCCATTCACCACCTCACAAGCCTTCCAGACAGATATGGGTTAACTGTATTTTTATACAGTGGTAAGAATAAGCCATCTTTGCGTTTGTGGAAAGTGGCCCGTGCATTCTTTTCCAGACACCACTTTTTATAGGCAAAGCTTTGCCTTGCGACAACTGACCGCGCCCAAAGGACTGGATATGGCCTTGTTCCTGCTTTACAAAGCCCGCGCCAACACTGTGATTGGTTTTTAAGGAAACAGAGCATGAAATGGGCGAACAACAGCCGTAAACGTATGCACGATGGTGCCAACTCCATCGGCAACCTGCTGGTGGAGGGGTTTCACTATCTCGGTCTGTTTGCCATTGGCGCCGTGACGGCATGGGCTTCGATCATGGCGTTCATGGACATGGTCGACAAACGCCACGCCAGTGTCGATGACATCCTGCTGCTGTTCATCTATCTGGAGCTGGGGGCGATGGTCGGGATTTACTTCAAGACCAACCACCTGCCAATCCGCTTTCTGCTGTACATCGCCATCACCGCGCTGACCCGCTACCTGATTGGCGACGTGTCCCACCACAAGGCGCCGGACATCGGTCTGTTGTACCTGTGTGGCGGTATTTTCTTCCTGGCGCTGTCGGTGCTGGCGGTGCGTTATGCGTCCTATCAATTCCCGTCGAGCAAGGCGATCGATGCCTCGGGAGAAGAGGTGGGCGATAACGTGACGGAGAAGTGAGGCACGATCACCTTTAGCAAAAGCCCGCTGTTGGAGCAGCGGGCTTTGTTATGGAGCATGGTTTCAGACGCCGACCGCCAGGCTTGGGCGGTTGCTCAGCCAGTTGCGCTGTGGAGCTGGCGCTGCAAGTTGCTTGAGGCGGTCCTGGTCGGTCATGGCTTCAAGGAGAGTCACGGCGCTGTGGCCCTGTTCGATGGCAATGCCGAATTGCACGCTTTCTATCAGCCGCTGCAGGCGTTTGGGTTCATTGCGCTGCTGCGGGCTGATCAGCCGCTTGGCGACCACGCCAGACTCGTTCGACAGGGTCAGCATGATGCTGCCATCCAGCCCTTGAATGCTGAGGTTCACCCGGTACTGCGGGGCAAACGTGTCAGTGATCAACTGAAAGGGATTGTCGGGGGTGTCCATCATCGGTACCTGCTCATGGATTCTGCATAAGTTGACCGGGCTCATATCCTTTGGTTCTCAGCGACGGATAAGCGGTCAGCAATTGGCCGTCATGGCAAGGTAGCGGTAATGTTCATGATGCAGTGGCACATGAGCGACCGGTTTGATGCCGCAGACGACGTAACAGCATGCATGCTTCAAGCCAGTTGCGACCAACGGTGCCGGTAAATCGCAGGCACAAAAAAGCGGGCCTTGCGGGCCCGCTTCTGGCTGCTCGGTGAATTGATCAGACCAGTTTTTCGGCTTCTTTTTCCTGTTCTTTTTCGAGGAATTCTTCCTGCAACAGAGCATCGGTGTTTTCAGATGCCAGCGGGAATCCGTTTTGCGCAGCGCTACGGTGTTTGTCACGCAATTTGCCGATCAGATGCTCCAGGGCACTGTCGAGTTTGGTCGCAGCACTTTCAACGGCCTGATCGACAGAGCCGGCTTTGCTGGTCACGGAAATAGGCTGATGGCCTTTGGGGCGAGCTTCGATCTGGCAGCGAATGTCATCAGGGCCGGATTTGTCGCCGTTTTCATCGCGCAGATGGACTTCAACGCGAGTGAGGTAATCGTCGTAGCGTTCGAGCGTGCTTTCAAGGGTAGAACGAACCCAACTCTCCAGTCGGACACTGCTTTCGATGTGGTTGTCGCTATTGACCTGGATTTGCATAGTCGATCCTTACTAGGGCTAACTCGTGCTTGAGCGAGGCGGCACGTTTGCTCCTGAGCAATCAGTCACATTTCGGCCGCGCTCAATCACAGTGTTGGCGCTAATCGATTCATATTTCAAGCCCCTGTGTGGAAGAAATATTTCGCTGCAAAAAATTCATATGGCTTAAGATCTGTCTCCACAGGAGCGGATTCAGCCGCTAAATTCGGCAAAAAAACCTAAATTCGCGGCTAAAGCCGCTCCTGCGCCTGGAGACGAGCTGCGTCAGAATGCCACTGAAGTCTGCAGGTAAATCGTGCGTGGTTCGCCCACGTATTTGCCCTTGTTGTTGTCGTCGAACGAGCGGGTGTAGTACTCGCGGTTGAAGATGTTCTTCACCCCTACTGCCACGTTCAGGTCAGACAGTTTCGGGCCAAAATCATAGGCGGCGCGGGTGCTGAACAGCATGTAACCCGGAATCCGTCCGGTGCTGCCGTCGGCGCTTTCGGCTGAGGTATTGGCGTTGTCAGCGAATTGGTCGCTCTGGAACGCGCTGTCGAGATTGAGCTTCCATGGACCTTCGGTATAGCTCAGGCCCAGCGTACCTTTGTGTTTGGACGAGAACGGCACACGATTGCCCTTGTTCGGCCCGTCTTCGCGGATGGTCGCGTCAACATAGGCGTAGCTGGCGTAGACGTCGAAGCCGGCCAGCGCCGGGTTGAGCGCGTCGAGCGCGTAGTTGACGCTGGTCTCGATACCTTGATGACGGGTTTCGCCGCGGGCGATCACGCTGTCGTTGGTCTGGTTGCTCTCGTACTGGTTGTCGAAGTTGATCAGGAACACGCCGATCTCGGCCCGCAGAGGGCCATTGTCGTAACGCGTGCCCAGCTCCCAGGTGCGGGCTTTCTCGGGTTTGACTTCGCCACCGGCGACCCGGTTGGGCATCTGGCTGTACTGCACGCTGCCGAACGAGCCTTCGGTGTTGGCATACAGGTTCCACTCGTCAGTGACGTGATACACCACGTTCAGGGCCGGCAGCGCGGTATTGTAATCGCCCTGGTATTTGACGCTGGTCAGCTTGTTCGTCTGCGCGGTGTCGATCATCTCGTAGCGGATGCCCGGCGTGATGGTCCATTTGCCGATGTCGATACGGTCGTCGATGTAGAACGCATTGGCTTCGGTGGCGCCGCGGGTATCACGGTCGTTGCGGCTGGCGGTGGTCGGCAGGGCGCCGGTCACCGGTTCGCGAAAGCGCAACTCATGGCCCGCTTCGTTGACATAGCGATAGCCCACACCGACTTCATGCCAGCTTTCGCCCAGTGCGAAACCTTGTGAGAAGCGGGTTTCCAGGCCGCGCACCCAATACTCGCGCGGCGACAGCGAGACGAACGAAGCCTGGTCGAGATAGCCACTGCGCAGGGTCTTGGTGAAGAACGTATTGGCAGTGAATACCCGGGCGTCTTGCTCATAGCGGTAACCGAAGTTCACCAGCGTGCGGCGGCCCCAGAACTTGTCTTTCAGGCGTGTCGACTGGTACGGATCTTCCTTGTAGGCCGCCGTGCTCAGGCCACCGGGCATGTCGGCTTCACCTTCGTAGTACTGGGCCATGGCGTTGAGGCTGTTGGCCTCATCGATCTGGTACTTGCCCTTGAGGATCAGGTCGTCGATCTGCGTATCGCTGTGCTCGCGCCAGTCGCTGCCGCGCACGCCGGAGTACAGAATCGCGCCCCCCAGGCCGTTTTCAGCGGTGCCACCGGCCAGCAGGTTGCCGGTGGTTTTCAAGCCGTCCTGGCTGGACGACGGGCTGACCTGGGTCTGCACGCTGGCTTTGACGGTCGGCTCATCGGGGATCGCACGGGTCACAAAGTTGACGATCCCGCCGACGTTCTGCGGGCCATAGCGCACCGCGCCGCCGCCACGCACCACGTCCACCGCGTCCATGTTGCCGAGGCTGACCGGTGCCAGCGACAACTGCGGCTGGCCATAGGGCGCGAACGGCACCGGGATGCCATCCATCAATACCGTGGAGCGTGCCGCCAGGCGCGGGTTGAGACCACGAATGCCGAAGTTCAGCGCCATATCGTGGCTGCCGGTGCCATTGTTCTCCGGGGCGTTGACGCCGGGAATGCGGTTGAGCACTTCGCGGGCACTGCTGGCACCGCTGCGCTCAAATTCCTCACGGCGGATCACATCACGGGCACCGGCATGCTCGAAAACGTTGTCTTGTTTGGCTTCGCCCAACCAGTCGCCGACGATGCTCGACGCGCCCAGTTCGATCGGGCCGCTGACTGCCGGGCTGGCCGCTTGCAGGGTGAAACCGCCCTGGCCATCGGCCTGGGCTTGCAGGCCGGTGCCTTGCAGCAACGCGGCCAGCCCCTGTTGCGGTGTGTACTGGCCTTGCAGGCCCTGACTGCGCAGGCCATTGGTCAATTGCGAGCCATAGGAAATCAGCACGCCGGACTCACGGCCAAACTGATTCAGCGCACTTTCCAGTTCGCTGGCGGCGATGTGGTAAGTCTTGGCGGGTGCTTCGGCGTAGGCCGGCAACACACCGGTCAGCGCCAGGCTGGCACCAAAGATGACGTGGCGCAGGGTGCGTACCAATGGGTGCAAAGGGGCAGGGCGGGCAGACATTCGGGGTGTCCTTTTGATGAGGATTGAGTGGTGCTTTCCCTGTCTGTCACGCGAGCCGGGCAAAACGGCTCAGGTTTTTTCATCTATTTTTCGGCCTTCAAACGTTGGCCTGCACACTCACCCAATAACGGGTGTAACGCCGCACCTTCACCGGTAGTGCTACTTCGAGCATGTCGAGAATGCGTTCACTGTCGGCCAGCGGGTAACTGCCGGAAATCAGCAGGTCGGCGATACGCTCGTCGCACTTGAGGCGGCCATGGCGGTAACGCCCCAGCTCCAGCAGAAAGTCGGCCAGCCGCATGCGCGAAGCGACCAGCATGCCGTCGGCCCAGGCGCCGTTGCCGGCATCCACCGGTTGCACCTTGCCCCAGCCGTTCGCTTCGAAACTTACTTGCTGACGGGCCTTGAGCAGCAGCGGCGCCCCCGGATGCTCATGCGGGATGATCTGCACGCTGCCGGCCAGCAACGCCAGGTGCGTACGGCCATTGAGCTGGCGCAGGTTGAAGCGGTTGGCGCTGTTGCCAGCCTCGATGCGGCCTTCGGCAGTCAATAGATTCAGCGGGCGATGATCGACGGCGGTGCTGATCAGCAGTTCGCCCTGGCGCAGGCGAATCAGCCGCGCTTGCGTATCAAAGTGCACATCCACGGCACTGGCGGTGTTCAACTGCAACTGGCTGCCGTCGTCCAGGGCGATTTTGCGTTGCTCACCCACGCGGCTGGAATAGTCAGCCAGCAACGCCTGCACCGGCAACTCATCACGCAGGCTCCAGCCCAGCGCACTGCCGCCGCCCAGCAGTATCAATAGTTTCAGCGCCTGGCGCCGCCCGGCGGACTTCGGCGCCCCGAGGGTGGCATGGGCCAGTGGCGACGACAGCCCGCCCAGGCGCTGATTGACGCGCTGAATATGCGCCCAGGCACGCTGATGCTCGGGATGGCCGTTGAGCCATTGTTGCCAGGCTAGCTGGCGTGTCGGGCTGAGCGCGCCGTCCTGCATTTCAATCAGCCAGCCGACCGCTTGCTGCGCCACGGCGGGGGAGATGTCGGAGCGATTGAGCGATTCGCCGTTCATGTTCAGAGCGCGAAATAGCAGCGTAGCGCCGCTTTGTTCAGGTGGCGTTTGACCGTGGCAATAGAGATGCCCAGCTGGGCAGCAATTTCACCATGGCTCAGGCCGTCGATCTGCGACAGCAGGAACGCGCGCCTGACCGGCATGGCCAGACCGTCGAGCAGACGATCAAGCTCGACCAGGGTCTCAAAGATGATTGCCCGCTCTTCTTCAGACGGCGCGTAGCACTCGGGTAAGTCGGCCAGCGCCTGATACCAGGCCTGTTCCAGATCCTGACGGCGGTAGTGATTGCTCAACACCCGTTTGGCAATGGTGGTCAGGAACGCCCGGGGCTCTACCAACTGCGCTGTGTCACGGGCCAGCAGCACCTTGACGAAGGTGTCCTGGGCCAGGTCGGCGGCATTGTCCGGGCACCCCAGGCGGCGCCGCAGCCAGCCGGTCAGCCAGCCGTGATGCTCCTGATACAGGCCTGCGACAGTCTGGTTTACGCTGGGCTGGGCGATGGGCATGGCGTAGACAATCCACGACGAGCGAGAAAGGGTGGCGATTCTGTCAGACTCTTTTGCTTGTGAGAATATTTATCATTACTATTGCCGGGTTTTTTCCGCATTCTTTATGGGTGTGGTGTGTTTGACCGGCCAGTAACAGGCACTTGTGAATGCTGTTCTGGATCCTTATTCATCTCTGTCGCGAGCCCCTTAGATGGACGGCACCGTTACCAACCCTGCGCCCAAGGCCGCAGCCCGCGCGCCCCGGCCGAAACAGACCGGCGTCCCGGTTGCTTACCGGCTGGCCGTGGCTTCACGCTTTATTGTCGCAACATTCGGTGGCTACCTGCTGGCCTCGCTGTCGAGCATCTGCCTGGCCCTCTGGCTGCCGTTGCCCCGTGCCGAGGCGGTACTGGCAGGGATGATGTTGTCGTTTCTCGCGTATCTGGGCGCGTTCATCTGGTGCTTCTCGTGCCGCAGCGCCTGGCATGCCTGGGTCGGCACGCTGCTGCCTTGCGCATTGCTGGGGGCGGCCTGGGCTGCGACGCGGTGGTTGTCATGAAAGAGGGCTTGCGTCAGGCCATGGCCTGGTTGCACACCTGGCTCGGGCTGATCTTTGGCTGGCTGCTGTTTGCGATTTTCCTGACCGGAACGCTGTCGTACTTTCGTGCCGAGATCACTCACTGGATGACCCCGGAGCTTGAGGTGCGGGCGCTGGACTCCGCGCAAAGTGTCCGCGTGGCCCAGGATTATCTGCAGGAGAAATCGCCGAGCGCCGTGCGCTGGTTCATCAACCTGCCCGAACAACGCGATCCGACGATGAACGTGGTCGCGGTCGGCAAGCCCGCCAAGCCGGGTGAGCGTGGCAAGTTCGAGCGGGTGACCCTCGACCCGCTGACCGGCACTGAAATACAGGCACGCGAAACCCGTGGCGGTGATTTCTTCTACCGTTTCCATTACCAACTGGAAATGCCTTACCCATGGGGCCGCTGGCTGACCACGATCGCGGCCATGGTGATGTTCATCGCCTTGATCACCGGCATCATCGTGCACAAGAAAGTCTTCAAGGAGTTCTTCACCTTCAGGCCCGGCAAGGGCCAGCGCTCCTGGCTGGACGGCCATAATGCGTTAGGCGTTCTGGTGCTGCCGTTCCACCTGATGATCACCTACAGCAGCCTGTTGTTCTTCGCCTCGCTGGTGATGCCGGCGAGCATCATCACCACCTACGGTGACAACACCAGAGCCTTCTATGACGAGTTGTACCCGGCCTCGGCGGCCCCCAAGGCGCAAGGTGTGGCGGCACCGCTGATTCGCCTGGATTCGTTGCTGAGCATGGCCGACGAGCGCTGGGGCGAGAACATGATTTCCCGGGTGACCATCGACAATCCGGGTGATGCCAATGCCAGAGCGACTCTCTACCGTAACGGCCATGACCGAGTGACCCGCCAGCAAGGCGATACCCTGGTCTTCGATGCCACCAGCGGTGCGCTGTTGTCTGACAGCCTCCCTGCCAAAGCCGCACCATCGCTGATTACCGAAGGCTTCTGGGATCTGCACATGGGGCAATTCGCCAATATCGTGGTGCGCTGGCTGTACTTCGTATTCGGCATCGCCGGCACCGCGATGATCGGCACGGGGCTGGTGATGTGGCTCGGCAAGCGGGTGCTTAAACATGCCAAGAGCGGTGTGCTGCCGTTCGAGTTGCGGCTGGTGCAGATCCTCAATATCTCCAGCATGGCCGGGCTGATGCTTGCCGTGGTCGTGGTGTTCTGGGCCAATCGGCTATTGCCGGTGGGCATGCCAGGGCGCGAAGACTGGGAGGTCAATGCATTTTTCATCATCTGGGCGCTGTCAGTGCTGCACGCCGCATTACGCAATGGGCAAACCGCCTGGCGTGAGCAGTTGGGGCTGGGCGCGTTGCTGTTTGGCGCGTTGCCGCTATTGGATATTGTGACCAGCAGCCAGTACCTGCTGACCTCGCTCAAAGGCGGCAGCTGGGTGCTGATCGGCTTCGACCTGACGGCCTTGGCCACCGGCCTGCTGCTCGGCTGGGCGGCGCTGAAATTCAGGAACCGCCCTGAAGCTGCGGCCAAGGTGCGCAAGGCCCCACGCCCGGCGGCTGCGTTACCGGAGCCGACGGACATGACCGGTGCCGTGATCAAGGAGGCCAACTGATGCTGCTGCCTGCCTTGCTGTGTTACTCGGGCTTTACGGCGCTGTGCCTGTCCATGGAGCGCCATTACAGCGACCTGCTGGCTGGCAAACCTTCAATGCAGCGACGCCGTGGCCTGAAAATCACCGGCTGGCTGTTGCTGGTCGTGGCCGGCTGGCTGGCAGTCGCTACCCGTGGCTGGGCGATGGGGCTGGTCGAATGGACGGCAGCGTTGATGGGCAGCGCAGTGCTGTTGGTGTTTCTGATGCCCTACAAACCGCGCTGGATCCTGCCGCTGGCGAGCGCCGGATTGCTGGTAGCAGCGGCTTTAGCCGCAATACTGGTCACTTAAGTGCTTCATGTCGTCGGTGGGAGCGACCTTGGTCTGGGCGGCATTCCGACGAAGAGGCCAGTAAGAACACTGCATTGGTAGCAGATGTTGTGACTTTACTGGCCTCTTCGCGGCTAGAGCGGAGCGCCGTCTGTGTGCGTCTGCAAGGTCCTTTCGCAGGACGTGCGAAAGACCTGGCGATACTCACCCGGTGTTGCCTCCAGCGTTTGACGAAACCGGTTGGTGAAGTGGCTGGCACTGGCAAATCCGCAGGCCAGCGCCACCTCACCCAGCGGCTGGGTGGTCTCGCGCAATAACCGGCAAGCCCGCTGCAAACGACGCTGCAATACATAGCGATGTGGTGGCGTGCCGAAGCTCTCGCGAAACATTCGCGCAAAGTGATACTCCGACAGGGCGCACAGCCCGGCCAGTTGCCCCAGGCTCAGGGGCTGGTCCAGTTGCGTTTCAATGAACTCGCGTACACGTCGGCGCAGGTGCGGAGCCAGACCGCCTTTGAGTTGCAGCCCTGCACGCAGGCCGACCTGGGTCAGTACCGCATGGCTGAGCATTTCATGAGCCAGGCTGCTGGTCAGCAGACGTTCGCCCGGTTCTTGCCAGTTGAGGCTGATCAACTGTTGAAAGTGCGCGGTCTGCCGGGCGTCATCGAGAAAGGTGTTTTCCTGCAGTTGCAGCTCCCGAGGTTCGCGGTCCAGCAGGGTGACGCAGCCCAGCGCCAATTGCTCAGGGCTGACATACAGATGCGCCAGGCGGATCTGGCCGTTGATGACCCACGCTGATTCGTGGCCAGCCGGCAGCACACATAATTTGCCCGGTGCACCCTTCTGGTCGGGCTGATCCCGGCGAAAGGTGCCAGTCCCATCGGCGATATAGCACGACAGGGTGTGGTGGCTTGGCGAGTGGTATTCGCGCAGGTCATGGTGGTTGTTCCATTGCGCCGCAATCAAACCGTCGCCCAGCCACGCACTGCGCTCCAGGCGGGCGTGGGGTGAACTGTTCAATGACTGGAAGACCTGAATGGTGTCGAGCGCGGACATGATGACTCCTCTATGGCGCTATCCTACGCCGCACGTGGGTGCTTGCCATCGGGCCTTCGTACAAATGCGCAAGATTGTGCAAGCGGGTCAGCTCGCCGCTACGCAGACTCAAGGCTCATTCAGGAGTCTGCGTCATGAATCTCTCGCTTTATCTGGCCACCGTACTGATCTGGGGCACCACCTGGATCGCCTTGAAGCTGCAACTGGGCGAAGTGGCAATTGCCCTGTCGATTGCCTATCGCTTTGCACTGGCCGCGCTGGTGCTGTTCGCCTTTTTGCTGCTCAGCGGCCGCTTGCAACCACTGAGCCGTCGCGGACAAGGCATTTGCATGGCTCAAGGTCTTTGTCTGTTCTGCCTGAACTTCCTGTGCTTCTACACGGCCAGCCAGTGGATCCCCAGCGGCCTGATTGCCGTGGTGTTCTCCACCTCCACACTGTGGAACGCGCTCAATGCACGGCTGTTCTTCGGCCAGCGCATTGCCCGTAATGTGCTGCTGGGCGCGCTGCTGGGCCTCAGTGGTCTGGCGTGTCTGTTCTGGCCTGAGCTGGTCGGGCATACGGCCAGCCGCGAGACCCTGATCGGCCTGGGCCTGGCCTTGCTGGGCACCTTGTGTTTCTCGGCCGGCAACATGCTCTCCAGCCTGCAGCAGAAGGCCGGTTTCAAGCCGCTGACGACCAATGCCTGGGGCATGCTCTATGGCGCGTTGCTGCTGAGCCTGTATTGCCTGGTCAGCGGTGTGCCGCTGCACTTCGAATGGAACGTACGCTATGTCGGCTCACTGCTGTATCTGGTCATCCCAGGCTCGGTGGTTGCCTTCACCACTTACCTGACCCTGGTCGGCCGCATGGGCCCGGAGCGCGCGGCCTACTGCACCGTGCTGTTTCCGGTGGTGGCGCTGAATATCTCGGTGTTTGTCGAAGGCTACCAGTGGACCCTGCCGGCGCTGTTCGGGCTGGTGTTGGTGATGGCCGGTAACGTGCTGGTGTTCAGCAAGCCGCGCGCCGTGCCGGGCACGGCGGCGGGCAAGCTGGCCTGATCAGCCCTTCCACACTTGCGGGTTGACCAGATTCTGCGGCCGCTCACCGAGCAGGGCGCTGCGCAGATTCTGGTAGGCAAGGTCAGCCATGGCCTGGCGGGTCTCGGTGGTGGCCGAGCCAATGTGCGGCAGGGTCACCGCGTTGCTGAGCTTGAACAGCGGCGACTCCGACAGCGGCTCCTTCTCGTAGACGTCCAGGCCTGCGCCGCGAATGGTGCCGTTGTGCAAGGCTTCGATCAGCGCCGGCTCGTCTACGACCGGTCCACGGGCGATATTCACCAGAATGGCGCTTTTCTTCATCAACCCCAGCTCACGCTTGCCGATCAAGTGATGAGTCTTGTCGCTTAACGGCACCACCAGGCAGACGAAATCAGCCTCGGCCAGCAGTTGATCCAGGCTACGGAACTGCGCGCCCAGCTCTTGTTCCAGTGCGCTTTTACGGCTGTTGCCGCTGTACAGGATGGGCATGTTGAAACCCAGCCGACCGCGTCGGGCGATGGCTGCGCCGATGTTGCCCATGCCGACGATACCCAGGGTTTTCCCGTACACATCAGTGCCGAAATGCGGCGGCTCGATACTGCGCTTCCAGTTACCGGCCTTGGTGTAGGCATCGAGCTCCGCAACGCGGCGGGCGCTGCTCATGATCAGCGAAAAACCAAGGTCGGCGGTACTTTCGGTCAACACGTCCGGGGTGTTGGTCAGCGCAATACCGCGCTCAGTGAGGTACTCGACATCATAATTGTCGTAACCCACCGAAATGCTCGACACCACTTCCAGACGCTCAGCCGTCGCCAGCTGCTCACGCCCCAGCTTGCGCCCCGAACCGATCAACCCGTGCACCTCGGGCAATGCCTCGTTGAACTGAGCATTGATATCGCCCTTCTTCGGGTCGGGAATAATCACGTTGAAGTCCTGCGCCAGGCGTTCGGCCATCTCCTGATTGACACGGCTGAAGGCGAGTACGGTTTTTTTCATTGTGCGTTCACTCTTGAGCGGATGAATGAGTAGCACGCTAACATTCCCCCGCGCACAGGTCAGCCGTTTTCTTGTCGTACAACCGATGAGTGGCAAAACACATCGAGGACCTCAAGCTGCTGCGACAACCTCAGGGCTTGTGCTGGTGCCGTTGATGTTGCTTTTGCTTTTCGAGCGGAGATGGCACAGATGACGCGAATCGCGACTTGGGTGCTGGCCGAGGGTAGGCGTCGATTTGGGGGAGAAACCGACATGGATGTCGGTTTCAGGTGCGCTGGGCAGGACGCCCATCGCGCCGGCCCCCGAATCGGCGCCGGACAGAGGGAAGTCCGCCCGCAGGGCGGACCCAAACCAGGAGCAAGCAGTTTTCCCCCATTTTGCTGCTTTCAAAATGGGGTCGCCCGTCGGGGCGAAACCCGCAGTCCAGACAACCGCGGCAAAGAACCTGACTGCAAACTTTTCGGCGCTTTCGTCGGCAACCGGAGCGCCGGCCGGCCACTCCCACCGGACTTGTGTCGTACTCAAGAGGTACTCATCACGCCGCCTCTGTGAAAGCGGCCAGCGCACCGCATAGCCTCAATCCAGCGTATACACCTGCAAATCCGCCTCATCGGCCGCCAGAATCTCCGGCAAGGTGCTGCGCAGATACTCCACCCAGGTCTTGATCTTGGCATCCAGGTACTGCCGCGATGGATACACCGCATACAGATTCAGCTCCTGGAAGCGATAGCGCGGCAAGACCCTTACCAGCGTGCCGTCACGCAGGCCGTCGATGGCCGAGTAGATTGGCAGAATCCCCACGCCCATGCCGCTGGCAATCGCTGTCTTCATCGCTTCGGCCGAATTGACCAGAAACGGTGAACTCTTCAGCGTGACCATCTCCTGGCCATCCGGGCCGGTAAACGGCCACTTGTCCAGCGGAAACACCGGGCTCACCAGCCGCAGGCAGTCATGCCCCAGCAAGTCTGCGGGCTTATGCGCCATGCCCCGCGCCCTGATGTACGCAGGTGAGGCACAGACGATGCTGTAAGTGATGCCCAGACGCTGCGATACAAAGCCCGAGTCCGGCAATTCACTGGCCAGCACGATCGACACGTCGTAGCCATCTTCCAGCAGATCCGGCACCCGATTGGTCAGGGTCAGGTCAAACGCCACATCCTGATGGTCACTGCGGTAGCGGGCGATGGCGTCGATCACGTAGTGCTGGCCAATACCAGGCATCGAATGCACCTTGAGCAACCCGGCCGGTCGCGCATGGGCATCACTGGCCTCGGCTTCGGCTTGTTCGACATACGCCAGAATCTGCTCGCAGCGTTGCAGGTAGCGCTTGCCGGCTTCGGTCAACGCGATGCGCCGCGTGGTGCGGTTCAGCAGGCGGGTCTGCAGGTGCGCTTCGAGATTGGAGACCGCACGGGAAATATTCGCAGTGGTAGTGTCCAGTTGTGCAGCGGCCGCAGTAAAGCTGCCCGCTTGCGCCACACAACTGAAGGCGCGCATGTTTTGCAGGGTGTCCATGGAACTTCTCGGAAGCAACGTCAATCACGGTTGTAGCAAATTGTGACACGAAGTAACCAGCCTCTGTCCATCCTCCTTTGGCGATTATTTCCGTTTCGGTAACAAAGATTCCCTTTTTACCCTGCTTATCGCTTTCCTGAGCCCGCCCTAGAATCGCCGTCATTCAGACAGTCGCGTTATTTCTCCGGGAATTTGCAGCCTTGCCGCGTTGCCTCATCAGAGCGCTTGAAACGTTCAATGTCCTGGCAGTATCCGTGTTACTCAACGGCTGCATTTCCACCCAAGGCATCCAGCCGCACACCGATCTGCTACCCACCGCCGAACTGGCCATTGACCTGGCCAACCGTGACGCCCACTGGCCGGCGACGCAGTGGTGGCGTGCCTATGGCGACCCGCAGTTAGACACCTGGATCGCACGCGCCAGCCGTGGCAGCCCGAGCCTGCAAGCGGCAACTGCGCGGGTTCGCGAGGCTCAGGCCATGGCCGGTGTTGCCCAGTCACGTGAGGCTGCGCAGCTCACTAGCGGTGGCCGCCTGGCCCGTAGAGGCTGGCCCGACGATGGCTTTTATGGCCCTGGCAATCTGGCTGACTCCCACACCTGGGACAACAATGCCGGCCTGAACCTGAGCCTGGATCTTGATCTCTGGGGGCGTGAGCGTAACGCCAGCGAGCGGGCACTGGATATCGCTCAGCAACGCGCCGCCGAGCAGCGTCAGGCGCAACTGCAATTGCAGGGCAATGTCATCCACGCCTATATCCAGTTGGCCTTGCAATATGCGCAGCTCGACATTCTTGAGGCGACGCTGGCCCAGCAGGTGCAGATTGCCGAGCTGGCCCGGCAGCGTCTGCAAGCCGGTATCGGCACCCAACTGGAGGTGAGCCAGGCCGAAGCATCGCTGCCGGAGACTCATCGGCAGATCGACGGCGTGCATGAAGCCATTGAGCTGAGCCGCCACCAACTGGCCGCGCTGGCCGGGCTTGGGCCGGAGCACGCGGCGAGCCTCAAGCGGCCGTTACTGACACTCCACCAGCCGTTGCCATTGCCCACTGCTGTGCCTGCGCAACTTCTGGGTCAGCGCCCCGATGTGGTTGCCAGCCGCTGGCAGGTCGCCGCCCAGGCGCGGGGCATCGCCGTGGCGCAAGCGGGCTTCTATCCCAATGTCGATTTGACTGCCAGCCTCGGCTATATGGCCACCGGTGGCGGCATGCTGGAGTTCTTGACCGCCAGTAAGCTGGCGTACAACGCAGGCCCTGCCATCAGCCTGCCGATCTTCGACGGCGGGCGTCTGCGCGGCGAGTTGGGTCAGGCCAGCGCCGCTTACGACCTGGCGGTGGCGCATTACCGGCAGACCCTGGTCAGCGCCCTGCAAGGCATCGCTGACCAACTGG
The DNA here is from genome assembly GCF_000829415.1 of Pseudomonas sp. StFLB209. Classification (NCBI taxonomy): domain Bacteria; kingdom Pseudomonadati; phylum Pseudomonadota; class Gammaproteobacteria; order Pseudomonadales; family Pseudomonadaceae; genus Pseudomonas; species Pseudomonas sp. StFLB209. The sequence continues at coordinate 810,770 of NZ_AP014637.1, read as the reverse complement.
TGCGGCGTCACTCCCTTGAGCAGCAACAACGTCTGGCTGCCGAGTCAGTGGCCAAGGCCAATGAGCTGTGCGCCCTGGCGCGCCTGGCCTGGCAGCGCGGGCTGGTCGACTACCTGAGTGTGCTGCACAGCCAGACCCGCCTGTGGCGCCTGCAGGGTATCGAGCAACAGGTCGAGGCCGCGCGGTTAAGCGCTTATGCAGACTTGTCGATCGCTTTGGGTGGGGGCCTGCAGGCCGGCCAGGATTCTCCTGCCGAACCGCAGTTAAAGGCCCCGCAGATACCTGCCGGCCTGGCGACAAACCACAACTAGAAATCACCTCTGGACATAGACCTGATGAGCGTTAGCGTGCCCGAAGCTGCCTTGCCCTGGCGCCGGGAATTTGATGTGTGGTTGCGCAGCGACGGCGTTACCTGGGTGTATATCGCCAAGGTCTTGCTGGCGGTGTATCTGACTTACTGGCTGGCCTTGCGTCTGGAGTTGCCGCAGCCGCGCATCGCGGTAATCACGGTGGTTCTGGTCATGCAGCCGCAAAGTGGTCAGGTGTTTGCCAAGAGCTTCTATCGGCTGCTCGGCACCCTGGTGGGGTCGAGCATGATGGTGCTGCTCATGGCGCTATTCGGGCAGGACTCAGTGCCGTTTCTCGGTTGCCTGGCCTTGTGGGTGGGGCTGTGTGCGGCGGGGGCTGCGCGCTTTCGCAACTTTCGCGCCTACGCCTTCGTACTGGCCGGCTACACCGCCGCGTTGATCGGCCTGCCGAGCCTGGCGCATCCGGAGGCCGCGTTCATGGCGGCGGTCTGGCGCGTGCTGGAGATTTTTCTCGGCATCGTCTGCTCCACCCTGGTCAGCGCTGCGATCCTGCCGCAGAGCGCTGGCGCCGCGCTGCGCAACAGCTTGTTCCAGCGCTTTGGCCGCTTTGCCCGCTTTGCCGTGGACGGATTGCGTGAGGGCCATCCGCCAGACGCCTTCGAGGCCGGCAATCTGCGCTTCGTTGCAGAGGCTATCGGCCTGGAAGGGCTGCGCAGTGTGACCCTGTTCGAAGACCCGTACATGCGGCGGCGCAATGGCCGGATCAACCGCCTTAACAGCGAGTTCATGGCCGTCACCACGCGCTTCAATGCTCTGCATCAGTTGCTGGAGCGCCTGCGCAGCCAGCAACTGACGAGGGTGCTCAAACGCATCGAACCGGGCGTGCTCAGCCTGGCGAGTTTGCTGGAAAGTTGCGCCGACCATGCCCTGACTCTGGAAGCGGCGGCGCGGCTGGTGATTGGCCTGGAATACTGGAAACAAGAGCTGCCGCCACGGGTACGGCAGATGCGCCGCGAACTGGAGGCCGATAGCCCCAGTGAAGCCGAGCGGCTGGACTTTCACACGGCGTTCGAACTGCTGTACCGGCTGGTCTGCGACCTGCACAACTATGCGCAGACCCACGCCTCGCTGGCCGACCACAACCACGTGCGTGAACAGTGGCAAGAACCCTTCGTCAATCGCACTAACGCCATGGCGGCATGGGGCGCCGGGGTTCGCGCCAGCCTGGTGGTCGGCCTGCTCAGTGCCGGGTGGGTGCTGACCGCCTGGCCCAGTGGCGCGACCATGATCGTGGTCGCGGCGGTGACCGTGGCGCTGTCCTCGATGAACGCCAACCCCTGGCGTCTGTCGCTGCAGATCGGCTGCGGTACGGCACTGGCGGCGCTGCTCGGCTTTGTCGAGACCTTTGTGGTCTTTGCGCATATCGACGGTTTCGCGCTGCTATGCATGGTGCTGGCGCCAGTGTTTGTGGTCGGGACCTTTCTGTCCTCACGGGCGCAGTGGAGCGGCTATGGTCTGGGCCTGTTGCTGTTTTTCTGCATGGGTTCACTGCCGGGCAATCTGGCCCATTACGACCCGTCGGCGTTTATCAATGATTACCTCGCCATGCTGGTGGCCATGCTGGTTTGCACAGCGGCCGGCGCAGTGATCCTGCCGCCCAACAGCCGCTGGATGTGGCGCCATCTGGAGGACGACCTGCGCCGCCAGGTGGTGTTTGCCATCAGCGCGCCGCTCAAGCGTCTGGGGTCGAGCTTCGAAAGCCAGACCCGCGACGTGATGCACCAGGCTGACGCCTTGGCCGCTGGTAAGCCGCAGGTGCAGCGCGAGTTGTTGCGCTGGATGTTCGTGGTGCTGGAGATCGGCCACGCGATCATCGAGCTGCGCCGCGAACAGGCGCTGCTGCCGGTCCATCCCAGCTATGCGCAGCATCGCTCGTGGCGGCTGTCGATCCGGGTCATGGGCCGTGCGCTGATCCGCCTGTTCATCCAGCCCGATGCACGCAACCTGGGACACAGCCTGGCAGCCGTGGACCGGGCGATTGCCAGGGTCAGGCACACCGAAGAGCCATTTGCCTCGCATTTCGAGACCTCGCCACTGCGCCGGGTCGAGAGTTATCTGCACTTTATTCGCACCTGCCTGCTCGATCCGCAATCGCCGCTGGCGGGGTTCGGTCAGCCACTGCCTGTTGCGGGGGGGCCAGATGCTGCGTGAGATCGCTGTGTTCGACCTGTACATGCCGGGCATGGGCTTGCTGTTTGTGCTGGCCATGCTGTTTGCCTGGCTGTTGGACCGGTTGCTGGCGAGCCTGGACCTGTACCGCCTGTTCTGGCACCCGGCGTTGTTGCGCCTGAGCCTGTTTGTCTGTGTGTTCGGCGCTCTGGCGCTGGGCCTCTATCGTTGATGCCTGGTGAGAGAACCTGGGATGAAAAAGCTGTTCGGTGTCGCCGCTACCTTGTTGATCCTGGCCGTGGCGATTGCGCTGGGGCGTGCGGTGTGGGTGCATTACATGCAGACCCCTTGGACCCGCGATGGCCGGGTGCGGGCCGACATCATCAACGTGGCGCCGGAGGTGTCCGGGCGAGTAGTTGATGTTGCGGTGCGCGATAACCAGACAGTGAAAAAGGGCGATCTGCTGCTGCAGATCGACCCCGATTATTACCAACTGGCGGTCAAGCAGGCCCGCGCCGAAGTGGCTGCGCGCAAGGCCGCCTGGCAGATGCGCGCCAGCAATGCCAAGCGCCGCGCCGACATGGATACACGGGTGATCTCTGCCGAAAACCGCGATGATACAGGGCATCTGGCCTTGAGCGCCGAAGCCGATTACCGGCAGGCCCAGGCCCGTCTGGAAATCGCCGAACTGAACCTGCAACGCACTCAGGTGCGCGCTTCAGTGGACGGCTACATAACCAACCTCAACGTGCATCGCGGCGACTATGCCCATGCCGGCGAGGCCAAGCTGGCGCTGATCGACCGGCATTCGTTCTGGGTTTACGGCTACTTCGAAGAAACCAAACTGCCCCATGTGCAGGTCGGCGATATGGCAGAACTGGAGATGATGAGCGGCGAGCGCCTGACCGGCCGGGTCGACAGCATCGCCCGCGGCATCTACGACCGCGACAACCCGCAAAGCCGTGAGCTGCTGGCCGATGTCAACCCGACCTTCAACTGGGTACGCCTGGCCCAGCGGGTGCCGGTACGCATCCGGCTTGATCCGTGGCCGGAGGATTTTGTGCTGGCGGCGGGGATGACGTGTACGGTGATTCTCAAGGCGGGGCCGTAAAGCACGTATCGGCGTTGAATGCTGTTCGCCAGCAGAGCCTCCCACAGAGTTTGTGTGTAACGCGATTAGCAAGCACGACTCTCATCCGGTGGGAGTCGGCTTGCCCACGAAGCTGTTCGAAGCAATGACTGTCGCCCCCGTCACCATATGCGCGAGAAGCCTCGGGGTTTAGCCCGAGGTCGAGAGCGCGGACGCCGCAGGCGTCCTGGTTGGGAGTCTGCTGTTCTTCGATGTATTGGCGCAGGATTTCAATCGGCGCACCGCCGCAGCTAGAGGCGAAGCAGGATGGCGACCAGAGGACACCCCTTCGCTTGAGCCAAGGGTGGAAATCCCCGAACTGCTTACGCAGCAGTCTGGATGATACCCTCTTGAGTGAAGCCACCCGATTCGACAACGCCACCCATGGCTTGAAAGACCAAACCATAATTCATGCCATGAACCACACCAGGACCCTCAAGCTCCGAATCAAAGACAAGCACGCGAAAACGCTGCTTGCGATGGCGCGCGAGGTCAATCTGGTGTGGAACTACTGCAATGAAACGAGTCATCGCGCCATCCGGGAACGCCACCAGTGGCTCTCCGGTTTTGACCTGCAAAAGCTGACCAATGGATTAAGCAAATGCGACGGCGTGCAGATCGGCTCGCCCACCGTGCAGCAGGTTTGCGAGGACTACGCCAAGGTCCGTAAGCAGTTCAAGCGTTCCAGGCTCAATTGGCGGGTGTCCAGCAGGAGCAACCCCAAATACAGTCTGGGCTGGATTCCATTCAAGGCGCGTGCCTTGCAATACAAGAATGCTCAGATTCAGTTCGCCGGGTTCAGGTTTGGCCTGTGGGACAGCTACGGTTTAAGTCAGTATGCCCTGCGGGCCGGCAGTTTCAGTGAAGATGCCAGGGGGCGCTGGTATCTCAATATCTGCGTGCAGGTTCAGAGCAAGCTGTGCATCGGCACTGCCGCAGTTGGCATCGACCTGGGCCTTAAAGCGGCGGCGACAACGTCTGAGGGCCAAGTGCTGATAGGGCGCCAATATCGCACCTGGAGCAGAAGCTGGGCATCGCTCAGCGTGCTGGCAAGAGGGCACGTGTTCGCGCCCTCCATGCCAGGATCAGGAACCGGCGCAAAGATGCGCAACACAAGTTCTCAACCGCCCTGGTTGAGTGCTGCGCCGCCATTTTCGTTGGCGATGTAGCCAGCGCAAAACTCGTAAAGACTCAAATGGCCAAATCCACGCTTGATGCAGGATGGGGCCAACTCAAGACAATGCTGGAGCAGAAGTGCCAACGGGCAGGCGTTGTTTTTGAGGTTGTAGCCGAGCGCTATACCACCCAGACGTGTTCGTGCTGTGGAAGCATTTCCACCAGCAGTCCGAAAGGTAGAGCCGGTTTGCGAATAAGAGAATGGACTTGCGTGTGCTGCGGTACAGCCCACGACCGCGATGTGAACGCGGCCCGGAACATTCTTGCGGCGGGGCATCGCCGTCTAGCTGTAGGAATCCCCGCTCTTTAGGGCGGGGAGGATGTCAAGTGCTACAACCGCTGATCCAATCCAAAACGCTTCTTCAAGGCAAACCCAAGCAAGCTGCCAGGCAGTAGCCAGGCCATCAGCGGCATGACTTTCGAGCCATTTCCAAGCCGTAACAGGCGCGGCGGGCGAGGGCGTTGCAGGGCGGCGACCACACCACGGGCGAAGTCTTCGGCGGGTGTCGGCTTGTCTTGGGAGGCACGCGCACGGGCGCGGATGCCTTCGCGGATCGGCCACCAGGGCGACTGTTCATCAAGTAACTGCTCGGCCTCATGGCTGGCGTTTTTCGCAAAGCTTGAAGCAATCGCGCCCGGCTGCACTTCCATCACCTGAATGCCAAACGGTGCCAGCTCCAGCCGCAACGCTTCGCTAAGCGCATGCACCGCCGCCTTGGAGGCGCAATAGGCACCGGCAAACGGCGTCACCAGCACACCCGAGACACTGCCGATATTCACTATCAGGCCGCGATTGCGCCGCAATGCCGGGAATAGCGCACGGGTCACCCCAACCACCGCAAAGACATTGGTTTCGAACTGACGCTGCATCGCTTCGACACCGCCATCGAGCAACGGCCCCATCGCACCGTAACCGGCGTTATTGATCAGCACATCCAGCCCGTGGTTTTCCAGCCGTGCAGCCAATTGCGCCAGCCCGGCGGCATCGTTGACGTCCAGCTGCACAGCAGTGAAACCCGCAGCGGCCAGCGCCGTGACATCCTCAGCCTTGCGCGCCGTGGCCCAAACCTCATGACCGGCGGCATGCAACGCATCAGCCAACGCACGGCCAATGCCGCTGGAACAACCGGTGATCAGAGTAATGGGCATATAGAGTCCTTATAAAATACTGCTTTTAATGTCTGCCGTTGCCGCTGCCGATCTGCTCTTGCTTTTCAAACCGAGATGGCACAGACGACGCGAATCGCGACTTGGGCGCTGGCCGAGGGTAGGCGTCGATTCGGGGGAGAAACTGGCAGGGATGCCACTGCTCTTGATATGAAGGGCAGGTGCGCTGGGCAGGACGCCCATCGCGCCGGCCCCCGAATCGATGCCGGACGCAGGGAAGTTCGCCCCAGGGCGGACCCTGACGAATAGGCAACCGCAATAATGGTCCATGCACCAGTTTAAAGACCAATTCGCGGCTAAAGCCGCTCCTACCTGGCCACTCAAATCAGTTGGAAAAACTCCCCTGCAAATGCTCGGCCCGAAACTCCAGGGTCTGCGCCCGATAGCCACTGCGCAATGTCGGCAATGGCAAACACTCCTGCCACGAAGCGCCAGCCTGCAACTCACCCGGCCCACGATAACGCGCCGAATTGTAGGTGTTATCCGCCAGGTTGACCGTGTCGCCCGGCACATAAACCGCCACCCGCCAGCGCAACTCACGCAGCGGCGTCTTGTTGGTATTGGTGATGCTCACCTGCAACGGCCGGTCGGCCGGGCAGCTTTGCGCTAGATTCAAACGCAGGTCGAGGCGCTCCAGCTGGCGGGTTTCCCGGCTGTCTTGCCAGATGACCGTGGCGGCCACGATACCCAGCGCCACGGCGGCCACCAGTGATACCGGCAAAGCCTTGGCCGGATAGCGCAGTAGCAAGATGAACCAGGTCAGGATCAACAGGATGCCGATCAGCATGGAAGAGTGTCCTCGCACGTGATGATGCGGGTCATCCTACCATCGGCATAACGACAACGCCCTGCACAAAGGCAGGGCGTTATCAGATGCTGCAGGTGTTGCGGTGCTGAATCAGCGTGCGATGGTCTGGGTCTTGACCCCCGACTCGATGGAGTCGGTGCGCCCGTAGACATCCTCGAAGCGCTCGATATCGTCCTCACCCAGGTAGCTGCCCGACTGCACCTCGATGATTTCCAGCGGGATCTTGCCGGGGTTTTTCAGGCGGTGCACCGAAGCGATCGGGATGTAGGTCGACTGGTTTTCGGTGAGCAGGAACACGTTCTCGTCGCAGGTCACCTGGGCGGTGCCCGAGACCACGATCCAGTGCTCGGCGCGGTGGTGGTGCATCTGCAGCGACAGGCTGGCACCCGGCTTGACCGAGATACGCTTGACCTGGAAGCGCCCGCCCATGTCCACCGAGTCGTAGGAGCCCCACGGACGATAGACTTCCAGATGGTTCTGGGTTTCGCTGCGGCCACGCTCGTTGAGGGTGTTGACCATCTGCTTGACGCCCTGGACCTTGTCTTTGTGGGCGATCATCATCGCGTCTTTGGTTTCCACCACCACGATGTTGTCCAGGCCGATCACCGACACCAGCTTGCCGTTGCCATGGATCATGCAGTTGCGGCTGTCTTGCAGAACCACATCACCCTTGGTGACGTTGCCCTGGTTGTCCTTCTCGTGCACCTCCCACAGCGACGACCAGCAACCCACATCGCTCCAGCCGGCACTCAGCGGCACCACACAGGCACGCTGGGTCTTTTCCATGACCGCGTAGTCGATGGAGTTGTCCGGGCAGCAGGCGAAGGTGGCTTCGTCAATGTCGATGCTGCCGGCGTCCTGCTTGCTGCGCTCAAGGGTCAGCACGCAGGTGTCGTAGATGTCCGGATCATGCTTTTTAAGCTCTTCGAGGTAGCGGCTGGCGCGGAACAGGAACATGCCGCTGTTCCAGTAGTAGCCACCGGCTTCGACGAACTCTTTGGCGCGTTTTTCGTCGGGTTTCTCGACGAAGCTCTGCACCCGGCGCACGCCTTCGGGCAGCAGTGAGTCGCCAGTGGAGCGGATGTAGCCGTAGCCGGTTTCCGGTTTGGTCGCCGGCACGCCGAACAGCACCATCTCGCCACGTTCGGCAGCAATGGTAGCCAGCGCCAGGGCGCGTTGCAGGGCTTTCTGATCTTCGATCACGTGGTCGGCCGGCAGCACCAGCATCAGGTCGTCGTTGCCTTCATTGACCATCAGCATGGCGGTCAGCGCCACGGCCGGTGCCGTGTTGCGGCCGAACGGCTCCATGATGATCGCCTGGGTGTCGAGGTTCAGTGCGGCGAGTTGCTCGTTGACGATAAAGCGGTGTTCCTTGTTGCACACGACGATGGGTTCTTCCATACCCTCAAACACCAGGCGCTCCAGAGTCTGCTGGAACAGCGTGTGTTCGCCGGTCAATGCCAGGAACTGCTTGGGAAATTGCTTGCGCGACAGTGGCCAGAGTCGAGAACCGCTACCGCCTGACAGGATTACTGGAATCATTTTTCTGCATCTCCGAAGTATTCAATAGGGGCTGTACGGGTACTGCCATTCTTGCGTCTTGTTGTTGTTCCAGAGCCCCGGCAAGAGCCGGGGCAGCAATCGGGTTAGCGAGTTTCAACCGGTGGCTTGACCCACACCGGCGACAGGCTGCTGCCACTGCCGGTGACGTACAGCACCGCTGCCTCACCGCGCTCCAGGGCGACCGGTTTGACGTCAGAGACTTTTTTGTCGCCGTTGTACAGCGCCAGGCTGACCTTCACCGGGTTGATTTCACGCTCGCCAGTGCCCTTGGCCGCGACGCTCTTGACCACGTCGGTCTTGCCGTCGGCGGTTTTCAGGGTCAGTGGCTGGTCGCTGAGGTTTTGCAGGCGCACCAGAGACTTCTGCTTGTTCTTGAACGGCGCTTCCTCGACCAGTTGCGGTTTGCCGTTGGCGTGATTGACCAGGGTGTAGTAATGATCGCTGGCCAGCTTCACCGGGACGCTCTGGCTGCCGAGTTTGGCGGTGTAGTCGCCGCCTGGCATGAAGCTGAATGCAGTGCTGCCCAGCGGCGCGACGTCATTGAGCGCCGTGTTGCCGACGCTGGCGCTGACTTCGCTGTTGCTGGCGTTATAGACCCGCACGAAGGTCGAGCCTTTCGGGGCGGTCGGGCCGTACAGGGCGGCGTCACCGGCGGCCTGCACCGGCAGTGCGGCGATGCCCAGTCCCAGGCTCAGGCTCATGGCCAGCGCGCAGCGCTTGATCAGGGTGGTGTTGGCCGAACGATTGGCAGTGGTCTTCAAGGTCATAAGGGCAGTCCTCTCAGTTTTGCGCCCGCTCGGGCGACTCGGATGGTTGGGTGTTCTGTGCCAGGTTGTCCTGGCTGGCTTGCGGCTTCTTCAGTTGGGCGATCCAGTTGGCATCGAATTCACCCAGGTCGTTGTGTACCGGCAGGTAGCGCTCGGGGAATTCCCAGATCACCACTTGTGGTGCGTTGTTTTTGAATTCTTCGGTCTGCAGGTACTTGAGCATCGGCAGCACCGGGCCGTGACCGTCTTCGGCGTAGTTGACGACATCACTGCGCAGCGCCTGCTTGAGTGCCCCCAGGAAGTTCCAGTTCGGGTTGGCGCTGTAGCTGGTGCCCACCAGGCCTACCGGGATTTCGCTGTCGGCGAACAGCGCCTCGTCACCTTCACTGGCACCGCCGACTGCTTCGGTGTTGCGCTTTTGCAGGGCATCGGGTTTGGGCAGCAGGTTGCTGAACAGCGGATCGAGCGGCAGGAAGTTGGTCAGGTCGCCCTTGTACTCGGCAGTGCCTTGCTCAGCGGTGACGAAGGTCTGCTCACCATTGAGTTGCACCTGGCGGTCAATGGCCATACCCAGTTGCTGCGCGGCGACTTCGGCACCCAGCGGGGTCCAGTGGGTGTCGGTGCGCAGGAATACCTGGCCACGCTGCTTGGCGTCCTTGAGCGGTTGCAGCAGGTCAGGGGCAAGAATGCCGGCCTGGGCGACCTGTTGATGGAAGCGCTGGTACAGATCGGCATGCAGGCGCGCCGGGGTGTGTTCACCGATGTGCTCCGGGTACAGACGGGTCTTGGCCGGAATGATCGCCAGCACCAGCTTCACGTCCTGTTTGTTCAGGGTGTCTTGCACACCGCGAACCAGTGCCAGGTTGTCGGCCAGGTTCTTTTCGCCGCCGGCGATGGCGTCAAACTCTTCATCGGTGAACAGCCACTGGTCCTCACCCAGGACTACACCGGGGCGGCCCTCGTTGAACAGCTTGTAGTCCAGCGCCGCCCACAAGTTGGTGCTCAGGCGCTTGATCGGAAACTCATCGTCGTAATGAGTTTCCACCGCCTTGGTCCAGCGTCCGTTGAGTACCGTCTGCTGTGGGGTCTTGGTGAAGCTGGCGAAACTGCCCAGCGACCAGAGCCCCAGCACGATCAGCAGGCTCATGAATACCGCGATGTAGAGGATGCGTAATGAACGGGTCATGTCAGGCTCCTCAGAACTGGAAGTACAGGAACGGCGAGAAACTCTGCGCCGACAGTTTCAGGATCGATGCGATGAACAGCAGCAACACCAGCACGCGCATCGCGTAGCGTGGCCAGTCAGCCTGCCAGTAGGCCGCCTGCACATTGGCTTCGCGGCCCACGGTGAAGCCCGGCTCATGGATGCTGCCAGCTGCATCACCCGGGACCGCCTTGATGGTGCCAGGCTGGTCAGTGGCCGGGCCGTCGGCCTTGGCTTTGCCTTGTTTGGCCGGCCGGTCGCTGTAGAAGTCGCGCAGGCCAAAGAACGCCAGGGTCGCGTAAGCCAGCACCATGGTTGCGATCTGCAGACCGGTCAGGTTGGCGCGGGTCAGTTCCGACAACTGCCAGTCGCTGAAGCTGAACATCGCGCTGTACATACGGGTGGCGACGTGCAGGTTCTCGGCACGGAAGATCACCCAGCCGATGACCACCAGCAGGAAGGTGAACGCCCAGCGGATCACGTTGAAGCTGTAAGGCTTGGTGTTGATGCCCACGGCTTTCTCGATGGCCAGCCAGATACCGTGCCAGGCGCCCCAGATCACGTAGGTGATGTTTGCGCCGTGCCACAGGCCGCCAAGCAGCATGGTCAGGAACAGGTTGCGGTAGGTGGCGATCTTGCCGCCGCGGTTGCCGCCCAGGGTGATGTACAGGTAGTCACGCAGCCAGGTCGACAGGCTGATGTGCCAGCGCCGCCAGAATTCGGTGATCGACTGGCTGATGTACGGCTGTTTGAAGTTCTCCATGAAGCGAAAGCCCATCATCAGGCCCAGGCCGATGGCCATGTCGCTGTAGCCGGAGAAGTCGAAGTACAGCTGTGCGGTATAGGCCAGCGCACCCAGCCACGCATCACCGGTGCTGGGGTTCTCCAGCGCGAAGCAATGGTCGGCGACCACGGCCAGGGTGTCGGCGATGAACACCTTCTTGATGAAGCCCTGCATGAACCGCGTGCAGCCTTCGGAGAACTTGTCCAGGGTGTGGGTGCGGTTGTTGAACTGGTCGGCCAGGTCACGAAAACGCAGTACGGGACCGGCGATCAGGTGCGGGAAGATCGCTACGAACGCGGCAAAGTCGATCAGGTTACGGGTCGCCGGTGTGTCACCCCGGTAGACGTCGATGATGTAGCTGATGGACTCGAAGATGTAGAACGAGATACCGATCGGCAACAGTACGTGGGTCAGGATGAACGGCTCCAGGCCCATGGACGTCATGATGGCGTTGAGGCTGTCGACACCGAAGTTGGCGTACTTGAAGTAGCCCAGGATGCACAGGTCGACCGCCACCCCCAACAGCAGCCAGCGCTGCGCCGTCTTGGTCCGTACCCCGGCGGCGCCCACCTTCAGGCCGATCCAGTAGTTCCACACCGTAACGGCGATGAACAGGCTCAGGAAGTCGATACGCCACCAGGCGTAGAAAATGTAGCTGGCGATCAGCAACAGCAGGTTGCGGTAGCGTTGCCCGCTCACGTAGTACAAGCCGAGGAAGATCGGCAAGAACAGGAACAGGAACACGTTGGATGAAAACACCATCCGTCTTTACTCCGTCAGTCCGGCAATAAGGGCCAATGCCCCCCCAAACCCCCCATGAAAAACAGGAGGGACATCGCATTGCTATCTGTAGGAGCGGCTTGAGCCGCGAAATTCGCTGTGAATCATTCGCGGCTCAAGCCGCTCCTACGGTGTTACCCAATCACTGGTTGTCACGGTCGTGATTAGGGTCATAGACCCGGGTCAGGTCCCCGCCCAGGCGGAAGGTCTTGAACGGCTGCTTTTCGTGCTTTTCCTCCAGCACCTGGGCATCACAGGTGTAGAGGCTGCAGTACGGTTCCAGCCAGGCGAATTTCGGATCTTTTTTCAGATCCGTCATGTCCTGCTTCTCGCCACCACGGTCGGCAAACTCGTCCGGGTCGCGTACCCCTTCAAGCACCCGTTGGGCCAGGCGCTGCAACGCCGCGTTGTTTTCCTGGCGCAGGTCCACACCATTGGCGCGGGCGAAACTGGCGACCATCGCCAGCGGCGGCAGGGCGTAGTTGTGATAAGCCAGCGCGCGTTGGCGACGTTTCATTTCATTGGGCAGGAAACCTTCCGGGCTGACCTGATTGGCGGCGACCCGGAACTCTTTGACGGCCCAGTCGAACAGGTCGCGGCGGTTGGTCGCCACGGCGGTGGCCATGACTGACCAGGCGGCCCAGTACGAGTGGTTGTTGATTTTTTCCAGCGGCAGGTTGCTCCAGTCGCTGATCACCAGGTCACCGAGCTTGCTGAACCAGGCTTCGATTTCCTGAGCCTGCTGCTGATGGTTGGCCAGCGGCCGCGAGTCGGAGAACTTCAGCCGCAGGTATGCCGCCGACATGCTGCCCAGCGCCCATTTGCGCATCGACTTGCCGGTATGGTTGAACTCCTGCGACTCAAGCGCACCGGCGCGGGCCCAGGTGGTCAGGATGTTGAGCGCGCAATCAAGCTGCTCGGGGCGGCCGTCACGCATGTATTGCATGACCACCTTGCTCACCCCGCGCTCCAGGTCGGTGATGTCCTGGGTGGCGTTACGAAAGGCTTTTTCTGCGTCTTCGTTAAGGGTTGCACGGGCCTTGTCGGAGCCCTCGTATTTGCTGCGAAACACCAACGCACCGGTGTACGGCTGCGGGATGGCGGCACAACTGAAGTTGTGATCGCCGGTTTTCATCTTCTCGATGGGGGCCGAGTAACCTTGGGGCGGAATCAGCGGCGCTGCTGCCGCAGCCGCGCCGCTCCAGGCGGTCGCGGCCAGGATGGCCAGCGACAGCAGGGCGGGGCGGACAGGTCGGGATATCTGCATAAGTCACCTCATAATCCGGCTTGCGCAGAATGCTGTTGGGTACCTGGCAATGCATTGCGTTTGCACACCTGGGCTTTGACTTTCTGTGGCTCACTACCTGCTTCGGGTCCTTCGATTTCCAGGGCCAGCAGTTGCTGGCTGGCCCAGTCTTCGTCTTCGCGCAGGTCGAAGGCGAAGCGTCCATCAGTGTCGGCGGTTTCCGGTTTTTCGATCTTCAGGTCTTCATGGCGGCCGTTCATGTACCACAGGCGCGCCTTGAGGGTTTTTACCGACGTGTCTTCAAACTGGATGTCGACCCGGTTGGCCGAGTTGCGAATGTCCTTGATGCCGTTCTTGCCGTTGACCAGCACTTCGTTGTTACCGGGCTTGAGGCTGGTTTCGGCGCTGAGCACCGCAGGCTTGGCATCGCAGCCGTCATCAAGCAGGGCAAACATCTGCCGCCAGATACTGTCCTGGTCCAGGCGATACAGTGGCGAGAATTCCCAGACGATGATTTTCGGCGGATTGTTGTGGAAGTCTTCGCTGCCCAGATACTGGATCATCGCGCCTTCCAGGCCGCCACCGGGGAAGGCCACGTTGAGCACGTCGGCACCGATGTATTCCTGCAGGAAACCGCCGAAGTTGTAGTTCTTGCCGCTGTGGCTGGTGCCGACCAGGGTGATCTTCGGGTTACCCGAGTCACCGAACAGGTCGCCGTCACCGGCTTCGCCCTTGGGCTCAGTGGCGAACTGGTCCATGTACTGGATCGCATAGCTGGTGCCACACAGTTGGCCGGCCATGTTGTGCAGGGTGCCGGTCTTGCCCATGCGCCCGGATTTGTGGCTTTCGAATTCGCGCTTGGGAATCTCGTCGAAGCCCGGGATCTGCTTCACCGTCTCGGCCACCACCTTGGCGGTGCGCTGGGCGCCATAAGGGGTCCAGTGCTGGTCACCACGGAAGTAGAAATCATGGTCTTGGGTTTCACTGGTCAGCGGGCTCAGGTCCGGAACCCAGTAACCCATCTTGCTGAAGCGGCCGAGCATCGCCTGGTAATTCTTCAGCGCGGTGTCGTAGTCGTATTTGGCGCGGTCCTGCGGCAACAGCTTGTTGCGGTCGACCATGCCACGGGTTGGCTGATAGACCACCACCAGGTCGATGCCCTTGCGCTTGAAGGCGCGTTGCAGTTCTTGCAGGCGCTTATAGCCGGCCGGCGTGGTGTCGAACTCGGTGCGCAGGTCTTCTTTGGTACGGAACAGCCAGTCGCCCTCAGCCTGAATCAGGGTGGTGAAGTTCTGCTGATAGCGGGTGGTGTAGTTACTGGCATCATGGGCGGCCGGGCACAGTTGGCAGCATGGCTCGGCAGTGAAGTCCGGTGCCAGGCTGTCGTCGGCACGCGCAGCGCCGGCAGCGGCCATCAGGCCCAGGGTCAGGCTGGACAGGCCCAGCCATTTGATCAGGTGGCTATGCATGGAAGTCTCTCGGCTCATGGGCGCAGCTCGCTCTGGCTTTCGACGGGATCGATCAGTACGGCGCGTTTCTGGCGCACCAGCAGATCGAGGATCTGCTCCTGGTTCTCGCCCAGTACGCCGTTGAAGGTGATGCCATTGCTTTTGGTCGGTGCCAGCATGGCCACGTTGTAGAGTTCGACGCTCAGCGGCGAGTCGATTGCCAGCGGGCCGGAACCGTTGCTGGCCAGCTGGCCGCCGACCACGATCAGCGAAACTTCGGCGTCGAACGGGTCCAGGTCGATGTCGCGGTCGGTGTCGTTCAAGTCCTTGATGTGGCCGTAGACGCCCATCAGGCCATTGCCCAGGGCAAGGTTGTCGTAGAGCTTGATGTTGGTGCTGTTACGCACCCTGATACCGTGGCGACGGTTGGCCACCACCCGATTGCCCCACAACAGGTTGTTGCCGCTCTCGTACAGGGTGATGCCGTCGGTGTGGTTCTGGTAAATCTCGTTGAAGGCGACGATATTGCCGACGCTGTTACGGTCCAGGACCACGCCGGAGAGCTTGTTGTCGTAGCTCTTGTTGCGAAAGATGAAGCTGTTGTCCACCTCGCGGGAGATGATGATCCCGTGCTTCTTCTTGGTTCCGTACACGGTGTTCTCGGCGATGATCAGCCCGTGCGAGCGGTCGTGCGGGTCGATGCCGTAGACGATGTTGTCGCGGTAGGTGCTGCCCTTGATCACGAAGTTTTCGGTTTCATAGCAGTAGAAGCCGTACCACAGGTCCGAGAATTCCGAGTCAATGATCCAGCCGGTCGGCTCGGGGCGGTTAAGCACCTTGGCCGCATTGGGCGTGTACTGGGAAATACTCACACCGTAAGACTTGCTCTGGTCATAACCCAGGCTGGCCATCTTGCTGCTGGCGATCCAGGTCTGCGAGCCGCCCCAGCTAAGCAGGAACGGGCGGAATTCGCCGGCCTTGCGCCACGTGGAATGGCCGTTGCGGGTCTCGCTCCAGCCGTTGACCTGGGTATTGGCGATCAGCAGCTTGCCTTCGTTGACCAGAAACGCGCCGCGCTCCTGGGACAGGCGCAGTTCGGTGGTGCGCTTGTCGATTTCCAGGCTGCCGGTTTGCTTGACCAAAATCGGCACGCGGGCGATGAATACGCCGGGCGACACTTCGCTGAGCATCTGTTTGGGCACCTGGCGGGCCACATCCTGCAGGCTGGCATAGCCGTTCTCGACCACGATGATCTGCGGAATACCGCGCTGGCGCGCCACCCACTCGGCCATCTTGTTGTCGCCGCCGACGAACTCCTTCATGCCGGTTTCTTCATCCATCATCCGCGTCACACGCACCTTGCCTTTGGCGCTGCGGTCGATCTTTTGCAGCGCAGCCTCGGTGGTGTAGCCGGACAGGTCGGGCAGCTCGGGGGTCTGCATCGCCAGTGGCTCGGCCGGTGGGCTGGTGATGGTGTAGGTCTTGGCCTGTTGCAGCTCCTTGACCACCGACTTGGCCGGTTCGCTGACCACCGGGGTGTTGGCCAGTGCGGCACTGGCCACCAGCAAGGCGCTGCCCAGCACTGCGCTTTCGAGCAGGGTATGCGGCCAATGGCGCGGCCTGGCGTTGTTGATCTGACGATTCATTTCATCGCACTCCTTGGGCCGTCGCTTCAGAAGCGCCAGATGACATCGACAATGGCGCGATGCATGTAGCTGTCGACCTGGTCGTGATAGGCATCACCCGGCTTGAACACCCCGGCGCGCAGGCGCACCAGCGCCGACGGCTCATCGAACGACTGGCTCAACGCTGCCGGCAGCAGGCCTTGTTTGAAGTACTTGGTGACCACCAGGTCCATCTCCTGACCCAGATCCTTACGGCCGTCTTCCAGCGGCAGGGAGCTGAAGGTATTGGTCGGGATGCCGCTGGCATCGATCACTTCACGGGTCGGGTTGATCCCGGCGCCACCGATGCCGGCGTTGCCATCGACGCGGCGGAACTTGTGGTAGATCAGCGAGGCGTCGTACTCCTCGTTGAACTGCCAGGAGGCGAACAGCGAAGCGCTTTCGACGTTGGCCATTTCACCCTGGAAGGCTTCACCGAAGCGGTGCACGCGCGAGCGGGTGCCGGTCCAGTTCGAGCGGTTGCTCTCCAGGCCGTTCTGTTCGTAATCCTTGCTGGCGCGCGAGTACGCGGCGCCCACTTGCCATTGCGGGTCCAGACGCAGGCGGATGCCCAGGTCAGTCGCCCAGCCATTGACGTTACGCCCGGTCTTGTCGCCGGCCAGATACTGGTCGGTGGTGTTGTCGTAGTTGGCGCCGATCTGGTCGCGGTTACCGGTCAGCCAGGTCAGGCTGCCCCAGTAATTGACGGTGTGGGTATTGCGATGGTTATAGGCATCGCTGTCGACGTTCAGGCCGACCCAGGTCAGGTCGCCATTGGCGGTCTTGTCCAGATCGTCGAGCACTTCGCCGCTGCGCTTGAGCTTGCCGTCGTCATGGCTGTGGTGGGCGCGGATGCCGGCCCAGTGGCCTGGCGTCCATTGATAGCTGGCCGAGCCGAACAGGTGCTGACGGTCTTCGTCTTCCGGCGCCAG
Organism: Pseudomonas sp. StFLB209; assembly: GCF_000829415.1. Taxonomy (NCBI): domain Bacteria; kingdom Pseudomonadati; phylum Pseudomonadota; class Gammaproteobacteria; order Pseudomonadales; family Pseudomonadaceae; genus Pseudomonas; species Pseudomonas sp. StFLB209. The sequence continues at coordinate 793,625 of NZ_AP014637.1, read as the reverse complement.
TTCGGTGAGGTCGGTGCGGTACTCGCTGAAACGCTGAGCGGCACCCAGTTCGGCACGCAGCAGGGTGGTGTCGAAGGTCCAGTTCAGCGCTTCGATATTGGTGTCGTGCCACTGGCCATCAGCGTTGCGCAGGCGCTGGCGGCCGAATTTGAGTACTTCCCCGGGGTAGGGGGTGAAGCCGCTGTAGCCGATCCAGAATTCACGCAGCGCGGCGTAGGTCTTGTCGACTTCACGCTCGCTGGCGTTACCGCGGGAGATCTGTGTGCCGCTCTGGCCATTGCTGTCGATGGTGGTCTGTTCCAGCGGGTCGGTCTGGATGGTATCGGTGGCGGTGACCACCTGGCCCATGGCGTAGCCGCTCCAGTTGCCGCGCTCGCCGTATACCCAGGGGCGCAGGTCCAGGCCGATACCCTTGACGTCACCGCCGGAGCGGGTGCCCAGGTCGCGGTCATCCTCGCTTTGCGCGGTGATCTTCGCTTCCAGGCCGAAGTTTTTTTCTTCAGTCATGGCGGCCAGCGTCGGGCAGGCCCACAGCAGGGTGAAACCAAGGCCCATGCCAGCGGCCATCAAAGGGTTCAGCTTCATAGTGCTTCCTCACCGTCGTCTTTTTGCAGGGTCTGCAGGACCAGCGCGTTCTGGCTGGCGGTCGCGCCCCGGGCTTTTTGCTCGCGTTGCAACAGCTGCTGGGCAGCGGCGAGTTGTGCGGGTGACAGTTGTGGGTTGATCTGCTGGGCCAGTTCATCGGCCTGCGGGGTCGGATTGTGGGTCTTGGCCAGTTGGCTGAAGACCCAGGCATTGACCAGGTCAGGCTTGATGCCGCGGCCCTGGGAAAACAGCTGCGCCAGGGCGAAGTCCGCGCTGGCCTGCCCGCCACGGGCGGCGAGCAGCAGTTCATCCACGGCTTTTTGCGGGTAGACCTGACCGAGATAGCCACGGCGGTACAGCTGGCCCAGGTAGTAGTGGGCAGACAGTTCGCTGGCACTGGCCTTGCTCAAGTGCTGCTCGGCTTTCTTCGCGTCAGCCGGCACCCATTTACCTTCGTAGTAGAGTCGGCCCAGCAGCAGTTCGGCGCGCGGCTGGTCGGCGGCGCGGCCGTTGTTCAGGTACTCCATCATCTTGTCGACGTCGCCCAGCTCCGGGAAGTCGTAGAGCAGCTTGGCCAGGGTGACCCATGACACCGGGTAGCCCGGCGCGATGCCTTCGAGCAATTGCTGGGCGGTTTGCGGATCAGGGCTGCCGACCTGCGCATCGCCCAGTACCCGGGCTACGCTGTCGACGCGCTGGGCGTCGACCCGGCCGGCCGAGTAGGCACTTCTGAGCTGGTCGAGCAGGGCTTTTTGCTGGTCGGCCTGGCCACGGGTCTGGTAGACCGTGGCCAGTTCGACGTAGCACATGTCGGTGCTGGCCAGCGCCTGTTTGCAGATGCTCTCGACTTCATCCAGATGCTGCTCGTAGGTGCCTTGGGTGCGGTACAGAACGATCTGTGCCAGGCCGGCTTCGGCATAGCCCATGCTGCGCCACTGGCTGATCTGCTGCTGGGCGTTGACCTCAGGGAAGCTGTGCGGGTATTGCAGGTAAAGCATGGCCAGCGCCAACAGGCTGCCAGACTCGCCACTGGCGAAAGATTTTTGCAGCAGCCCTTGGGCTTCTTTGCGTTCAGCATCGGTGGCGTCGGGCTTGGCGGCCAGCAGCCGGCCCAGGCGTGACTGGGCGCGCGGCGAAGTGGCCGCCGCAGCGCGGTAGGTGGCCTCGGCCTCCTTGAGGCGGGCCGGGTCACCGCTGGCCACCTGAATGTCGGCCAGACCGACCTGGGCATCGCTGTAGCCCAGCTCGGCCAGTTGCCGGTAGTTGCGCTCCGCCAGGGCAGTATCGCCGTTCTGCATGGCTTCATTGGCCAGGCGCTGATCGGGCAGGCCGGCGCAGCCAGCCAGGGTCACAGCCAGTCCCAGAGCAACAGCCTGGCCCAATGTGGTCACGGACAGCAGCGGGGAGATCGACGAGCGTCGAAGCGGACGGTTCATGATTACAGACCTGCAGCCACGGCTTTATCGATCAGCCAGTTCATCGATGGGCCGCGATCACTGACCACTTCCACCGGACGGCCGATGAAGGCGCTGCTCAGCGACTCGTCAGGCTTGATTTGCACGCGAATGTCGGTCGACAGGTCGTTATTGGTCAGGTTGGCGCTGCTGACCACCCGGCCGGTGCGCACCTGATCTTCGCCGGCGATCTGGAAGCTGACCTGGGTGCCGGGCTTGACGTCACGGAACTGGCGATAGGTGAAGCGGGCTTCAACAGTGGCCGGGGTGTTACGTGGCACCAGTTGGAAGATCACCTGGCCCTTGGCGGCATATTGGCCGTCGGCTACCAGTTGGCGAGCCACAACGCAGTCGCACGGGCTGGTCAGGGTGCCGCTCAGTTGCTTGCCGTACAGCTCTTCAATCTTCGCCGGTTGCAGGTCTTCACCGGCCAGGCCGCCCTTGAGCATCTCCAGCATGTTGGTGTTGAACGAGGCCAGTGGTGCGCCTTTCTCGGCCTCGTGGTTGACCTGCACCAGGCTTTGCAGCGTGCCTTCACGAGGCATGGTCACGTCCAGGCTCGGTACGGTGACAAGGCCGGCCGAGGCGTGGCTGACGAAGTACAGGCCGTAAACGGTTTTGAGAATGAAGCCGAACGCACCCAGGCCGACAATGAAAATCCCCAGGCTGAAGGTCACGGCGCGCAGCCGCCCGAAGAAGCCCATGCCGCCTTCGCCGGCCTTGTTCTTGCGCGGCCGGGTGAAGTTATCGCGTTGCAGGGTGGCCAGTACTTCGCCAACGCTGACGATGTCGCCGGCCAGGTGCGAGGTAATCAGGTGGCGCAGGGTGGCGATGTCCTGCGGCTCAAGGTTCTGGAACTGCGCACCGACCCGGCCGGTGGTTGGGTTGATCGACTGGATCAGCAATTCGACGTCCATGGCCAGGCCCAGGTTGTCGACCAGAAACTGCATGCGCGCCTTGATCACTTCGCCGACGCGCAAGGCTTGCGGGTTCGGGGCGATGTAGCTCAGGCCGCCGGCACTGAGGTCTTCGACCTTGACCAGCGGCGCGTTGGGCGCCCCGTTGAGCAGGCGCAGTTTGGCCGGCAGCTTGACTCGGGCGTGCTGGCGCTGGGCTTCGGATTCATGCACGACATTGGCGTTCACGGCGGTATTCATGGTGAGTTTTCCTGATTGATCGATTGATTCAGAGGCCCGGTCAGACCATGGTCAGCAACACAGCGACAAAAATGCTGCCGGCTGAAAAGGTCATGGTTCGGGACGACCAGGTGTTGAACCAGCCTTGGAAGCTGGCCATGTCGCGGCTGAGTTTGGTGTCCTGGCGGGTCCAGGACTGACGATCCAGGCGGAAGAACACGTAGATCTTCATCAGGGCGCCGACGATCTGGTTGTAATAGAGAATGATCGGGTAGGCCGGACCGATCCGGTGCCCCGAGCAGACCAGCAACAGGGTCAGGATCAGGCGGGTAATACCGATCCAGAGCAGGTACATCAGCAGGAACGCGCCGCCGTATTTGAAGCTGGCGATGATCGCCACGGTCAGGCCCAGAATCGAGGTCCACATCGACACGCGCTGGTCAAACAGCACGATGCTGGTGAAGATGCCCAGGCGTCGCACGCCCAGCCCCAGGGCGCGGGAGTTCTGCCGCAGGTTATTGCCGTACCAGCGGTACATCAGCTTGCGGCTGGCTTTCAGGAAGCTTTTCTCTGGCGGGTGCTCCACGGTATTGATGGCGGCGTCGGGCACATAAAAAGTGTCGTAACCCAGGCGCATCAGGCTGAACCAGCTGGATTTATCGTCGCCAGTCAAAAAGCGGAAGGTGCCCAGCCGCCAGTGATGCAGCGAGTCGGCCTCGACGTCGGCGATAAATTCCGGGTCGGTAACCACGCTGGCGCGGAACACCGACATCCGTCCGGTCATGGTCAGTACCCGCTTGGACAGGGCCATCGAGCACATGTTGATGTGCCGCTGGGCGAAGCGCAGCTTGTGCCACTCGCTCATCACGTAGCCGCCGAGCACTTCGCAGAATTCGTTGGTGGTCAGGCCACCGACATTGGGAAACAGGTGAAACCACGGCACGGTCTTTTTCACCACGCCTTTGTTGAGCACGGTATCGCCGTCGATCACTGCCACCACCGCACGGTCATCGGGCATGTGCCGGGAGATGGCGCGAAAGCCATAGGCCAGGCCGTCACGTTTGCCGGTGCCGGGAATCCGGACGAAATCCAGGCTGACCCGCTCCGGTGGATTGAGGCGTTCCCAGAGACTTTTGACCAGTAGCTCGTCAGACAGCTCGACCAGCGAGCAGACCACGGTGGTCGGCAGCCCGCAGTCGATGGCTTCCTGAATGACCGAGCTATACACCTGGGCGGTGGTGCTGGCATCGATCCGAAAACTGGTGACCATCAGAAACACGTGGGAAGGGTTGGCTTGCTCGCCCAGCTTGCGCATTTTGCGGCGCAGGCGTGGGTAGACGACGTAGAGAAACAGCATGCCGCGCACAAAGTGCGTGGCGCCCATCGAATAGCGCCAGATACCGACGATACCGATGAGGAAAATGAAGTTCTTCGACTGCGAGTCGAAGATGCTGGTTGGCAGCGCAGTCACCAGCGCACCCAGCAAAGTCAGGTAAAACAGCCAACCGGCAGCCTGCAAAAGGCCGTTTTTAAGCCTGTCCATCAGAAGCATCCTTCGGATTAGTTGCAAGCTGTCAGCTGCAAGCCACAGGTCAGGAGCATCAGGTTCCGGACTTGGGCCAGCGGCTGACAGCTTGAAGCTTGCCGCTTAAAACTTACTGCGGCGCTTACCAGCAAATGCCTTCGGCGCGGCCGTTTTCAGTGGTCGGTTTGGACATGAAGCCCACCAGATCGACCACCCGCTTGCCTTCCGGCGCTTTGTCGGCCAGCGCGCGGAAGCGCTCATCACGGTTACCCAAAATGATGATGTCCGAGTCGTTGATGACCTTGTCGAAGTCCGCGTTGAGCAGCGAGGAGACGTGGGGGATCTTCGATTCGATGTAGTCTTTGTTGGCACCATGGACGCGGGCATACTCGACGTTGCTGTCGTAGATGCTCAGCTCAAAGCCCTTGCCGATCAGCATCTCGGCCAGTTCCACCAGCGGGCTTTCACGCAGATCGTCGGTGCCGGCCTTGAAGCTCAGCCCCAGCAGGCCAACCTTGCGGGTGTCGTGGCTGGCAACGATGTCAAAGGCGTTCTGGACCTGCGAGACGTTGCTGCGCATCAGCGAGTTGAGCAGCGGCGCTTCGACGTCCAGGCTGCCGGCACGGTAGGTCAGGGCGCGGACGTCCTTGGGCAGGCACGAGCCGCCGAAGGCGAAGCCCGGACGCAGGTAGTACTGCGACAGGTTCAGGGTCTTGTCCTGGCAGACCACTTCCATCACTTCACGACCATCGACGCCGACCGCCTTGGCGATGTTGCCGATCTCGTTGGCGAAGGTCACCTTGGTGGCGTGCCACACGTTGCAGGTGTACTTGATCATCTCGGCGACCGCGATGTCCTTGCGGATCACCGGCGCATCCAGCTCTTCGTACAGCGACTGCAGCACGTCCCCGGAGGCTTTGTCGAACTCGCCGATGACGGTCATTGGCGGTTGGTCATAGTCATTGATTGCGGTGCTTTCGCGCAGGAATTCCGGGTTGACCGCCACACCGAAATCGACGCCGGCCTTCTTGCCCGAGCAATCTTCCAGGATCGGGATCACCACATTGGCGACCGTGCCTGGCAGTACGGTGCTGCGCACCACTACCGTGTGGCGCGAGTTTTTTTCGCGCAGGACGTAACCGATCTCGCGGCACACCGATTCGATGTAATCAAGTTCCAGGTCACCGTTCTTCTTGCTGGGCGTCCCGACACAGATCATCGACAGGTCAGTACTGCGGATGGCTTCGGAGAAGTCAGTGGTTCCGCGCAGTTTGCCGGTCCGGATACCTTGTTCCAGCAACTCGCCCAGACCGGGCTCGACGATGGGCGACTTACCGTTATTGATCAGGGCAATCTTCTCGGCAGAGATATCTACACCGACAACGTCATGACCCCGTGCAGAAAGGCATCCGGCACATACAGCGCCGACATAACCCAAACCAAAAATGCTGATACGCATCGCACTCTCCTCGATTGTAACGCCTAACTAAAAGTTGCTGGGTATGAAACGCGGGCCAGCAGATTCCCTACGTCGGCAGCGGTGGCTTATAACAAGTCACTTAACTAACGCAGGCATGTTTAATTTAATGAGTAGCCAAATACAGGGAGGGCCGACTCAATTGACGCCAGGTACACGTGGCAAATAGCCTGTCCGTGAGGGCAGGGGTTTGCTCTGGGAGTCATGTACCACTTACTGAACCGCCTTCATCAGCCCGTAAGATCAGCAACACTGCGGGGCCAGGGCCTCGCCATCCTGTCTCGTCCTGTCTGAAGCGTTCGGCTCAATGTCTTTCCTGTCTGACGTTATAAGTCTATGTATTGATTCGATACCGACAGCCTTGATCATCCCAGTGATCAAACTACGTTGTGGTAACCCCTGTCGCTCTCCGTGTCGCTGTAAGTTATTACCTACATGGTGGGCCTGAATCGTTACGGGATGTAGGAACCTGAGTGGCATGAAATAGTTCCGGGCCACTCGTCCCGTTTTCAGCAAATTTTCAAAGTTGGTCAACTAGCCGGGTAGTTGCAAAATGATGGCTGCCCCCGGCCCGGTCCTTTAAAGTTAAGCGTTTCAGCTAGTTTGATGGTTAGTGGCCATTAACCATCTAAGGCCACAGGCCATCGGCTAAAAAAATGATTTTTTTTCGATAAGCGTGAAGAAGTAAAAGAATCATAGACCCTTTTGCCATTTTTCAGGCGCCACTTATCCGGCGGTTTATTGCAGGAACTTGACAGCCGCGGCCCCGGTAATGGCTATCTGCCTTACCGGGCCGGGAAGCGGGAGGTGTCAGCAGGGCATCAATCAGTCGGCAGGTGCGTCACGAAGGAACACCAGCTTATTAGCCGTGGACTGTTCGGCACTGTAGTAGTAACCCTGCACATCAAACCCCTGAAGTGCTTCAGGCGACTGGATGCGTTCATCAATGACAAAACGGCTCATCATGCCGCGTGCTTTTTTCGCGTAGAAACTGATGATCTTGTACTGGCCGTTCTTGAAGTCCTTGAACTCGGTATCAATGACCCGTGCCTGCAGGGCGCTGCGCTTGACCGCCGAGAAGTATTCGGTGGACGCCAGGTTGAGCAGCAGGTCGTCGCCCTGATCGGCCAGCGCCTGATTCAGCCACTCACTGATCCGGATGCCCCAGAAGGCATACAGGTCCTTGCCACGGGCATTGGCCAGCCGGGTGCCCATTTCCAGGCGGTAAGGCTGCATCAGGTCCAGCGGCCGCAGCAGGCCATACAGGCCCGAGAGCATGCGCAGGTGTTGCTGGGCGTAGTCCAGGCCGGCTTCATTGAGCGTCTCGGCAGCCAGGCCGGTGTACACGTCGCCTTTGAACGCCAGCAATGCCTGTTTGGCATTGGCCAGGTTGAAGTCCGGATTCCAGCTGCCAAAACGTGCAGCATTCAGGCCGGCCAGCTTGTCCGACAGATGCATCAGCTCGGCGATCTGCGGGGGCGTCAGCTCGCGCAACTGGGTAATCAGTTGCTGGGAATGGTCCAGATACTGGGGCAGGGTGTGACGGGTAGTGGTGGGCGGGGTCTCGAAATCGAGGGTCTTGGCTGGGGATATCACCATCAGCATGGGCGGCACTCCTTAAATCGTGCGCCGATTCTAGGGGCTGATGGCAGATCACTCCAGCTATAGGGTTCATAGCCGTTAACGCTGCCGCTCAATCGGCTATAGTGCCGCCTGGATCGCCGTCAGCATTAAAATCGAGGGAGCACAGGGTTTGCGTATCGTTCTGGCAGTTTTCGCGTGTCTGTTGGGCGTCAAGGTTCATGCGGCGGTCCCGGATGTGGCCCTGATCGATCGCAGCATCTGGCCCGAGCGCCTGGAAAGCCCTGCCCTGTTCGATGTGGCCTCGCGGGCCGAGATTCTCGGTTTCGCGCGTGCCTTGTGGCTTAGCGAGCAGCAGGACGAGGAAGCCTTGAAAGCCCGTCTGGGGCTGCGCTACGTGAACATGGCGTCGATCAATCTGCTGCGCCACCGGTTGTGGGTGCGCCTGCTGGAGAATTTTCGTCAGGCGCGGGTGAGTTGCACCACCGATGCCAACTTCTGTGTCTATGCCCAGGACATGGAGCAACTGCGCCAGCGCGCCGAGGAATTCAGCATCGCGCCCGATTCCTTCTATGCCGCCTGGGGGGCACCGAGCGCACTGTTCCACCGCCAGTATCTCGACGAGTTGCTCTACAAGGCGGCCCTGTTTCCCCAGACCAGCAGCGAGATCGCCCGCTACAACTCCGATGAGCTGACCGGTGACGACATGCCTGACCGGTCATTTATGCTCAACTTCGAAGGCGGGCCGAGCCCGGTCAATGGCGACACCGACTGGCTGGCGGACTTCATGCGCCAGCAGAAGATGACCGCCACCTTCTTTGTCCTCGGCAAGCCCTTGCAAGCACGTTTGAACAGCAGTTCGGCCAGTGCCTTGCAAAATCTGTATCGCCAGCAATGCGTCGGGATTCAGGGCTGGGAGTATCGCTCGCATAGCCAGTGGCGTGACTGGCAAGGTTCGGTGCAACGCAGCGCCGACCTGGTCGAGCGCATTCTGCCCGACAGCATGGTGCCGCTGTTTCGTCCGCCTTATGGCCATCGACGCCCGGACAGCGGCGAGTTCTTCCGTGCACAGGATCTGCGGGTCTCGTTATGGACCATTGATGCCCAGGACAACCTGGGCCGGCTGAATTCGGCGCAGATCAGCGACCGGGTGCAGACCCTGATGCTGCTCTGGCGCAAAGGCACGGTGGTGTTCCATGACACCGGTAACCGTGCTCAGTCGGCCTTGCCATTGTTGCTGGCCAATAGTGCACAGAGTGAGCTGACCTGGGAAGACTGCCGCACGATCGAGCGAGCGCCAGAGGACGCACAACAGCAGGAGCAGCAAGCGCTGGAGGCTCAGGAGCGGCATTTGCAGGAAGCGCTGCGGGCCAAAGAGCAGCAGGAACTCGAAGAACAGCAGGCGCTGCAAGAGCAGCAGACGTCTGAAGAGCAGCCAACGGATCAGGAGCAGCCTGCACAGGCACCGCAGGAGCCGCAGCCTCAACAACCAACGCCTTCTGAGCCAGGGCCTGCGGGTGCCGGGCCGGTACAGCGGATCGAGCCGGGACAGATGCAGATGCCCGCCAGCGAGGCTGATCCGGATGCACTCAATTAGCGACTGTAGCGGGCTGATGGCCCTGCGCCAAGCGCTATTGGTCACCCTGTGAAATAAATTTCAAAAAACTGTCAAAGTACTTTTTTCTGTCATCTGTTTTGCGGTATTACCTGAGTCAGACCGCCGAAACCTGCAACACAGGTGGCGTCAGACAAGACCCACCTTGAGCGCTTGCTGTCCTGCCTCAAGGACAGCGCTCGGCGGCCTTCCCGTGGCACGGTGACCCATTGAGACCGTGCTGCCTGGCTTCTATAAAGGTGAGCGAGTATGGATGATCACGGACGCAGCCCCTCCAACAACCAGCCTATCCTTTACGTGCTCGATACCAACGTATTGATCCATGATCCGAACGCTCTGCTGAATTTCGAAGAACATCACGTCGCCATCCCCATGACCGTCCTGGAGGAGCTGGACAAGCTCAAGGATGGCAAGCATTCGGTCGCTGCCGAGTGCCGCCAGGCCATTCGCCTGATCGACAAGACCCTCGGTGAAGCCTCACCCGAGGATGTCGAGAAGGGCGTGCCCATCGACCGTGGTACCGGTATTTTCAAAGGCAGTCTGTCGATCCTGATGAGCAAGCGCGAGGAGTCCAGCAGTCCGCTGCCCGAGCATCTCAACGACAACATCATCATCAACCAGTTGATTGATCTGCACGCACGTCGCAAGGACCGCTCGGTCGTGCTGGTCACCAAAGACATCAATATGCGCCTCAAGGCGCGCGCCTGTGGCATTGCCGCCGAGGACTACAGCACCGACCAGTTGGTCGATGACGTCTCGCTGCTGTCACGCGGCTATCACGAACTCAGCGGCTCGTTCTGGGAGCGGGTCAACAAGGTCGAAACCCGTCAGGACCACGGCCGCACCTGGCACCGGGTGCAACTGAACGAAAACCTGCCGCAAGTGCACATGAACGAGTTCATCATCGATGAGCAAGGCTTCGTGGGCTGGGTCAAGGGCGTCAAGAATGACGAACTGATCATCCTCGACATGCATCAGGAGCCGCTGCTGCATCAGGAAGCCTGGGGCCTGAAGCCACGTGATATCTACCAGGCCCTGGCGCTGTTTGCATTGCTGGACCCGGACATTCACCTGGTCAACCTGTCCGGCGCCGCCGGCTCCGGCAAAACCATCCTGGCCCTGGCCGCAGCCATCGAACAGACCATGGTCACCAAGCGCTACCGGCGCATCATCGCCACCCGCAGCGTGCAGGGCCTGGACCAGGAAATCGGCTTCCTGCCCGGCACCGAGGCCGAGAAAATGGAACCCTGGCTGGGCGCCATCACCGACAACCTCGAAGCCTTGCACATGGAGGACGAAAACACCCATGGCAGCGTTGATTACATCCTCAGCAAAGTGCCGCTACAGTTCAAATCCCTCAATTACATCCGTGGTCGCAGCTTTCAGCAGAGTCTGATCCTGATCGATGAATGCCAGAACCTGACCCCGCACCAGATCAAGACCATCATCACCCGTGCCGGTGCCGGTTCCAAAGTGGTCTGCCTGGGCAACCTGGCACAGATCGACACCCCTTACCTGTCGGCCACCAGTTCGGGGCTGACCTACCTGACGGAGCGCTTCAAGGATTTCCCCAACGGCGTGCACATCACCCTGCAAGGGGTGCCACGCTCGATCCTCGCCGAGTACGCCGAGAGCCATCTGTAGCAGTTGGAGCGAGCGGGCGGCGATCCGCCTTGCTCGCGAATTCACCAGGCGCCACGAATGCGCTGTCTGCTTTCGCGAGCAAGCTCACTCGTACCTCATGAGTCGTAGCATTTGGGTTTACAATCTTCACTCCTGTTCCGGAGTGAAGGTTGTGCTGACTCATCTAGATTCCCAAGGTCGCGCCAATATGGTCGATGTGACCGACAAGGCGGTGACCTTCCGCGAAGCGGTGGCCCAGGCGCGGGTGCGCATGTTGCCATCGACCCTGCAAATGATCGTCGCCGGCGGCCATCCCAAGGGCGATGTGTTCGCCGTTGCGCGTATTGCCGGTATCCAGGCGGCGAAAAAGACCAGTGACCTGATCCCTCTCTGCCATCCATTGATGCTGACCGGCGTCAAGGTCGAGCTGCAGGCCGAGGGTACGGACGCGGTACTGATCACCAGCCGCTGCAAGCTGTCCGGGCAGACCGGGGTGGAAATGGAAGCGCTCACCGCCGCCAGTGTGGCGGCGCTGACCATTTATGACATGTGCAAGGCGGTGGACCGCGGCATGGTCATCGAGGCGGTGCGGCTGCTGGAAAAACTCGGCGGCAAGAGCGGCCACTTCGTGGCGGATCAGGAGTCTGAGCAATGAGCCTGACCGTGCAGTACTTCGCCCGCTACCGTGAGGTGCTGGGGCGCGACAGTGAACAGCTCGCGGGCGACTTCTCCAGCCTCGATGCCGTGCGTCAGCACTTGCTGGCCCGTGATGGCGTCTGGCAGGTGCTGGGCGAAGCGGGGGTGATGTGCGCCCGTAATCAGGAACTCTGCTCCCTGGCCGAACCGGTTCAGGATGGCGATGAACTGGCGTTCTTTCCACCGGTAACCGGAGGCTGAACATGAGTGTTCGTGTCCAGGCCGCGACCTTTGATCCTGGCGCCGAGGTCAACGCGTTGCATGCGGCCAATCGTGGGGTTGGGGCGGTGGTCAGCTTCGTGGGCTACGTACGTGACTTCAACGAGGGCCTGGAGGTGTCGGGGATGTTCCTGGAGCACTACCCCGGCATGACTGAAAAGGCGCTGGGCAAGATCGGCGACCAGGCGCGGCAACGCTGGCCGCTGCTGGGCGTTGAAGTGCTGCACCGGGTCGGCAACCTCGAGCCGGGCGAACCGATCGTCTTCGTCGGCGTCACCAGCGCCCACCGTCAGGCGGCGTTTGAGGCTTGCGAATTCATCATGGACTACCTCAAGACCCGCGCACCGTTCTGGAAACGCGAAACCACGCCGCAAGGGCAGCGCTGGGTGGATGGGCGTAGCAGCGATCAGCAGGCCGCAGATCGCTGGGATACGGTTGGGTAAGGCGCTCTGGCAGGCCCGGCAGGAGCGGCCGGGCGGCGTCCGCTAGCTGTAAATCTGGGCGCTTTATGCCCCCGGTGGGAGCGACCTTGGTCGCGAATACGGTGGTAAGTTCACAGCAAATGCAGTGACTTTACCGGCCTCTTCGTCGGAATGCCGCCCAGACCAAGTTCCCACGGGGTTCTGTGTTTGCTGCGCGACAAGCTCAGGAGCGCTTACGCTCCACTGCCCGCAGCAGTTCGGTCGGCGGCATCTCGCAACTGATCTTGCGCCCCAGCTTTTCCTCGATCGCCGGCAACTGGTACGAATCATCCTCACCGGCAAAACTGATCGATACACCCTCGGCACCGGCCCGGCCTGTACGACCGATACGGTGCACATAATCATCCGGGACCTCAGGCAAGGTGAAGTTGATCACATGGCTGATACCGTCGATGTGAATCCCCCGACCTGCCACATCGGTGGCGACCAGCACACGAATCTTGCCCTCGCGAAACCCCTCCAGCGTCTTGATCCGCTTGTGCTGCGGCACATCACCGGACAACTGCGCAGCATTCACGCCATCGCGCACCAGGCGCTCCTCGATACGGCGTACCTCATCCTTGCGGTTGGCAAACACCATCACCCGCTCCCAGCCATTGTCGCTGACCAGGTTGTACAGCAGCTTGTACTTGTCGGCCGCAGCCACCGCATACACATGCTGCTCGACATTGGCATTGGCCACGCCCTCGGCCTCGATCTCGACAATCGCCGGGTCAGTGGTCCACTGCCTGGCCAGGTTCATCACATCATCGGTGAAGGTGGCCGAAAACAGCAGGGTCTGACGTTCGCTCTTGGGCGGCGTCTGGCGGATGATCTGGCGCACCTGGGGAATGAAACCCATGTCGAGCATGCGGTCAGCCTCGTCGAGGACCATGACTTCGACCATGTCCAGATGCACTTCGCCACGCTGATTGAAGTCCAGCAGACGGCCCGGAGTGGCGACCAGAATGTCGCAAAAGCGCGATTCGAGCTGCTTGAGCTGCTTGTCGAAGTCCATCCCGCCGACGAAGGTCATCACGTTCAGCCCGGTGTAGCGGGTCAGCGCTGCAGCGTCCTTGGCGATCTGGACCACCAGCTCGCGGGTCGGGGCGATGATCAGCGCGCGCGGCTCGCCCATGTAGCGCTCTTTGGGCGCTGGGGTCTGCAGCAACTGGGTAATGGTCGAAATCAGAAAGGCTGCGGTCTTGCCGGTGCCGGTCTGGGCCCGACCAATGGCGTCCTGACCCTTGAGGGTATAACCCAGAACGCCGGCCTGGATCGGGGTGCAATAAGGAAAGCCCAGATCGTGAATGGCGTGCATCAGCGACGGGGCGAGCTTGAAGTCATGGAAGCGGGTCTTGCCCTCCTGAGGTTCGACAACGAAATCTTCAGGCTTCCAGGTGTCGACGGGCTTGGGTTTGCGGGCCGGGCGCTGGCGTTCGGCGCGCGGCTTCGCCACTGCCTTGTCCTCGGCAGGTTTGTCTGCACGGGGTTTGTCTGCCCGCATCGGGCGTGGCGGGGCCTGCGTGCTGTCCTGGGGCTTGGCCGGCTGCGGCGCGGCAGTTCGGGCTGGGTGGCTTTCAGTGCTGATCACGGCAGCGGAACTGGATGTTGTCGGCACAGGCGCGAGCGGCTCAGCCTCGCTTTTACCGAACATCTTCTTGAGTGCTTTGAGCACGGTCATCTCGTCAGTTGGTCAAGGAATGTACGCCGAGCAGTGTAAAGCAAGTTGCTGGCTCGGCGTAGTGGCAACAGACCTCAGGCGGTGTTACCCCAGTCTTGCGCTCAGCCAGGTCTGGATGTCGGCAATCTCCTGCGGTAACACCTGATGGCCCATCGGGTATTCCTGCCATTGGGCATCGACCCCAAGTGATTGCAGATACTCGTAGGCGGTGCGGCCCATGGCATTGAGCACCACCTCATCGTGGTAACCGTGCAGGCAATAGGCCGGGATCCGTTGCTGGCTGGCCGACACGCTCATGCCGTCGCTGAAGGTGGGGGCGTAGGTCGAAAGCGCCAGAACACCGCCCAGCGGCCCCTGCCAGCGGCGATAGGCGGTGTGCAGCACGACCGCGCCGCCTTGCGAGAAACCGGCCAGGAAGATCCGCGCCGGGTCGATGCCGCTGTCACGCTGCGCTTCGATCAGGTCCATCACGGTCTGCGCCGAGATTTCCAGCTCTTCGTGACTGATCGCCCGGGCCGGGCTCATGGCAATGATGTCGTACCAACTGGGCATCTGGTAACCGCCGTTGATGGTAACGGGGCGGTGTGGCGCCTGCGGTAACACGAAACGGGTACTGCCCAGCGTGGTTTGCAGCGCCTGTGCGACCGGCTCGAAGTCATGCCGGTCGGCGCCCAGGCCGTGCAACCAGATGACGCAGGCATCGGCCTGGCGGGAAGGCTCAAGGATCAGCGGTGTAGTCATGTGTGCTCCGAAATTGTGCGCGCCGCATTTTGAAGTGCATTGAATAGGTGCGTGGTGCGGCGAGCGTCTGTCAAATCTGAACGAAGATGTCGCAAGGTTACAACTTTTGGTCTTGACCTGTTTGTTTATCGACCCGGCGAGCGGTCTGGTACGCGGTTTGCTATGCATCATGCGGAGTCAGAGTGCTCACGTCGACCGGTAACACTATTTTGCTATTAGCTTTACCGTCGAGCGTCGCACGGCAATCCCAGCTACAGGACTGTCGGCAAGATTCATTCCGCAGCACAGCTACGGAACAATCAGGGAGCTTTGGTCCGCGGGACTGCGGGTAACGGTTACAGGCGGTGCCAGGGAGATCCTGAGCCCACATGAACAGACCCAACGTCGCATGACCCAAAAACAAGCCAACACGGGTCATTGATGCCTCACAAGGGTGCGACGTGACTGAAGCTCCAAACAACAAAGAGCAATCCGGAGGTTATGAATGAAGATGTTGAAATCCACGCTGGCTGTAGTGACTGCTGTAGCCGCACTGGGTGTAACCGGTGCAGCCAATGCTGGCGCAACCCTCGATGCGGTGGTCAAGAAAGGCTTCGTACAGTGCGGCGTCAGTGATGGTCTGCCAGGCTTCTCCGTTCCTGATGCCAAGGGCACCATCACCGGTATCGATGCGGACGTCTGCCGCGCAGTAGCGGCTGCCGTGTTCGGTGACGCCACCAAGGTCAAGTTCAGCCAGCTGAACGCCAAGGAGCGTTTCACCGCCCTGCAATCGGGTGAAGTCGACATTCTGTCGCGTAACACCACCTGGACCAGCTCGCGTGACTCAGGCATGGGCCTGGTGTTCGCCGGCGTAACCTACTACGACGGCATCGGCTTCCTGGTAAACAACAAACTAGGCGTCAAGAGCGCCAAGGAACTGGACGGCGCCACCGTGTGCATCCAGGCCGGTACCACTACCGAGCTGAACGTCTCCGACTACTTCCGCTCCAACGGCCTGAAGTACACCCCGATCACTTTCGACACCTCCGACGAAAGCGCCAAGTCGCTGGAAAGCGGCCGTTGCGACGTGCTGACCTCCGACCAGTCGCAGCTGTACGCACAGCGCAGCAAGCTGGCCAGCCCGGAGTCCTACGTCGTACTGCCGGAAGTCATTTCCAAGGAGCCTCTGGGCCCGGTCGTGCGTAAAGGCGACGAAGAGTGGTTCTCCATCGTCAAGTGGACCCTGTTCGCCATGCTCAACGCCGAAGAGGCCGGTGTAACCTCCAAGAACGTCGAAGCTGAAGCCAAGTCGACCAAAAACCCTGATGTTGCCCGTATGCTCGGTGCTGACGGCGAGTACGGCAAAGACCTGAAACTGCCAAAAGACTGGGTAGTGAAGATCGTCAAGCAGGTTGGTAACTACGGCGAAGTCTTCGAGCGCAACCTGGGCGAAACCACCCCGCTGAAAATCAAGCGTGGCCTGAACGCTCTGTGGAACCAGGGCGGCATCCAGTACGCTCCACCGATCCGCTGATATGACCCAGCGCCCGACCACCTGAAGAGGTGGTCGGGCGTCTTGTAATGTTTATTTATTCCGGGGCATTTCATGCAGAATAAAATCGACGCACCTAAACAAAAGCTCACCCTGAGCGACCCCAAAGTGCGCGCCTGGCTATTCCAGATCATCACCGTCGTAGCGGTGATCTCCCTGGGCTGGTTTCTATTCGATAACACCCAGACCAACCTGGAACACCGTGGCATCACCTCTGGTTTCGGCTTTCTGGAGCGCAGTGCCGGCTTCGGCATCGCCCAGCACCTGATCGACTACACCGAAGCGGACAGCTACGCCCGGGTCTTCGTGATCGGATTGCTCAACACCTTGCTGGTATCGTTTATCGGCATCATTCTGGCAACCCTGCTGGGGTTCGTCATCGGTATCGCCCGCCTGTCGCCCAACTGGATGGTCAACAAGCTGGCAACTGTCTACGTCGAGGTTTTCCGTAACATTCCGCCCTTGCTGCAGATTCTGTTCTGGTACTTCGCGGTATTCCTGACCCTGCCCGGGCCACGCAATGCCCATGGTTACCTCGACATGTTCTATGTCAGCAGCCGCGGCGTGAACATGCCAAGAGCCCTGGCGGCCGAAGGCATGACTGCCTTTGTGGTCAGCCTGGTGGTGGCGGTGATCGCCACTGTCCTGATGAGCCGCTGGGCCAACAAGCGTTTCGAACTGACCGGCGAGCCGTTCCACAAGTTCTGGGCCGGCCTTGCCATCCTGCTGGCCATTCCGGGCCTGAGCATGCTGGTATTCGGCGTGCCCGTGCACTGGGAAATGCCTGAGCTGCGCGGTTTCAACTTTGTCGGCGGCTGGGTCCTGATCCCTGAACTGCTGGCCCTGACTCTGGCCCTGACTGTATATACCGCGGCGTTCATCGCCGAGATCGTGCGGTCGGGCATCAAGTCGGTGAGCCACGGCCAGACCGAGGCGGCTCGCTCGCTTGGGCTGCGTCCTGGTCCGACCCTGCGCAAGGTGATCATTCCCCAGGCACTGCGGGTGATCATTCCGCCGCTGACCAGCCAATACCTGAATCTGGTGAAGAACTCGTCCCTGGCGGCCGGTATCGGCTATCCGGAGATGGTCTCGCTGTTCGCAGGAACCGTGCTGAACCAGACCGGTCAGGCCATCGAGGTCATTGCCATCACCATGAGCGTGTACCTGGCAATCAGCATCAGCATTTCTCTGCTGATGAACTGGTACAACAAGCGCATTGCGCTGATCGAGCGGTGAGGAAACGCGCATGAGCACACATATTTTCAAACCTAATCTGGCGCCACCCAAGACCACTGTCGGGGTGATCGGCTGGATGCGTTCGAACCTGTTTTCAAGCTGGTTCAACACGCTGCTGACGCTGTTTTCGCTGTATCTGGTCTGGCTGATTCTGCCACCGATCATCAACTGGGCCATTCTGGATGCGAACTGGAGCGGCACAACCCGCGCCGACTGCACCAAGGCGGGCGCCTGCTGGGTGTTCATCGAGCAGCGCTTCGGGCAGTTCATGTACGGTTACTTCCCCGGCGACCAACGCTGGCGTGTCGACCTGACCGTGATTCTGGCCATCGTCGGTATCGCGCCGCTGTTCATCAAGGCGGTGCCGCGCAAGGCGGTCTACGGCCTGAGCTTCCTGGTGCTGTACCCGATCATTGCCTTCTACCTGCTGCACGGCGGTGCGTTCGGTCTGAGCACCGTACCGACCAGCCAGTGGGGCGGCCTGATGCTGACCCTGGTGATCGCCACGGTGGGTATCGCCGGTGCTTTGCCGCTGGGTATCCTGCTGGCGCTGGGGCGGCGTTCGAACATGCCGGCGGTGAAGGTGGTCTGCGTGACCTTCATCGAGTTCTGGCGTGGCGTGCCGCTGATCACCGTGCTGTTCATGTCCTCGGTGATGCTGCCGCTGTTCCTGCCTGAAGGCATGAACTTCGACAAGCTGCTGCGGGCGCTGATCGGCGTGATCCTGTTCCAGTCGGCGTACATCGCCGAGGTGGTGCGCGGTGGCATGCAGGCCATTCCCAAGGGCCAGTATGAAGCCGCTGCGGCCATGGGCCTGGGCTACTGGCGCGCGATGGGCCTGGTGATTCTGCCGCAAGCCCTGAAGCTGGTGATTCCCGGCATCGTCAACACCTTCATTGCCCTGTTCAAAGACACAAGCCTGGTGATCATCATCGGTCTGTTCGACCTGCTCAACAGCGTCAAGCAGGCTGCGGCCGACCCGACCTGGCTGGGCATGGCGACCGAGGGCTACGTGTTCGCGGCCCTGGTGTTCTGGATTTTCTGTTTCGGTATGTCCCGCTACTCCATGCATCTGGAGCGCAAGCTGGACACTGGCCACAAGCGTTAGGAGTTTCGTGATGAGTGAAGCAGTCAAAAAGCCTCTGGGCGCTGAAGGCATGATCCGCCTGGAAGGCGTGCACAAGTGGTATGGCCAGTTCCATGTGCTCAAGGACATCAACCTCAATGTTCGCCAGGGCGAGCGTATCGTGCTGTGCGGCCCGTCCGGTTCGGGCAAGTCCACCACCATTCGCTGCATCAACCGTCTGGAAGAACACCAGCAGGGCCGGATCATCGTTGACGGCACCGAGCTGACCTCGGACCTGCGGCAGATCGAAACCATCCGCCGTGAGGTGGGCATGGTGTTCCAGCACTTCAACCTGTTCCCGCACCTGACCATTCTGCAGAACTGCACCCTGGCACCGATGTGGGTACGCAAGATGCCGAAGAAGGAAGCCGAAGAGATCGCCATGCACTACCTGCAGCGTGTGCGTATCCCGGAGCAGGCCAACAAGTACCCAGGTCAGCTCTCCGGTGGTCAGCAGCAGCGTGTGGCGATCGCCCGCGCCTTGTGCATGAAACCGAAAATCATGCTGTTCGACGAGCCAACCTCGGCACTGGACCCGGAAATGGTCAAGGAAGTGCTCGACACCATGGTCAGCCTGGCCGAAGAGGGCATGACCATGCTTTGCGTAACCCACGAAATGGGCTTTGCCCGGACCGTGGCCAACCGAGTGATCTTCATGGACCGCGGCGAAATCGTCGAACAGGCTGCACCTGACGACTTCTTCGACAACCCGCAAAGCGACCGTACCCGCCTGTTCCTGAGCCAGATCATTCATTGATCGACGCTTGAGCGATAAAGAACCCGGGCCTGGTGCCCGGGTTTTTTTAGCCCCGCAACCCAAGCTCCAGTCGGCTGAACCTTGTAATCTTCGCGCCCCTCCAACAGGATACTGCCCCCTTCTGCCAAGGGGTGTTACCTGATGCCTGAGGATTCAATGACCGCCCAGCCGCCCCACGACCGCCCCGATACCCTGACCGAGACCGTAACACTGACGCCTGCGCCGCAGCCGGCGCGCACCTGGCTGTTGCTGCTGGGGCTGGTGCTGGTGGCGCTGAATCTGCGTCCTGCGTTGTCGAGTATCGCGCCATTGCTCAATGACGTGTCTGTGGCATTGGGGTTGTCTGCGGCCGATGCTGGCCTGCTGACCACCCTGCCGGTGTTGTGCCTGGGCCTGTTCGCCCCGCTTGCTCCGCTGCTGGCCCGGCGTTTCGGTAGCGAGCAAGTGGTGTTATGGGTGTTGTTGTTACTGGCAGCAGGCATCCTGCTGCGCAGCCATCTGGGGGTCTTTGGGCTATTTGCCGGTAGCCTGTTGGCCGGCGCAAGTATCGGCGTCATCGGCGTGCTGCTGCCTGGCATCGTCAAGCGCGATTTTCCCAGACAAGCCGGTACCATGACCGGCGTTTACACCATGGCGCTGTGCCTGGGTGCAGCGCTGGCCGCCGCCAGCAGCGTGCCGCTGAGCCACCGGTTTGATAACAGCTGGGCTATCAGTCTTGGTGTCTGGTGTGTACCGGCACTGATTGCCGCCGTGCTCTGGTGGCCACAGACCCGTGCCCGGCATGCCATGCAACAAGCCCGTTATCGGGTCAAGGGGCTATGGCGTGATCCGTTGGCCTGGCAGGTGACTCTGTACATGGGTCTGCAGTCATCGCTGTCCTACATTGTCTTCGGCTGGTTGCCTTCTGTGCTGATCGGCCGCGGCCTCGACCCGACCCAGGCCGGATTACTGTTGTCCGGCTCGATCATGATGCAAGTGATCAGCGCCTTGACCGTGCCTGGGCTGGCGGCGCGCTGCAAAGACCAGCGGCTGGCGGTGATCATCGCCATGTCGCTGACCCTGGCGGGATTGTTCGGTTGCCTGTACGCCTCGCTGGACGGTCTGTGGGGCTGGGCTATCGCGCTGGGCGTAGGGCAGGGCGGCACATTCAGC
Organism: Pseudomonas sp. StFLB209; assembly: GCF_000829415.1. NCBI lineage: Bacteria > Pseudomonadati > Pseudomonadota > Gammaproteobacteria > Pseudomonadales > Pseudomonadaceae > Pseudomonas > Pseudomonas sp. StFLB209. The sequence continues at coordinate 773,026 of NZ_AP014637.1, read as the reverse complement.
CTGGCGCTGGCGCTGATCGTGTTGCGTTCGGGCAACTCGCATATCGCCGCCAACCTGTCGAGCATGGCCCAGGGGGTTGGCTATACCCTGGCCTCGGCGGGACCGTTCGCGGTGGGGCTGGTGCATGAGATGACCGGCAGTTGGGATGCCATCGGCTGGGTCTTCGCGGTGCTCGGTCTTGGCGCGATGATCGCGGCGCTGGGCGCAGGACGCAACCTGCAGGTCCAGGTCAGCTGCGAAAAGGTCTGATCTGCCCCATGACAACTGGCCATTGGCTGCCTATTGTGCACAGATCTTTTCCTGAACGAGACGCAGCGATGAGTGATGAGCAGCAAAGCCAGGACCATATAGCGTTGATTACACGTTTTTACGAGGCGTTCAGCCGGCTGGACGCCGAGGCCATGAGCGCCTGCTACAGCGACGATGTGCTGTTCAGCGACCCGGTGTTCGGCGAGTTGCGTGGTCGTGAAGCGGGCGACATGTGGCGCATGCTGACCGCGCGTGCCAAAGACTTTTCAGTCAGGTTCGACAATGTGCGCGCCGACGGGCGCAGCGGCGCGGCGCACTGGGTGGCGACTTACCTGTTCAGCCAGACCGGGCGTACCGTGGTCAATGATATCCAGGCGCGCTTCGTGTTCCGTGACGGCAAGATCTGCGAGCACCATGACAGCTTTGACCTGTGGCGCTGGTCGCGTCAGGCGTTGGGCGCCAAGGGGTTGCTGCTGGGCTGGACGCCGGTGGTGCAAAACGCCATCCGCACTCAGGCACACAAGGGTCTCAAGGCGTACCGGCGCAATGCCTGAGCCGCTCGCTGCACCGGTGGCCAAGCCCTGGTTTGTCTATCTGGTCCGTGCCGCCAATGGCTCGTTGTACTGCGGTATCAGCGATGATCCACAGCGTCGTTTCATTCAGCATCAGAGTGGCAAGGGCGCGCGTTTTTTCCACTCCAGCCCGGCGCTGGCGCTGGCCTATGTCGAGTCCTGGCCGAGCAAGGGCGAAGCGCTGCGCCAGGAACGGCTGATCAAGAAACTGCGCAAGAGTGCCAAAGAGGCTTTGGCTCGATCGGACTGGCAATTGCCCGTTCAGGCACTGGGCTGATTGTTGCGCGAGCTACTAAGCTGTGTGCTCGCCAATCTAGAGACGCGACCATGTCTGAATTGATCCTGCACCATTACCCCGCCTCGCCATTTGCCGAAAAGGCTCGCCTGATGCTGGGCTTCAAGGGGCTTTCATGGCGTTCGGTGTTCATTCCCCCGGTCATGCCCAAACCTGACCTGACCGCTTTGACAGGCGGTTACCGCAAGACCCCGGTGCTGCAAGTGGGTGCTGATATCTATTGCGATACGGCACTGATCGCCCGGCGTCTTGAGCAGGAAAAAGCCACGCCTGCGTTGTTTCCCATTGGTCACGAGTTTAGCGGTGCCGGGCTGGCCGCCTGGGCTGATGCCACCTTGTTCCAGCACGCGGTCGCCCAGGTGTTCCAGCCTGAGGTCTTGGCCGAGCGCTTTGCCAGATTGCCGGCCGCAGCGGTGGAGGCATTCAAGGCTGATCGTGTGGGGTTGTTTGCCGGTGGCACGGCGTCGCGTCTGCCGCTGGAGCAGGCCAGGCATCAGTGGCCGGTTATCATGGGGCGGCTGGAGCAACAATTGCAGCGCAGTGGCGACTTTCTGTGTGGTGAACCGTCGATTGCCGACTTCGCGGCGGCTCACCCGCTGTGGTTCCTGCGTCAGACGCCGTTGACCGCGGCGGCGGTGGACGATTACCCGAACGTATTGGCCTGGCTCAAGCGCGTTGAAGGCTTCGGCCACGGCACGCTGACCGCCATGACCGCGCAAGAGGCTATCGAAGTGGCTCGTAATACCACCCCAATTAGTGTGCCGGCAGAACGCTTCACCGACCCCAATGGCTGGGCTGTCGGTGATCGCGTAGCGATTGGGGCCATTGATTACGGCGTTGATGCGGTGGAGGGCGAGCTGGTGTTCAGCGGCCATGAAGAGCTGATTCTGCGCCGCGAAGATGAACGCGCCGGGATCGTACACGTACACTTTCCGCGTCTGGGCTTCAGGATCGAGAAACGCTGACCGGCGTTCATCGCCGCTCGGTTGCCGTTGATTTTGATTTTGATCTTCGAACCGAGATAGCACAGACGCCGCGAATCGCGACTTGGGGGCAGGCCGAGGGTAGGCGTCGATTCGGGGGAGAAACCGGCAGGGAAGTCGCTGCTCTTGATACAAGGAGCAGGTGCGCTGGGCAGGGACGCCCATCGCGCCGGCCCCCGAATCGATGCCGGACAGAGGGAAGTTCGCCCGCAGGGCGGACCCAAGCCAAGAGCAAGCGGTTTTCCCCCATTTTGCCCGGGGCACGTTGCCAAGCACAAAATGGGGTCGCCCGTCGGGGCGAAACCCGCAGTCCAGACAACCGCGGCAAAGGTTTTTCCATTGTTCGAAAGCACGCTCGTAACACGAAGCGTGTACAGCGTTATTTCAGCGCCTTCTGAATCTGCTCCGGGGCAAAATCCCGGAGCAGGGTGCCGTTCACATCCAGCATCGGAATACCCCGGCCACCGAGCGCCTGATAAGCCGCGCGGCCTTCTGCCGAACTCTCGATATCGTATTCCTTGAAGGCAATACCCTGGCTGTCGAGAAAGCGCCGCGCCTGTTTGCAGTAGCCGCACCAGGGGGTCGAGTACATCACCACCCTGGCCTGGCTGTAGCGTTGTGCGTCGCTGGCTGCCGGCGGGTTGACGAAGTGTTCGATCTTGCCCCAGTTCTGGTAGATCACCACCACCAGCAGGATCAGCGCAACTTTCTTGAGGGTGCGTTGCAGCATGGGCTCAGCGGCGCTTCAACTGGTCGGTCAACTGGGTTGGCAGACCCTTGATGATCAGCGTGCCGGCGTCTTCGTCATACTCGATACGATCGCCCAGCAGGTGAGCCTCGAAGCTGATCGACAGGCCTTCGGCGCGGCCGGTGAACCGACGGAACTGATTCAGGGTCCGTTTATCGGCCGGAATCTCTGGCGACAAGCCGTAGTCCTTGTTGCGGATATGGTCGTAGAACGCTTTGGGGCGTTCTTCGTCGATCAGCTCTGACAGCTCTTGCAGGCCGATCGGCTCGCCGAGTTTGCTCTGGCTGCTGGCGTAGTCAACCAGCGCCTTGGTTTTCTCGCGGGTGGCTTCTTCGGGCAGGTCTTCGCTTTCGACAAAATCGCTGAACGCCTTGAGCAGGGTCCGGGTTTCGCCGGGGCCGTCGACACCTTCCTGGCAGCCGATGAAGTCGCGGAAGTATTCCGAAACCTTCTTGCCATTCTTGCCTTTGATGAACGAAATGTACTGCTTGGACTGCTTGTTGTTCTGCCACTCGGAAATGTTGATCCGCGCCGCCAGGTGCAACTGGCTCAGGTCCAGATGCCGCGACGGGGTGACGTCCAGGGAGTCATTGACCGCTACACCTTCGCTGTGATGCAGCAGGGCGATGGCCAGGTACTCGGTCATGCCTTGTTGATAATGGGCGAACAGCACGTGGCCGCCGGTCGACAGGTTGGATTCCTCCATCAGCTTCTGCAGGTGCTCGACCGCAATGCGCGAGAACCCGGTGAAGTCCTTGCTGCCGGCCAGATACTCTTGCAGCCAGCCACTGAACGGATAGGCTCCTGACTCGCCATGGAACAGCCCCCAGGCTTTACCCTGCTTGGCGTTGTAGCTTTCATTGAGGTCGGCGAGCAGGTTTTCGATGGCCATCGATTCGGCCAGCTCCGAGTCGCGGGCATGCAGGACTGCGGGGCTGCCGTCAGGTTTCTTGTCGATCAAATGGACGATGCAATGACGGATCGGCATGGAAGTCTCGGCTGAAAAAAATGAAAAACGCTCAGGCGCGCAAGTGTAACGCAGGGCTGCTGAAAATGGCCGACTGTGGTGGTTTTTCAGCCAGCAAAGATTTTTTTACTTATTTTTGCCTTAAAAGCCCGCAAAACCTGACCAAAAGGAAAGTCAGAGGCGGATATTTGCTTGGCTCTGTGCTAGTTTTGCGCCGTCCTGCGCACTTCAGCGCGTCAGGCATGCAGTTTGTGTGCGTGCTGGCGAACCAATTTCAGGTTTCAGTATCTACATTTCTCGATTGATCGTGGCTGCCAATGGCCGACGTCGCACTCTGCAATCCATATGAATTTTATAGGGAAGGAACACTACATGGCTCTTACCAAAGACCAGTTGATCGCCGATATCGCAGACGCTATCGACGCGCCTAAGACCACTGCGCGTAACGCTCTCGAGCAGTTGGGCCAGATCGTTGCTGATCAACTGGAAAACGGTGCTGAAATTACCCTTCCAGGTATCGGCAAGCTGAAAGTCAGCGAGCGTCCAGCTCGCACCGGCCGCAACCCTTCGACTGGCGCTGCCATCGAAATCGCTGCCAAGAAAGTTGTCAAGTTCGTACCAGCCAAAGTGCTGAGCGACGCGATCAACAAGTAAGCATCCGCTTGCAACAAAAAAGCCGTGTACTGGGTCTCCAGCCACGGCTTTTTTGTGTGTGACACTCAGGCTTTTGGCCAGCGCTCGGCACGCCACTTGGCCTGTTCTTGCAGGTCATGAAAGGTCCAGGCCACGAAGCGGCTCTGTTTCTGGCCCTGGCCCATCTCCAGCACCTGCACATCAAAGGCGCCGATCTTTTTCAGGTGTTGCTGGATCTGCGGCAGGTTGGCGGCCTTGGACACCAGGGTGCTGAACCACAGCACCTGTTCGGGGATCAGCGCGCTTTCGTCGATCATGCGGGTCACGAACGCGATCTCACCGCCTTCACACCACAACTCCTGGGCTTGACCACCGAAATTGAGTACCGGCAGCTTGCGCTTGGGGTCGGCTTTGCCCAGGGCTTTCCATTTGCGCTGGCTGCCCCGTGTCGCCTCTTCACGGGACGAATGGAACGGCGGGTTGCACATGCTCAGCTCAAAGCGCTCATCGGCGCCCAGCAGGCCGCTGAGGATGTGCTGGCGGTCGCTTTGCTGACGCAGCTCGATGGCCTTGCTCAGCTTGTTGGCCTTGACGATGGTCTGCGCGGCGGCGAGGGCGGTGTGGTCGATTTCCGAACCGGTGAAATGCCAGCCGTAGTCGGCATGGCCCAGCAGTGGATAGATGCAATTGGCGCCGGTGCCGATGTCCAGCACCTTGATCGCTGCGCCGCGTGGAATCTGCTCCTGATTGCTGCGGGCCAGCAGGTCGGCCAGCAAATGCAGGTAGTCAGCCCGGCCGGGAATCGGTGGGCACAGGTAATCGGCCGGGATGTCCCAATGCGCGATCCGGTACTGGGCCTTGAGCAAGGCACGGTTGAAGACCCGCACCGCCTGCGGGTTGGCAAAGTCGATGCTTTGCTTGCCATAGGGGTTGAGGATAACGAAATCGGCCAGCTCCGGGCTGCTCTTGATCAGGGCCGCAAAGTCGTAACGGCCTTGATGGCGGTTGCGCGGGTGCAGAGTGGCCTTTTCCCGCGGGACGGCGGGTTTGGCCTGGCGTTGCGGTTTCTTGCGTGGCGGCTTGATGCGGTCGGTCATGGCGCGAGTCCGGCGGTGTCTGGCCTATTCGCGAGCAAGCTCGCTCCCACAAGGGGGAACGTGCTCGCGAATGCGTCAGCGCAGTGAATAAAAAAGCCAGCCCGTGAACGGGCTGGCTCGGTGTATCAAGGCCTTACAGGCTACTGATACGGGCGTGCTGTTCGGCCAGCTTGGCCAGAGCCTGTTCGGCTTCGGCCAGTTTGGCGCGCTCTTTGGCGATCACGTCGGCAGGGGCCTTGTCGACGAAGGCGGCGTTGGACAATTTACCGCCCACGCGTTGCACTTCGCCTTGCAGACGCTGGATTTCCTTGTCCAGCCGCGCCAGCTCGGCGCCTTTGTCGATCAGCCCGGCCATTGGCACCAGCACCTGCATTTCGCCCACCAGGCCGGTGGCCGACAGCGGCGCTTCGGCACCGGGCTGCAGAACGGTGATCGACTCGAGCTTGGCCAGCTTTTTGAGCAGGTGCTCGTTGTCGTGCAGGCGACGCACGTCTTCAGCGTTGCTGTTGCCCAGGAACAGTTGCAGCGGCTTGCCAGGGCCGATGTTCATTTCGCCACGGATGTTACGCACCGCCAGCATCAGGCCTTTGAGCCATTCGATGTCGCCTTCGGCGGCCTCGTCGATACGGGTCTCGTTGGCCACCGGCCATGGCTGGAGCATGATGGTCTTGCCTTCGGCACCGACCAGCGGCGCCAGGCGCTGCCAGATTTCTTCGGTGATGAACGGCATGAACGGATGGGCCAGGCGCAGGGCGACTTCTAGGACGCGCACCAGCGTGCGGCGGGTGCCGCGCTGGCGCTCGACCGATGCGTTCTCGTCCCACAGCACGGGCTTGGACAGCTCCAGGTACCAGTCGCAGTACTGGTTCCAGATGAACTCGTACAGCGCCTGGGCGGCCAGGTCGAAGCGGAACTGCTCCAATTGGCGGGTCACTTCGGCTTCGGTGCGTTGCAACTGGGAGATGATCCAGCGATCAGGCAGCGACAGCTCGTAGGCTTCGCCGTTCTGGCCACAGTCTTCACCCTTGTCCAGCACGTATCGCGCAGCGTTCCAGATCTTGTTGCAGAAGTTGCGATAGCCCTCGACGCGGCCCATGTCGAACTTGATGTCGCGGCCGGTGGAGGCCAGCGAGCAGAAGGTGAAGCGCAGGGCGTCGGTGCCGTAGCTGGCGATGCCCTCGGCAAACTCCTGACGGGTCTGCTTCTCGATCTTCTTGGCCAGTTGTGGCTGCATCAGGCCACTGGTGCGTTTTTGCACCAGGGTTTCCAGGTCGATGCCGTCGACGATGTCCAGCGGGTCAAGCACGTTGCCCTTGGACTTGGACATCTTCTGGCCCTGGCCATCGCGTACCAGACCATGGACGTAGACGGTCTTGAACGGAACCTGAGCGGTGCCGTCGTCATTTTTCACCAGGTGCATGGTGAGCATGATCATCCGCGCAACCCAGAAGAAGATGATATCGAAGCCGGTGACCAGCACGTCGGTGGAGTGGAAGGTCTTCAGCGCTTCGGTCTTCTCTGGCCAGCCGAGGGTGGAGAAGGTCCACAGACCCGAACTGAACCAGGTGTCGAGCACGTCGTTGTCCTGATTCAGAACCACGTCGGCGCCCAGGTTGTTCTTGGCCCGCACTTCGGCTTCGTCGCGACCGACATAGACCTTGCCGGACTGGTCGTACCAGGCCGGAATACGGTGACCCCACCACAGCTGACGGCTGATGCACCAGTCCTGGATGTCGCGCATCCAGGAGAAGTACATGTTCTCGTACTGCTTGGGCACAAACTGGATGCGGCCGTCTTCGACGGCGGCGATGGCAGGCTCGGCCAGAGGCTTGGTCGACACGTACCACTGGTCGGTCAGCCATGGCTCGATAACGGTGCCGGAGCGGTCGCCTTTCGGCACTTTCAGCGCGTGGTCATCGACGCTGACCAGCAGGCCGGCAGCGTCGAAGGCGGCGACGATCTGCTTGCGTGCCTCGAAGCGGTCCAGGCCGGCGAATTGCGTGGGCAGGGTGCTGTCCAGGCTCTCGTTGAGGCTGCCATCGATGTTGAACACCTGGGCCTTGGCCAGCACCACAGCGTTCTTGTCGAAGATGTTGATCAGCGGCAGGTTGTGACGCTTGCCGACTTCATAGTCGTTGAAGTCATGGGCCGGGGTCATCTTGACGCAGCCGGTGCCGAACTCGGGGTCGCAATAGTCATCGGCAATGATCGGAATGCGACGACCTACCAGCGGCAGCTCGACAAACTTGCCGATCAATGCCTGGTAGCGTTCGTCAGCCGGGTTAACGGCCACCGCCGAATCACCCAGCATGGTTTCCGGGCGCGTCGTGGCGACCACCAGGTAGTCTTTGCCTTCGGCGGTTTTTGCGCCGTCAGCCAGCGGGTAACGCAGGTTCCACAGGTGACCTTTCTCGTCGTGGTTTTCCACTTCCAGGTCAGAAATCGCGGTGTGCAGCTTGGTGTCCCAGTTCACCAGGCGTTTGCCACGGTAGATCAGGCCGTCTTCGTAGAGGCGCACGAAGGCTTCCTGGACGGCGGCCGACATGCCGTCGTCCATGGTGAAGCGCTCACGGGACCAGTCCACCGAAGAGCCCAGACGGCGGATCTGGCGGCTGATGTTGCCACCGGACTCGGCTTTCCATTCCCAGATCTTGTCGAGGAATTTCTCGCGGCCCAGTTCATGGCGGTTCAGGCCTTGGGCTTCAAGGCGACGCTCGACCAGCATCTGGGTGGCGATACCGGCGTGATCGGTGCCTGGTTGCCACAGGGTGTTGCGGCCCTGCATGCGGCGGAAACGGATCAGCGCGTCCATGATCGCGTTATTGAAGCCATGGCCCATGTGCAGGCTGCCGGTCACGTTCGGCGGCGGGATCATGATGGTGTACGAGTCACCCGAGCCCTGCGGAGCGAAGTAGTTCTCGGACTCCCAGGTCTGGTACCAGGAAGTTTCGATGGCGTGCGGCTGGTAAGTCTTGTCCATGCGCGGCGGGAACCTGTGGCATTGATTCGGAAACCGGCAAGTATACCCCTGTGGTGGAGCTGCAAGCCACCAGTGGCAAGCGCCAGGCCCAAAGCGGCGATTGGGTTGAATCAGCCGCTATGGGTTGCTGGGCTCAGTTTTTATTGCCGGTGCTGGCCAGCAGTCGTTCCAGCCGTGCTTCAAGACGCCGCTTGATCTCGGTTTCGATATGCGGGGCGAAGTCGCTGATGACGTCCTGCATGATCAATTGCGCGGCCGAGCGCAGCTCGCTGTCCAGGTGCAGCAGGGCGTCGACACTGGGCGGTACGTCGTGGGTGGGGGCTTCGGCGGCGGGCAGCGCTGCTGTAGCCTGTTGTGCGGGGGCAGCGTCAGCCGGGTCGGCAAGGTGTACCGGCGGCTGGGGCTGGCTTTCGACCACATCGAACAGCAACGGGATCTGTTCTTCGTAGTGAACCGTTTCGGTCAGCAGGGGCGGTTGCAGGTTCTCGTCGCCGAGCAGCTTGCGGATCGATTCGAGATCGTCCAGCAGATGCGCGGATTCAGCTTTTTTTGAAGTATCCATCGTTTACTCAAAGACGCTGTAGTCGGTGGTCTTGCGGAGCATAGCCCTGTTCGCGGTAGGTGCGAAAACAGGTCCGCGCCGCCTGGCGAACAGCCGGGTCTTCGATTACGACCTCGGCAACCCGGGCAAATTGCTTGAAAAATGCCGGGATCTGCAAATCGAGGTTGATCAGCAGATCCCGATGCTCGCCCGCCGCATCGCCCAGGCCCAGAACCACGGGGGCCTGGTGGTCAGTTTCGGCATCGCCGTGGGGCACGAAGCTTTCGCCCTTGAAGCGCCACAGGCGCGCGTCGAGATCATCGCGCTGGGCGGCGTCGCTGCAATGCAGGTAGACCCGATGGCCAAGCCGCCAGGCCTTCTCCGTGAGCTTGCAGGCAAAGTCCAGCCGGGCCTCGCTGGCCGGGCTGGGTAAAATATAGAAGTCGATCTGGGGCATGTCAGTTCCGCAAACGGCCGCGCCCGCATTGATACAGGCCCATCAGGCGCGGCAGGTTGATCAAACGCCCGAGCGGTCCAGCAGGTACTGGGTCAGCAGGGGAACCGGACGTCCAGTGGCGCCCTTGTCCTTGCCGCCACTGGTCCAGGCGGTGCCGGCGATGTCCAGGTGTGCCCAGTTGTAGCTCTTGGTGAAGCGCGACAGGAAGCAGGCGGCGGTGATGGTGCCGCCTTTCGGGCCGCCGATGTTGGCGATATCGGCGAACGGGCTGTCGAGCTGCTCCTGGTACTCATCGAACAGCGGCAGTTGCCAGGCGCGGTCGTCCGCCAGCTTGCCGGCATCGAGCAGTTGGTTGATCAGGCCATCGTTGTTGCCCAGCAGGCCGCTGGTGTGGGCGCCCAGGGCGACCACGCAGGCGCCGGTCAGGGTTGCGATGTCGATGACCGCCTGCGGCTTGAAGCGCTCGGCGTAGGTCAGTGCGTCGCACAGCACCAGGCGGCCTTCAGCGTCGGTATTGAGAATCTCGACGGTCTGGCCGCTCATGGTGGTGACGATGTCGCCAGGGCGGGTCGCGGTGCCGCTCGGCATGTTCTCGGCTGCGGCAATGATGCCCACCACGTTGATCGGCAGTTGCAGCTCCAGTACCGCGCGCAGGGTGCCGAATACGCTGGCGGCGCCGCACATGTCGTACTTCATTTCATCCATGGCTGCGGCGGGCTTGATGCTGATGCCGCCGGTGTCGAAGGTAATGCCTTTGCCGACCAGCACGAAGGGTTTGTCGTTCTTCTTGGCGCCCTGATAGTTCATCACGATCAGGCGTGGTGGCTGCGCGCTGCCCTGGGCCACGGCGAGGAACGAGCCCATGCCCAGTTCCTTGAGTTTTTTCTCGTCGAAGACTTCGACCTTGAGATTCTTGTGCGCCTTGCCCAGCGCCTTGGCCTGCTCGCCCAGGTAAGTCGGGTGGCAGATGTTTGGCGGCAGGTTGCCCAGGTCGCGGGTTAGCGACATGCCGCTGGCGATGCCGCGGGCGTGGGCCACGCCGCTTTCTACCTGCGCAGTGCTGGCCTTGGCAGTCAGCAGGGTGATCTTCTTCAGGCTGCGCGCTTCGGCTTTCTGGCTCTTGAAACGGTCAAAGACATAGCCGCCGTCGAACAGGGTTTCGGCCAGCAGGCGGGTCTTGCCGTAGGTTTCGCGGTGCTTGACCTTCAGTTCGTCCAGGGCCAGTGCGGCATCGCTGCCGCCCAGACCTTTGAGGGTGCCGAGAATGCCGGCAATCACCTTGCGGAACTGACGGTCAGACAGCTCTTCATCCTTGCCCACACCGACCAGCAACACGCGCTCGGCCTTGAGGTTCGGCAGGCTGTGCAGCAGCAGGCTCTGGCCAACCTTGCCGGCCAGGTCACCGCGTTTGAGCACGGCGCTCAGGGCGCCACCGCTCAGGGCGTCGACACTCTTGGCTGCCGCACCCAGCGTCCGGCCTTCGCCCACGGCGACAACCAGCGTTGCGGTTTTCAGGGTTTCTGGGCTAACGCTTTTAACAACCAATTCCATGTCGGGTCCCCGAATGACTGTGAACTTTGCAAATGAATGAGGTAGGTGGCACGCGCCGTCCTGTGTCAAAGGTCTGGCGGATAGACTGACCCGCAGTTTGACCCTGCGATGTAACCGCTGACAACCCCGTAACGCATTTGTAGGAGATGGCTGAACGAACTATCCCCGTCGTTAAGTGACAGAAGGAGTCAATCACAGGATAATGCCGCATATTTTTTCCGGACCGTGCAGCCTGCTGCATGATTCCTTTACCGTGGCTCGTCTTTTTCCTTGTCTGGCCGCCGCTGCCTGGCAAATCTGGAGTGTCTGGTTTGATCGTCTTTCGTTATCTGTCCCGTGAAGTGCTGGTTACGCTGAGCGCCGTCAGCGCCGTGCTGCTGGTGATTATCATGAGCGGGCGCTTCATCAAGTACCTGGCCCAGGCTGCCTCCGGCGCATTGGACCCTGGCGTGCTGTTCATGATCATGGGCTTTCGCCTGCCGGGGTTTCTGCAGTTGATTCTGCCGCTGGGCCTGTTTCTGGGCATCCTGCTGGCCTACGGACGCCTGTATCTGGAAAGCGAAATGACCGTGCTGGCGGCCACCGGCATGAGCCAGCAACGCCTGCTGGCGATTACCCTGGGCCCGGCGACGCTGGTCGCGCTGCTGGTGGCCTGGCTGAGCTTCAGCCTGGCACCGCAGGGTGCCTCGCAATTTGCCGTGCTGATCAACAAGCAGGACGCCCTGACCGAGTTCGACACACTGGTGCCGGGCCGCTTCCAGGCCCTGCGCGACGGCACCCGCATCACCTATACCCAAGAGCTGTCCGAAGACCGCACCCAGTTGGGCGGTGTGTTCATCTCCGAGCGGCGGATGTCCGACGACAAGAGCGAGGAACGGGGCATTACCGTACTGGTTGCCGAGAAGGGCCGTCAGGAAGTGCGCCCGGACGGCAGTCGCTTCCTGGTGCTGGAGAACGGCTACCGCTACGACGGCAACCCTGGCGAGGCCAATTACCGGGCCATTCAGTACGACACCTATGGTGCGATGCTGCCCAAGCCTGAAATCAGTGCCGAAGTCACCGAACGCGATGCGATCCCGAGCAGCGAGCTGTTCGGCAACGACACGCCGCGCTACCAGGCCGAACTGCACTGGCGCATCTCGCTGCCGATCCTGGTGTTCATCGTGACCCTGATGGCGGTGCCGCTGGCGCGGGTCAACCCGCGCCAGGGCCGTTACCTGAAACTCTTGCCGGCGATTCTTCTGTACATGGCTTACCTGACGATACTCATCGCCGTTCGCGGCGCCCTTGAAAAGGGCAAGCTGCCCATGGCGCTGGGCATGTGGTGGGTTCACGCCCTGTTTCTGGCGATCGGCGTGGGGCTGATGTACTGGGAGCCGTTACGCCTGAAACTGGCCGGCCGCCGCACGGCCGGGGAGGTGGCTCATGGTTAAGCTCGATCGTTACATCGGCAAGAGCGTCTTCATGGCGATCCTTGCCGTACTGGGCATTATCCTGGGGCTGGCCTCGCTGTTCGCTTTCATCGACGAAATGGGCGATCTGGGTGACAACTACACGTTGCTCGATGCCGGCTCGTTCGTACTGTTCACTGCGCCGCGCCGGGTCTATGAAATGCTGCCAATGGCGGCGCTGATCGGTTGCCTGATCGGCCTGGGTACCCTGGCCAGCAGCAGCGAGCTGACCATCATGCGCGCTGCCGGTGTGTCCATCGGACGTATCGTCTGGGCGGTCATGAAGCCGATGCTGGCGCTGATGCTGGTCGGCGTATTGGTTGGCGAATATGTGGCGCCCTACGCCGAGAGCAAGGCCCAGGCCGACCGCTCGCTGGCACAGGGCACCGGTAACTCGCAGAGCGCCAAGCATGGCCTGTGGCACCGCCAGGGTGATGAGTTCATTCACATCAACAGCGTCCAGCCCAATGGCTTGATGTACGGGGTGACCCGTTATCGCTTCGACGATCAGCGCCATATGCTGAGCGCCAGCTTCGCCCGCCAGGCCAGCTATCACGAGAACTACTGGGAGCTGAGCGACATCAGCACCACGCATTTCCGTGAAGGACACACCGAAGTGATCAAGACCCCGAATGAGCGCTGGGATGTTTCCCTCAGCCCGCAACTGCTCAGCACGGTGATCATGCCGCCGGAGTCGCTGTCGATCACCGGGCTGTGGAGCTACGCGCATTATCTGGCTGAGCAGGGGCTCAACAACGGCCGTTACTGGCTGGCGTTCTGGACCAAGGTGCTGCAACCGGCGGTCACTGTGGCGCTGGTGTTGATGGCGATTTCGTTCATCTTCGGCCCGTTGCGCTCGGTGACCCTTGGGCAGCGGGTATTCACCGGTGTGCTGGTGGGCTTTGTATTCCGCATCGCCCAGGATTTGCTCGGCCCGTCGAGCCTGGTGTTTGGCTTCTCGCCGTTGTTTGCGGTGCTGGTCCCGGCGGCGATTTGTGCCTTGGCCGGGGTGTGGCTGCTGCGTAGGGCGGGTTGATCTGAACAGTCAGTGCACGCCCTTTTGTGGGAGGCCGGCTCTGCTGGCGGCTGCTGTGCAGGATCACCGCTGAATCTGGCTGGCCTGTAGCTGACGTTAAAGGGCGTTGCCGCAGTTGACTGGGCTGCGGCGACGCCAAACCTGTCGCCCGCCAGGGCGAAGCAGGGCGGGCGAAAACACCTGCGCCAGTGCTGTCAAACGACCCGAACATCACCCAGCCGTACGCTTGGGCAATCTCACCAACTGACTGTTCGAATAGATGTCATGCCAGGTCCGCCCCTGCTTGTCATACAGCGCCCACACAAACCCCGCCCCAAGACACAACCCTGAGGCAATTGCCACCATGAAGCGCAGCAGCGCCTGGGTCAGACTGATCGCGCTGCCATCGGCATTCTGCACACGCACTCCCCATGCTTGCATGCCCAGCGTCTGGCCCGCATGGGTCCAGAACTTGGCAAAGAACGCAAAGGTCACCAGCAACAGCAGCGAAGACAGCACAGGGTCGCCATCCATTGCCCCGGACTCGGTCAGCTCACGCAAGCGCGCTTCACCGACAAAAGCCATCCAGATCAACTTGTACATAAAGGCAGTGACGATTTGCACGGCCAGGCACAGCAGCAAGTCATAACTGATCGCCGCGAGGCGGCGTAACAGGCCAGCGGGCGGGAAGGGGCCTTCAGGCTTGAGCAGGCGGGTAGACATGGCAAGGCCTCGTTGACGAAGAGGCACTTATGGTAGCGGGGTTGGCCAATAAAAAAGCCCCTGGTAAGTCAATACCAGGGGCTTTTGGCGATCAGGCAGTTGCTTAGGCTTCTGCGATCACTTCGTCAGCCTGCATGCCTTTCTGGCCTTGCACGGCGATGAAGGTCACTTTCTGGCCTTCTTTCAGGCTCTTGAAGCCGTTGCCCTGAATCGCGCGGAAATGCACGAACAGATCCGGACCGCTCTCAGGAGTGATAAAACCAAAACCTTTCTCGTCGTTGAACCACTTAACGGTGCCGCTCTGACGTTGGGACATTTTCTTATTTCCTTGACGCTTGAATTAATGACAGCCTCTTTCGGCCGGAAATGCCAAAAAAGTACTGGGGCTGGTTGCAGGAAGTAAGAAACGTAGAACGGGTGTAGCAAAGCTTTGAGCTACTGCCCAGGTCCAGATTCAGCGACCTATGCAAACACAGTCAGGGCACTCTACGCCAACTCTCGTTACAAAAACAAGCCCCCGCGAAGCCCCGGATTTTAAAGGGCTTGAGCAGCACCCAAAGAAAATTCACCGGCTTGGGGCAAGTCGCATATCTGGCCTGCTTTGTGCACTTGGGCGGTGCACAAAACAGACCATTCGATGTTATTGCAGAACCATGAAAGATCATCGACAAAGCTGTGACGACTGCAGGCATGCAGCTGGTTTTTTGGCGCTGCGCTTAGCCGCGGAAGTAACGTTGCGCAACAAAAGGCATTTTTGCCACTTTCATCGGCACCTGCTTGCCACGGACCAGCGCCCAGACCGGGGTATCAAGAGCGCTGAAGGCGCTGTCCAGATAGCCCATCGCCAGCGGCCCGCCCAGGCTTGGACCGAAGCCACCACTGCTGACCTGGCCGATTTCCCGTCCCTGATCGTCGACGATTTGCGTGCCTTCGCGCACGGGAGTGCGCTCCTGCGGCAACAAACCGACGCGCTTGCGGCTCACGCCTTCCTGCTGTTGGGCGAAGATGCGCTCGGCCCCCGGAAAGCCCCCGGCACGTTCTGCACCGGCGCGACGAGCCTTGGAAATTGCCCATAGCAGGCTGGCTTCCACGGGAGAAGTGTCACTATTCATGTCATGGCCATACAGGCACAGGCCGGCTTCCAGGCGCAGTGAATCCCGTGCACCGAGGCCGATGGCCTCGACTTCCGGTTCGGCCAGCAGGCGCCGGGCCAGCGCTTCGGCGGCGCTGGCAGGCACTGAAATCTCGTAACCGTCTTCGCCGGTGTAGCCCGAACGGCTGACATAGCAGTCGCTGCCCAGAATGGTCACGCTGGCAAACTGCATGAAGGTCATGCTGGCAACTTGCGGCGCCAGGCGTGCCAGTACTGTGGCGGCTTGCGGGCCTTGCAGGGCGAGCAGGGCGCGTTGCTCAAACAGCTCTTCGATCTGGCACTGGCCGCTCAGGTGCTGACGCAAGTGCGCCAGGTCCTGCTGTTTGCAGGCGGCGTTGACCACCAGCAGCAATTGCTCTGGGCTGAGCCGGGCAACCATCAGATCGTCGAGAATCCCGCCGTGTTCATTGGTGAACAGCGCATAGCGCTGCATGCCCTGCGGCAGATCGATGATGTCCACCGGCACCAGGCTTTCCAGCGCGCGGGCGGCGTCTTTGCCGGTGAGCAGGATCTGGCCCATGTGCGAGACATCGAACAAGCCGGCCTGGGCGCGGGTGTGCAGGTGTTCTTTCATGACGCCGAGCGGGTATTGCACCGGCATCTCGTAACCGGCGAACGGTACCATTTTGGCGCCCAGTTCGCGGTGCAGGCTGTGCAGCGGGGTGGTCAGCAGCGGTTGATCAGACATGGTCGATTCCTGGATGCGAATGTGCGGGCCTGTCCCGGAAAACCGGGGCAGGCCTGCCAGAGAAGCAAGTGAACGAGACGATCAGGCTTGCTGATAGCTCTCGATGGACGGGCAGGAGCAGACCAGGTTGCGGTCGCCGTAGACGTTGTCGACCCGCCCGACCGGTGGCCAGTACTTGCCGTCGACCAGCGAAGCCACCGGGTAGACCGCCTGTTCGCGGCTGTAAGGGTGATCCCATTGGCCGGTCAGTTCGGCAGCGGTATGCGGCGCGTTTTTCAGCGGGTTATCGTCTTTGTCCAGGCTGCCGTTTTCCACCGCACGGATTTCTTCACGGATGGCGATCATCGCTGTGCAGAACCGGTCGAGTTCTTCCTTGGCTTCGCTTTCAGTCGGTTCGATCATCAGCGTGCCGGCCACCGGGAACGACATGGTCGGTGCGTGGAAGCCAAAATCGATCAGGCGCTTGGCCACATCGTCGACGGTGATGCCGCTGCTGTCCTTGAGCGGACGCAGGTCAAGAATGCACTCGTGGGCGACCAGGCCGTTGCTGCCGGTGTACAGCACCGGATAGTGCTCTTCCAGGCGCCGGGCAATGTAGTTGGCATTGAGAATGGCCATCTGCGAGGCGCGCTTGAGGCCTTCGCCGCCCATCATGCGGATGTACATCCAGGTGATCGGCAGGATGCTGGCGCTGCCGAACGGTGCGGCGCATACCGCGCCCTGTTGCTGTTCCAGATGACGGTGCCCCGGCAGGAACGGCGCCAGATGCGCTTTGACGCCGATCGGGCCAACGCCCGGGCCGCCGCCGCCATGGGGAATGCAGAAGGTCTTGTGCAGGTTCAGGTGCGACACGTCACCGCCGAACTTGCCCGGTGCGCAGAGGCCGACCATGGCATTCATGTTGGCGCCGTCGATGTACACCTGGCCGCCGTTGTCATGCACGATGGCGCAGATTTCGCGAATGCCTTCCTCAAACACACCGTGGGTCGACGGGTAGGTGATCATCAGCGCAGCGAGTTTGTCGCGGTGTTCGACAGCCTTGGCGCGCAGGTCTTCGATATCGACGTTGCCGCGTGCATCGCAGGCGGTCACCACCACGCGCATGCCGGCCATCTGGGCGGTGGCCGGGTTGGTGCCGTGGGCAGAGGACGGGATCAGGCATACGTCACGGTCCTGGTCACCACGGCTCTGGTGATAGGCACGGATCGCCAGCAGGCCGGCGTATTCGCCCTGCGAGCCGGCGTTGGGCTGCAGCGACACAGCATCGTAGCCGGTGGCCGCGCAGAGCATGGCCTGCAGTTCGTCGGTCATCAGTTGGTAGCCGGCGCTTTGTTCGACCGGGGCGAACGGGTGCAGGTTGCCGAATTCGGCCCAGGTCACCGGGATCATTTCGCTGGCGGCGTTGAGCTTCATGGTGCACGAGCCCAGCGGGATCATGCTGCGGTCCAGCGCCAGGTCCTTGTCGGCCAGTTTGCGCAGGTAGCGCATCAGCTCGGTTTCGGAGTGGTAACGGTTGAACACCGGGTGATCGAGAATCGCCGACTGACGCAGCAGGCCGTGGGGCAGACGCGAGGTGGCGCTGGCTGCCAGGCTGTCAAAGTCCGGCAGCGCCTGTCCGTCAGTGGCCAGCAGCGCCCACAGGGCTTTGATGTCGTCCGGGGAGGTGGTTTCGTCGAACGACAGGCCCAGGTGCGTGCTGTCGACCTCGCGCAGGTTGACGTTGTGGCTGCGGGCGCGGCCATGCAGTTCAGCGGTGCGTGCGCCGGTGGCGAGGGTCAGGGTGTCGAAGAAGAACTCCTGCTCGGCTTTCAGGCCCAGCGGGTTCAGGCCGGCGGCGAAAATCGCGGTCAGGCGGTGCACGCGGTTGGCGATGCGGGTCAGGCCGCGCGGGCCATGGTAGACGGCATACATGCTGGCGATATTGGCCAGCAGCACCTGCGCGGTGCAGATGTTGCTGGTGGCTTTCTCGCGGCGGATATGTTGCTCGCGGGTCTGCATGGCCAGGCGCAGGGCTTGCTGGCCGTGGCGATCGACCGAGACGCCGACCAGACGGCCGGGCATGTCGCGCTTGAACGCATCACGGGTCGAGAAGTACGCCGCATGCGGGCCGCCGAAGCCCAGCGGCACGCCGAAGCGTTGGGCGGTGCCGATCGCCACGTCGGCGCCGAACTCGCCGGGCGGGGTCAGCAGGGTCAGCGCCAGCAGGTCGGCAGCCACGGCCACCAGCGCATTGGCGCTGTGCAAGCGTGCGATCAACTCGCTGTAGTCGAACACATCACCATTGCTGGCCGGGTATTGCAGCAAGGCGCCGAAGTAATCGCTGACATCGCCCAGCTCGGCTTCGTCAGCCACCACCACGGTGATGCCTAGCGGCTCGGCACGGGTGCGCAGCACGTCGAGGGTCTGTGGGTGGCAATGGATGGAGGCAAAGAATTGCTGGCTGCCCTTGTTCTTGCTCAAGCGCTTGCAGAAGGTCATGGCTTCGGCAGCGGCAGTGGCTTCATCAAGCAAGGAGGCGTTGGCGATTGGCAGGCCGGTCAGGTCGCTGATCAGGGTCTGGAAATTCAGCAGCGCTTCCAGGCGGCCTTGGGAAATTTCTGGCTGGTAGGGGGTATAGGCAGTGTACCAGGCCGGGTTTTCCAGCAGGTTGCGCAGGATTGGTGCTGGTGTATGGGTGTTGTAGTAGCCCTGGCCGATGTAGGTCTTGAACAGCTGGTTCTGCCCGGCAATGGCTTTGAGCGACGCCAGTGCGTCAGCTTCGCTTTGCCCGGCCGGCAGGTTCAGCACGCTGCTGCCCTTGATGCTCTCCGGAATCACGCTGGCAGTCAGTGCTTCCAGCGAGTCGTAGCCCAGCGTCTGCAGCATGGCCGCCTCGTCCGCTGCACGCGGGCCGATGTGCCGGTCGATGAATTCGTTGTTGGTGCTGAGCTCGATGCGATCACTCATGACGTGCTCCTCAGGCTTCGGCGTTGGCTTGGATCAGGCGGTCGTACGCGTCCTGATCGAGCAAAGTATGGATGGCGCTGGCGTCGGCCGGCACAAAGCGGAAGAACCATCCGGCACCCAGAGCGTCCTCGTTGACCTGCTCAGGGGTCTCGCTAAGCGCCTGGTTGACCTCGACCACTTCGCCATCGAGGGGCATGTACAGGCTGCTGGCGGCCTTGACCGACTCCACCACCGACACTTCGGCGTGTTGAGTGTAGGTCTGTAATTCGGGAAGTTGCACAAAGACCACGTCACCGAGCGAATTCTGGGCATAAGGCGTGATACCGACTGTGATGCTGCCATCGGCTTCGGTTCTCAGCCATTCGTGTTCAACGGTGAATCGCAACTCGCTCATAAAAACTCCTGGGGGGGGGCGACGGCATGCTGCATGGGCATGCCCTATGTCGCTCATCTAGCAAGTTTCTGACCAATTAAATTTTTTGTATATAAATCAAAGGCTTGATGGTTTTTGAAGGAAATTGGCTTATTGCGCTGTAACGATTTCGATACGAGGTTGCTGGCAGGCGTCGCAGGCAACGGTTGCCGGCCTTGCAGATGGGTGCTCAGGGTGGCTCTGTATTTAAATCGTTACGGTGTATTGATTTCGATACGGCTAGGTGCGTGTCGTCTGTTGACCAATGCCGTACTTGCGCAGGCGGTGGGCAATTGCGGTGTGGGAAGTGCCCAGGCGGCTGGCGAGTTGGCGCGTCGAGGGGTAGTCAGCGTACAGGCGCAACAGCAGGTCCCTTTCGAACCCGTCGACTGCCTGTTCCAGGCTGCCGACGGTCTCGACGGGCTGGCCGGCGACTGCGGTCGCGGCGATATCCAGATCGGCCAGTTCCACCTGGCAGCTTTCACTGACGGCGGCGGCGCGGAAGATGACGTTCTGCAATTGCCGCACATTGCCCGGCCAGCGGTAGCCAAGCAATGCGCTTTGCGCCTCGCCAGTCAGGCGGCAGAGCGGGCGCTGGATCTGAGTGCAGGCCTGCTGCATGAAAAAGCGCCCCAGCAGCACAATGTCCTGGCCGCGCTCGCGCAGCGGCGGCACGTGCAGGTTGAGGACGTTCAGGCGATAGAACAGGTCTTCACGAAAGCTGCCTTCGGCGACCATCTTTTCGAGGTCGCGGTGGGTGGCGCTGATGATGCGTACATCGACTTTGATTTCCCGGTCGCCGCCCACCCGGCGAAAGCTGCCATCGCTGAGAAAACGCAGCAGTTTGGCTTGCAGGTAGGGCGACATCTCGCCGATCTCGTCAAGAAACACCGTGCCACGGTTGGCCAGTTCCATCAGCCCCGGCTTGCCGCCGCGCTGGGCGCCGGTAAATGCACCCGGCGCGTAGCCGAACAGCTCGCTCTCGGCCAGGCTCTCAGGCAATGCGGCGCAGTTCAATGCCAGAAACGGCTCGCCATGCCGGGCGCTGCTGGCATGGGAGGCGCGGGCCACCAGTTCTTTGCCGGTGCCTGTTTCGCCGCGAATCAGCAGTGGTGCATCCAGGGTTGCGACACGCTGGGCGCGGCCCTTGAGGGTGCGGATGGGCGCAGAATCACCGAGCAGCGCGTCGAAGCCTTCAGCGTGGTCGTGGTGCAGGGCCGACAGGCGTTCGCCGATACGGCTGGGCGGGTAGAGGGTGAGCAGGCCACCGGCTTCGGTGATAGGGGTGGTTTCCAGCAGCAGCGCTTCACCGCCCAACGTGATTTCGCGCATGGGCAGCCGAAAGCCGTTGTCGCGCAGGCTGGCTTGCAGGTCGGGGTCGTTGAGCAGTGTGCCCACCGGCTCACCCACCGGCTCGCGACCGATCAGCGCCACCAGCGCCGGGTTGGCCAGCAATACCAGGCCCTCGCTGTCCAGTGCCAGCACCGGGTCGGTCATGGCGGCCAGCAACGCATCGAGCTGTAGGTGGCGACGCTGGCCGGGCAGTATGTCGACCACGGTAATGGCTTCGACGCCGCGCACCCGAAACAGCGCGTCCTTGAGGTCTTCAAGCATCTTCGGGCTGAGCGTCGGCGCGTCGATATAGACGTTCGGCGGCACCATTTCCACGGCATCGAGGTTCAGATTGCGGCTGCCGAGGATCGCCAGAACTTCCTGGGTGATACCGACACGGTCAATGAAGCAGACATGGATGCGCATGATGAACAGGCATGGAGGCTCAAGAGGTCGCCAGTATGCCTTGTGATCGCCAGCACGTCCTGTACGGTTGCTGTCTGGTCAACCGGGTGTCGGCTGGCTACTCCAGATGCTCCGGTTTGACCGGCTCGCCGGGCTGGGCATGCAATTGGGCGCGAATATCCTCGAACATCCGGTCGTAGTCCTGATGTTGCGATATTGGCAGCCCGGCCGGGTTGGGCAGGCCGTGGCGGATGGCGATGCGGCTGGCGTTCTGGGCAAAGTTGAAGGCCAGGTCGCGAGGCAGCTGGAAGGTTTCGCTGAACGGCTTGCCGTCGATTTCGCCCTGCATCTCGAAACTCATGCAGGTGCCCAGCGCCGGGTCTTCGACGCGTTGATAGCGCAGATGGATATCAAAGCTGTGATCGGTTTTTTGCAGTGCGCTGTGACTGAGATGCAGATGGCCGGGTTCGAACATGCTGGCGTTCCCCACAAAGCAGATGAATGTGTCCGGATAGACACTACCGGACTATCCGGGTTCAGCGCTTGTCGTGGGTCAATGGTGGCTTGCTGGCAGGTTCCGGGCGTGACCACAGCCACAGGTTGCCCATGGCCATGCCGGCGATTGCCAGATACAGCCACCACACGTGGGTGAACAGGCTCAGCATCAAAATGGCGCAGGCCAGCATGCTGATCGTCGCGCTGATCTTGCTGCCGCGCGAGACCATCCGGCCATTGCGCCAGTTGTACAGCATTGGCCCGAACAGCCGGTGATTCTCAAGCCAGGCATTGAGGCGTGGTGAACTGCGGGTGGCTGCCCAGGCGGCCAACAGAATGAACTCGGTGGTCGGCAGGCCGGGAACGAAAATGGCAATGATGCCTATCGCCAGGCTGGTGTAAGCCAGCAGGCCGTAAAGCAGGCGTGAAAGTCTGGAGCCGGGCGGTTTGTAGGTCATGGTCATGATCGGCGAGTTCAAAAGCCCGGCCAGCTTAGGGGCTGTGCCGGGTGCAACGCAAACCGCGTTGTTGCAAGCGCAGCAGCCCCGCCAAGGCTTGCCCCTGCTGTCATGCCTGAGCCACGTCAGCCTGAGGTGCCGCAGAGCCGGCGTAGGCGTGCTCCAGCAGCACACCAAAACGCTCGAACGCCGCCAGCGCGCCCTGGTCGAGTTCGGCTTCCTGGCTGGCGCTCAGGGGCAGCTCGTCGAGAATCCGGGTAAAGGCTTTCCAGCCGGCGGCACGACCGCCCTCGGGCTCGCCCAGGTGACGCGCGCCGAATTGATGGCTGAGGTTCAGCGCTTCAGCGCGCTTGATCAGAAACGCCGCACCGAGCTTGGAACCTTCCGAGACGAACAGCCAGCCCAGCGCCTGGGCAACGCCGGGTTGCTGTACCGCACCCGCGACGCCGACCGGCAGTTCGGTATTGAGGTCTTGCAGGTCGGCGGCGGCCTGTTCGGCGCGGCAACGCTGGGCCAGGTCTGGAATCAGGGCGATCAGTTGCGGGTCGCGGTACAGCGTTTGCAGTTCGCTCTGGAACAGATACTGGGCAACCACGAAGCGTGTGTAGCTACTCAGGGTGGCAAACGGCGCATGGGCCTTGACCGCGTGATCGAGCTTCTCGTGTGGTGCGTGGGTGATCTTGTTCAGGCGTTGTGAGCGAAGCTCGCGGCTCGGGGTATCGGTTGTCATCGAATCTTCCTTGCGAGAAATTTCAGGGCTTGTTGAATAGACGAGTGGGCTGCTTGGGCCACGTAAAAAAATGCCGCACAACGTGCGGCATTTGTTCAGCCAGCCACTGGCAGTCAGATGTCCCACACCAGGTTGACGCTGAAGTTGCGCCCCGGCTGGGTCAACCGGTCGAGGTTGGCGGGGGCCGTCACCCCGGCTTCACCGACGCCGTCGTAGCCGCGCACGTCATCCCACAGCCAGTACTGCTTGTCGGTCAGGTTGTAGAGGCCCGCGCTGAGTGTCACGTCCTGAGTGACCTTGTAGTAACCGGTCAGGTCCAGCACGCCGAAGCCCGGGGTCTTGAACTGGCTGGAAACGCCATCGGGGGTGTGGAAGTTGCTGTCATCGACGCGGTTCTTGCGCTTGACCAGGGTCCAGCTCAACAGCCCCCCGTAGTTATCCTGGTCATAGCCCAGGCCGAACACCCCGGTCAGCGGGTTGACGCTGTTGATCGGCTCGCCAGTGTCGTCATTGCGGCCTTGCAGCCAGGCCAGCGACGCTTGGCTATAAAGGCCCTGTGGCGCGCCGAAGTGGCCCAGATCCAGACGGCCCTTGAACTCCGCACCCTTGATGGTGGCGTGGCGGATGTTGCTGGACTGGAAGGTCATCTCGTTGTAACCGGGGCTCAGCGCGTCCTCGTTGATGAAGTCGCGGTACTTGTTATAGAACACTGCGACATCAAACGAACCGGCGTCGAAGCGGCCACGCAGGCCGGTCTCGAAACTCTTGCTCTTTTCCGGCTCCAGATTCGGGTTGGGTTCGACCGAGTAGCCGGCGTTGGGGTTGTCGAAGCGGCCAAACAGGGCCTTGGCCGATGGGGTGCGGAAGCCTTCGGCGTACTGGCCGTACCAGGTGTACTGTTCGTCAATCGCGTAGGTCACGCCAAACTTGGGCGAGACCCGATGCCAGGTCTTGTCGTCGCCGCTGGCCTGCCCGTTGCTGGCCAGGTTCAGGGAGTTGATGAACTCCGGGGTCAGCTTCGGATCCAGGCGGGTGTGGTCGTAGCGCACGCCCGGCGTGAAGGTCCAGTTGTTCCAGCTGATCTGGTCCTGGGCGAACAGCGCGTAGCTGGTAATGGTCGGGTCCGGGAAATCGCTGGTCGGCACCAGACGGTCGGCGGTGCTCTCGGCGCCCACGGCGCGGCAGGCGCCCAGTACTCGGGCACAGATGCCGTAGCCGCTGCGCAGGCCGGTGACTTTCTGTTGCTTGAGGGTCGTGCCGTAGGTCAACAGGTGGTCGGTCTCAGCCAGGGCAAAGGCCTTGTCGGCCTGGGCATCGAAGATCCACTGCTTTTCCTGATAAGTGGTGTCACGGAAACGATAGACATCGCGGGAGAACGGGAAGTAGCGCTCTTCAGTCCCCTGCGAGGTTTTGGCGTTCTGGTAGTTCAGGCTCCACTTGAGGTTGTCGGCCAGCAGGCTGTCCAGCGCAAAGCGGTGTTCCAGACCGAAGCGCTCGCGGGTGATGGTGTCGTTGCCCAGCCGCGACTGGTACATGCCCAGCCCGGCGCCATTGGTGAACGGCCCGCCCACTGCGCTTTTCAGGTCGGTGTCGCGGTCGTCCTTGTAGCGCTCATAGGTCAGTTGCAGGCGTGCATCATCGGCGTAGTTCCAGCCCAGCTTGGCCAGCACGTTGGTCGAGCGCACGTCTTGCGGGTTGGCCTCGGTGCGCGCCAGGCCATTGCCGCCGGTGCCACCGTAGGACTCGGTCTCATGGCCGTTGCGCTGGCTGGCATGCAGCAACGCATCGAAGTCGTTGTAGCGACCGGCGACGCTGGCGGAGGTCAGCCAGCTGTCGTCAGCCGAGCTGTAGCCGGTCTTCAGGCGTGCGCCGGTGTCACGATCTGGTTTGATGATGTCGTCGGCATCCAGGGTGTAGTAGCTGACCACCCCACCGATGGCGCTGCTGCCGTACAGGGCCGAAGCCGGGCCGCGGAGAATTTCGACGCGCTTGACGATTTCCGGGTCGACGTAGTTGCGCTGGGTCTGGGCGTACGGGCCGCTGAAGAAGCGGTCGGGCACCTCGACGCCATCGACCTGGGTGAGGATCCGGTCGCCATCGATACCGCGAATGTTGTAGCCGTTGGTCCCCGCCCGGTGGCCTGCGCCGCCCACCGAAACGCCTGGCTCGTAGCGCACCAGGTCGCGAATGTTATTGACGTTGTGGCGGTCCAGTTGCTCGCGGGTATGCACGCTGACCGTGCTGGTCACGGTGCTGATGTCCTGTGACTGGCGGGTGGCACTGATGGTGGTCTGATCCAGCGCCAGCACGCTGCCGTTGGCGCGGCGCTGCAGCACCACGTTCTGCGGGCTGATGGTGCGATAGCCCAGTGCGCTACCGGCCAGCAGGCGCTCCAGTGCTTGCTCGGGGGCCAGCGAACCCTGCACGCCCGCCGTGGTGACGTTACGGGTCAGCTCCGAAGGCGCGCCGACCTGCCAGCCGGTGATTCGGCTGAATTCGTTGAGTGCCGCCACCAGCGGTTGCTGGGCGATATTGAACGAGTACTGGCCGGCACTGCGCTGGCTGGCGGGTGCGGTTTCGGCGGCGAGCACCGACATGGCGGGCAGGCCGGCGCTCAGCATGGCCACGCTGAGCAAGGACAGCGCGAAACGTGAGCGGGGTAGTGCGGCGGATGGCATCGAAAGGGCTCCCTGGCGTGTGTCGTCGGCATCATTGGAGATGCTTGGGTAATACGAATCAGTTGCATTGGCTATGACTAGACGAACGGCACCAAGGGGGCGCGTAAAAATAACTGGGTAAATTTCTACAGATTTATCAGGCCGTTCGCGCACCGTGCTGGCCTGATATCGGGCAGCATTAAACGCTTGACGCTTAAGGTGGATGATAAGCATTATCATCGGCTTGATTGTCGGTCGAGCCCTGCCGTGTCCCAGTCCCGCTTCAACGATGTCTTCCAGGCCCAGCGCGATGTGCTGTTGCGTACCCTGCAGCGCATGGTCGGTAGCCACAGCACCGCCGAGGACCTGTTACAGGAAACCTGGCTGCGGGTGACCCGCGCCCTGACCGAGCGGCCCATCGATCATCTGGAGCCTTTTGTCTACCAGACGGCGCGCAACCTGGCCCTCGACCATTTGCGCGCGCAACGCCTGCGCGAGCGCATGCTGGTTGAGGATGTACCCACCCAAGAGCTGGAGAGCGTTGCCGCGCAGTTCGGCTCACCCGAAGACTCTGCCCATGCTCGCCATCTGCTCGACAGCCTGGGCGCCAGCCTTGGGCGGTTGAGCCCGCGCCAGCAGCGGATTTTTGTGCTCAGCCGCTTGCATGGCTGTAGCTATCAGGAAATTGCCGATACGCTGGATGTCTCGCCAAGCACCGTGCAAAAAGAACTCAAACTGATCATGGCGATCTGTATCGGAGTCATTGCCAGGCTTGACCACGCCTGATAAACACGTCCGTTACAAGAAATGCCGAGGAACACCGTGACCGTAGCCCCCCAACGCCCGCCAGGCGAAAACGTGTCGGGCGCAAGCGCCATGGATCAGGCCTTGAACTGGCTGATCGAACTGGACGCCGCCGATGCCGGGCAGCAGGCGCGCTTTGAGGCCTGGCTGCGGGCCGATCCTGCGCATGCCGAGGCGTTCGCCCAGGCCGAGGCGATCTGGAATAGCCAGGTCGTGCGCCAGAGCGCCGCGACGCTTAACCAGCGCCCGCAGCGCTGGCAACGCCTGCGTGCCTGGACCCGGCCCATGGCGGCGGCAGCGGTGTTGCTGCTGGGGGTGGGCTATTTCGGCAATCTGCCGCTGCGCTTGCAGGCCGATCATCTGACCGTGGCCGGCGAGCGGCAGCGGCTGGAACTCGATGATGGCTCGCGGGTGCTGCTCAATACCCGTTCGGCGTTCTCCAGCCAGTTCGATGAGCAGCATCGCCTGGCGCGGCTGTATCAGGGCGAGGCGTTTTTCGAGGTGGCCAACGCCCATGGCATGCCACTGGAGATCGAGGCCGGGCCGCTGCGGATGAGCACCCGTGGCAGTGCGATGTCGGTGCGTTATCTCGACGGCGAGGCGCGGGTGCAGGTGCAGCGTGGCGCGGTGGATGTGCATGCGGTCAAAGGTGGTTCGCGGCTTAGCCTGAGTGCCGGTGATAGCGTCAGCCTGAACGCCGCCGGGCTTGGCCCGCAGCAACGCCTGGACCCTGGCCGGGACCTGGCCTGGGTGCAGGGCCGACTGATTTTCGACAACTGCCCGATGGGCCAGGTGCTCGATGAGTTGCGGCGTTATTATCCGGGCCTGATCGTCAACACCAATCCGGCCCTGGCGCAGGTCAATGTGACCGGTAACTACCGGCTGGACAACCCGCTGGATGTAGTCCGCTCACTGGCCGAGATGACCTCCGCGAGCGTGCATGAATTGCCCAAGCTGGTGATTATCAATTGACTGGTTTTGTCGGGGCGGATTGATCCGCGAAGGCCTTACGATTGGTGCATGGATCGTGGCCGCAGCTGTCTGGACTGAGGGTTTCCCCCCTTTGCCGAAACAAAGGGGGGGCGCCCGCCAGGGCGAAACACGGCGGCTGAGAGAGCGCCAACGCCATTGAGCCGTTTTGATGCCGTAACGGCCTTTACGAATTATGCAACGCCAGGCAGTTATCCAGCATGCGGTTGGAAAACGCCCACTCATTGTCGTACCAGGCCAGCACCTTGAGCAGTCGACCACTGACCTTGGTGTGGTTGGCGTCGAAGATCGACGACAGCGGGTTATGGTTGAAGTCGTGCGACACCAGTGGCAACTGGTTATAGCCCAGCACTTTCGAATTCTGGCTGGCCGCTTTCATCAGCGCATTGACCTCATCGGCCGTGGTATCGCGCTTGAGCTGCACGGTCAGGTCCACCAGTGACACATTGATCACCGGCACCCGCACGGCCATGCCGGTCAGTTTGCCGGCCAGTTCCGGCAATACCAGCCCGACAGCCTCGGCGGCGCCGGTCTTGCTCGGGATCATCGACTGAGTGGCCGAACGCGCACGGTACGGGTCGGTATGGTAGACATCGATCAGATTCTGATCATTGGTGTAGGCATGCACCGTGGTCATCAGGCCGCTTTCGATGCCCAGTTCGCGGTGCAGCACCTGTGCCACCGGCGCCAGACAGTTGGTGGTGCACGAGGCGTTGGAAATGATCTGGTGCGACTGGCGCAGCACGTCATGGTTGACGCCATACACCACAGTGGCGTCGGCGCCGCTGGCCGGGGCCGAGATGATCACTTTGCTGGCGCCGGCAGTGATGTGCGCCGCCGCCTTGTCGCGGCTGGTGAACAGCCCGGTGCATTCGAACACCACATCGACCTGTTGGGCCTTCCAGGGCAAGTCTGCCGGGTTGCGGATGGCGCTGACTGCAATCCGGTCACCATTGACGGTCAGGCTTTCGCTATCGCACTCGACGGTGCCGTCAAATGGCCCATGGACAGTATCGAAGCGCAGCAGGTGGGCGTTCATTTCACTGTTGCCCAAGTCGTTGATGGCGACGACCTGCAAGTCTTGCCTATAGCCTTGGGTATACAGTGCGCGCAGGATGTTACGACCGATGCGGCCAAAACCGTTGATTGCGATACGAAGGGCCATGAACGCGTCCTCTCTGGAATTTGTTGTTTGAATTACAAGATTATTCTCATAAAAATAGAAAACAAGCCTTTTTGGTGGCAATATTTTCCTAAACCTACAAATACAAACCTTGAAGATCCGACACCATGACCCAAGTCACGGTCTTGTCTGACAAACCGGTGACCTGCGACTGTCCAGAATCTTTACGGGTGACCATAGACCTTAGCCTGGAGTTCATCACATGCATCCCCGCATCCTTGAGGTCACCGAACGGCTGATCGAACGCAGCCGTCCGACCCGCCAGCGCTACCTGCAACTGATCCGCGAGGCGGCCAGCGACGAACCCATGCGGGCCAAGCTGCAATGCGCCAACTTTGCCCATGGCGTCGCCGGCTGCGGCAGCGAAGACAAGCAGACCCTGCGGCTGATGAACGCTGCCAACGTGGCGATCATCTCGGCCTACAACGACATGCTCTCGGCGCATCAGCCCTACGAGCACTTTCCCCAGCGCATCAAGCAGGCCCTGCGCGAGGTCGGTTCGGTCGGCCAGTTCGCCGGTGGCGTGCCGGCCATGTGCGATGGTGTGACCCAAGGTGAGCCGGGCATGGAACTGGCCATCGCCAGCCGGGAAACCATCGCCATGTCGACCGCGGTCGCGCTGTCGCACAACATGTTCGATGCCGCCCTGATGCTGGGGATCTGCGACAAGATCGTGCCGGGGCTGATGATGGGCGCGCTGCGCTTCGGCCATCTGCCAACCCTCTTTGTGCCCGGCGGGCCGATGGTGTCGGGCTTGTCCAACAAGGAAAAGGCCGACGTGCGCCAGCGCTATGCCGAAGGCAAGGCGAGCCGTGAAGAACTGCTGGACTCGGAAATGAAGTCCTACCATGGTCCGGGCACCTGCACCTTCTACGGTACTGCCAATACCAACCAGTTGCTGATGGAGGTGATGGGCCTGCATCTTCCCGGTGCCTCGTTCGTCAACCCGTACACGCCGTTGCGCGATGCGCTGACCGATGAAGCCGCGCAACAGGTCACCCGCCTGACCCGCCAAAGCGGCAGCTTCATGCCGCTTGGCGAAATCGTCGATGAGCGTTCGATCATCAACTCCATCGTCGCTCTGCACGCCACCGGCGGCTCGACCAACCACACCCTGCACATGCCGGCCATCGCCCGGGCGGCGGGGATTCTGTTGACCTGGCAGGACATGGCCGACCTTTCGGATGTGGTCCCGACCCTGACCCATGTCTACCCTAATGGCAAAGCTGATATCAACCACTTCCAGGCCGCTGGTGGCATGTCGTTCCTGATTCGGGAGCTGCTGGGTGCCGGGCTGCTGCATGAAAACGTCAATACCGTAGTCGGTCATGGGCTGAGCCGTTACACCCGCGAGCCGTTTCTCGAAGACGGCAAACTGGTGTGGCGCGAGGGGCCGCTGCAAAGCCTCGATGAAAATATCCTGCGTCCGGTGGCGCGGCCATTCTCGCCAGAGGGCGGCCTGCGGGTGATGCAAGGCAATCTCGGTCGCGGGGTGATGAAAGTGTCAGCGGTGGCCCTTGAACATCAGGTGGTCGAGGCGCCGGCCCGGGTGTTCGAAGACCAGCAGGCGCTGGCCGATGCGTTCAAGGCCGGTGAGCTGGAGCGCGATTTCGTCGCCGTGATGCGGTTTCAGGGCCCGCGCAGCAACGGCATGCCGGAGCTGCACAAGATGACCCCGTTCCTCGGCGTGCTGCAGGATCGCGGCTTCAAGGTCGCGCTGGTCACTGACGGGCGTATGTCGGGCGCCTCGGGCAAGATTCCGGCGGCCATCCACGTTTGCCCGGAAGCCCATGATGGTGGCCCTTTGGCTTTGGTGCGTGATGGCGACGTGATTCGGGTCGACGGTGTCAAAGGCACATTGCAAGTTCTGCTCGAACCGGCAGAATTGGCCGCAAGACAACCGGCAACCACGCAGATCGACAGCAGTGTCGGCTGCGGTCGTGAGTTGTTCGGTTTCATGCGTGTGGCCTTCAGCTCCGCCGAGCAGGGAGCCAGCGCCTTTACTGCAAGCCTGGAGGGACTCAAGTGAAGCTGGCTCTGGTAGGTGATATTGGCGGTACCAACGCACGGTTCGCGATTTGGGAAGACGATCAACTGCACTCGATCCGGGTGTTCGCCACGGCTGAGTATGCAGGTCCTGAACAGGCCATCGAACTCTACCTGCAAGACCTTGACCTGCAACGCGGTGATGTCAGCCATGTCTGCCTGGCCGTCGCCGGCCCGGTGGACGGTGATGAATTCCAGTTCACCAACAGCAACTGGCAGTTCAGCCGTTCGAAATTCTGTGAGCACCTGAAGGTCGAGCACCTGTTGCTGGTCAACGATTTCGCGGCCATGGCGCTGGGCATGACCCGGCTGGGTGAGGATTACCTGACGGTCTGCCATGGCATCGGCAAGCCGCAGCGGCCGCGTGTGGTGATCGGGCCAGGCACCGGCCTTGGCGTCGGCACGCTGGTCAAGACCGGCGACAATCACTGGACCGCGTTGCCCGGGGAGGGCGGTCACGTCAACCTGCCGGTCGGCAGCGCCCGTGAAGCGCTGTTGTGGACCCGCCTGATGGCCGAGCACGAACACGTCAGCGCCGAAACCGTGCTCAGCGGCGCCGGGCTGCTGCGCCTTTATCAGGCCAGTTGCGCACTGGACGGCATCGACGCGCCGCTGAAATCGCCGGCAGCCGTGACTGCCGCCGCCCTGGATGGCGATACCGTGGCGGCTGCAGTGCTCGAGCAGTTCTGTGTGTTCCTTGGCCGGGTGGTGGGTAATAACGTCCTGACCCTCGGTGCGCTGGGGGGCGTGTACATCGCCGGCGGCATGGTGCCGCGCTTCACTGAGTTTTTTATCAATAGCGGATTCCGTCAGGCGATGGCCGACAAGGGCGTGATGAGCGACTATTTCGACGGTCTGCCGGTGTGGCTGGCGACTGCCGAGTATCCGGGCCTCAATGGCGCCGGGGTGGCCTTGCAACAGGCGTTTGGCGAGGGCGAACAGGTACTCGAATAACCCGCTGTCCATACAATAACAATTCACTGAACAAGGACGACCTTCTTGAGTTCAGCCCATAAAACCCTGCTGCTGGTCGATGACGACCAGGAGATTCGCGAACTGCTCGAAACCTACCTGAGCCGGGCCGGTTTTCAGGTCCGCGCCACCGCGGACGGTGCCCGGTTTCGTCAGGCGTTCAACGAAGCCCCCGCTGACCTGTTGATCCTCGACGTCATGCTGCCCGACGAAGACGGCTTCAGCCTGTGCCGCTGGGCGCGTCAGCATCCGCGCCAGCCGCATGTGCCGATCATCATGCTCACCGCCAGTTCCGACGAGGCTGATCGGGTCATCGGCCTGGAACTGGGGGCCGACGATTATCTGGGCAAGCCGTTCAGCCCACGCGAGTTGCTGGCCAGAATCAAAGCCCTGCTGCGCCGCTCCGGGTTTGGCCAGGAGCGTGGCGGGGAAGTGCTGCTGTTCGATGAGTGGCGCCTGGACATGGTCAGCCACCGGCTGTTTCATGCCGATGGTGAAGAGGTGATTCTTTCCGGGGCCGATTTCGCCCTGCTCAAGCTGTTTCTCGATCATCCACAGCAGATCCTCGACCGCGACACCATCGGCAATGCCACCCGAGGCCGTGAACCGATGCCGCTGGAGCGCATCGTTGACATGGCGGTCAGCCGCCTGCGCCAGCGTTTGCGTGACACCGGCAAAGCGCCGCGGCTGATTCGTACCGTGCGCGGCAGCGGTTATCTGCTGGCCGCGACCGTGCAGTCGGGAGTGGCTCATTAGCGGCGCACGCCAGCGCTGGCTGGCGCTGCCACGCACGTTGCTCGGGCGCATGCTGCTATTGACCCTGTTGGCGGTGCTGCTGGGCCAGTCGCTGTCGGGGATCATCTGGGTGGCGCAACTGCGCGCCACCCAGATGGAAGGTTTGCTCAACAGTGCGCGCAGCCTGGCTTATTCGATGGCTGCCAGTGTCAGTTATTTTCGCTCGCTGCCGGTCAGCTACCGGCCGCTGGTGCTCGACCAACTGCGCAGCATGGGCGGTACGCGCTTTGTGGTGTCGCTCAACGAGCATCCGCTGGACATGCAACTGCTGCCGGCCACACCGCGTAAAGATGCGGTATTGAGCGCGGTGGGCGAGGTGCTGCGCAGTTCGTTGGGCGACGGGCCGAAGATCGTCGCCTGGTTCGTCAGCCCCGATGAGCTGCGGCTGTTCAACAGCGGCCTGAAACTCGACGAACTGCCGCGCTCCTGGGCGCATTACGCATTGACTCTGGAGCCGGTCAATCCGCCGGTGCTGGTCACCCAGATCGAACTGGCGCCCGGCGAATGGCTGTACATCGCGTCATTGCTGCCCGCACCTTACACCTTTCTGGAAGAACCAGACCTGCCGGCCCAGCAGGTCTGGTCGATCGCCTTGACCAGCGCGTTCCTGCTGCTGTTCATCGGCCTGCTGGTGCACTGGCAGAGCCGGCCGCTCAAGCGCCTGGCCAGGGTGGCACGGGACCTGTCACTGGACGGTGATGCCTCTCCGCTGATCGAGGGCGGCAGCAGCGAGGTGCAGGAGGTCAGCCGCGCCTTCAACACCATGCGCACCCGCATCAGCCGCTACCTGACCGAGCGCGGCCAGTTGTTCAGCGCGATTTCTCATGACCTGCGCACACCGATTACCCGTTTGCGGCTGCGCGTCGAACTGCTTGATGACCCGGCCTTGCAGGCGCGCTTCGAGCGCGATCTGGACGAGCTGGAATTGCTGGTCAAAGGCGCACTGCAGTGCGTCAAGGACACCGACATTCACGAAAACATCGAACCGGTGGACCTCAATAACCTGCTCGATTGCCTGGTGGAGCCCTATCTGTCAGCTGAAGGGGACGCGCGCATCACCCTGCACGGCGTGGCTCAGGCTTCGTACATGGGCAAGCCGCTGGCGCTGCGGCGCTGCATAGGCAACCTGATCGACAACGCACTCAAGTACGGCTACCGCGCCCACTTGCATATCGAAGACCGCCGCGAGGTATTCGTGCTGCACGTTGATGACGAGGGGCCGGGCGTTCCCGAGCAGCGCCTGGAACAGGTGTTCGAGCCTAACGTGCGGCTGGCTTCGAACCAGCAAGGCTACGGCCTGGGGCTGGGCATTGCGCGCAATATCGCCCATAGCCACGGTGGCGAGGTGAGCCTGCAGAACCTTCGCGAGGGCGGCTTGCGGGTAACCCTGGAACTGCCGCGCTTGCCCTGACGCCATTGCATTGCCACTAAATGTCACCAACCTGTGACTATTCCCTATCCCTTCGTTACCAAGCGGTCTTTCGATATGGCTAGACTGCTTTCAAGCGCAGGCAACCGACCTGCCCCAAATAACAACAAGAAGGCCGAATCAATGAATGCTCTGTCCCAGCTTGCCGCTGCCATTTCTCTTGCCACGTTGCTTCCTTTCACTGCCCAGGCTGCCGAGTCCAAAGGCTCGGTAGAAGTCGTCCATTGGTGGACCTCCGGTGGCGAAAAAGCCGCTGTCGACGTCCTCAAGGCTCAGGTCGAGAAAGACGGTTTCACCTGGAAAGACGGCGCCGTAGCCGGTGGTGGCGGGGCGACGGCGATGACCGTGCTCAAGAGCCGCACCGTGGCCGGTAACCCGCCGGGCGTGGCGCAGATCAAGGGGCCGGACATTCAGGACTGGGGTTCGATGGGCCTGCTGAGCACCGACACCCTCAAAGATGTCGCCAAGCAAGAGAAATGGGACGAGTTGCTCGACAAGAAAGTCTCTGACGCGGTCAAGTACGACGGTGAGTACGTCGCCGTGCCGGTGAACATTCACCGCGTCAACTGGTTGTGGGTCAACCCGCAGGTGCTGGAGAAGGCCGGCGTGGCCAAGGCGCCGACCACCCTCGAAGAGTTCTACGCCGCCGCTGACAAACTCAAGGCGGCCGGTTTCATTGCCCTGGCCCATGGTGGCCAGCCGTGGCAGGACAGCACGGTGTTCGAGAACCTGGTGCTCTCGGTCATGGGCCCTCAGGGCTACGAGCAAGCGTTCGTCAAACTGGACGATAAAGCGCTGACCGGTCCTGAAATGGTCAAGTCGTTCACGGAATTGAAGAAAGTCGCCACCTACATGGACCCCAACCGCGCCGGGCGTGACTGGAACATTGCCGCCGCCGATGTGATCAACGGCAAGGCCGGCATGCAGATCATGGGCGACTGGGCCAAGAGCGAATGGACGGCCGCAAAGAAAGTTGCCGGCAAGGACTACCAGTGCGTGCCGTTCCCGGGCACCGAGAAGGCGTTCACGTACAACGTCGACTCGCTGGCGATCTTCAAGCTCAACGCCGATCGTACGGGTGATATCGCTGCCCAGCAGGACCTGGCCAAAGTCGCGTTGGGTGAAGAGTTCCAGAAGGTCTTCAGCATCAACAAGGGCTCGATCCCGGTGCGCAAGGATATGCTCGCCAGCATGGACAAACATGGCTTCGACAGCTGCGCCCAGGCCTCGGCCAGGGACTTCCTGGCAGACGGTGGCAATGGCGGCCTGCAGCCAAGCATGGCGCACAACATGGCCACCTCGCTGGCTGTGCAGGGCGCGATTTTCGATGTGGTGACCAACTACATCAACGACCCTAACGCTGACCCGGCCCAGGCGGCCAAGCGGCTGGCCTCGGCGATCAAGGCAGCCCGCTAGCAGCCGTAGCGTTATTCGCTGCTGAAGCAGCTCCTACGGCAGCTCCTACGGCAGCGCCTACGGATATCACCTTAACCGTTGTGTGTGTCGACGGGACTCTTTGCGGGTCTCGCGACCGCCTGCGGCCTGAATTCGACCCGACTGGATGACTTCAATGACTTCTGTCGCTGTGTTCAACAAAGCCTCGCCGCTCGATGCGCTGCAACGCTGGCTGCCCAAACTGGTGTTGGCGCCCAGCATGCTCATCGTGCTGGTGGGCTTCTACGGCTACATTCTCTGGACCCTGGTGCTGTCGTTTACCAACTCCACCTTTCTGCCGTCCTACAAGTGGGCCGGGCTGGCTCAGTATGCGCGGTTGATGGATAACGACCGCTGGTGGGTGGCGAGCAAGAACCTGCTGTTGTTCGGCGGGTTGTTCATCGGCATCAGCTTGGTGGTCGGGGTGATTCTTGCGGTGTTGCTCGACCAGCGGATTCGCCGCGAAGGCGCGATCCGCACCATTTACCTGTACCCGATGGCGCTGTCGATGATTGTCACCGGCACCGCCTGGAAATGGCTGCTCAATCCCGGCCTGGGCCTGGACAAGCTGCTGCGTGACTGGGGCTGGGAAGGCTTTCGCCTCGACTGGCTGGTGGACCCGGAGCGGGTGGTGTACTGCCTGGTGATTGCCGCCGTGTGGCAGTCCTCCGGCTTTGTCATGGCATTGTTTCTCGCCGGCCTGCGCAGTGTCGACCAGTCGATCATCCGCGCCGCGCAAATGGATGGCGCCAGCCTGCCGCTGATTTACTGGCGGGTGGTGCTGCCCAGCCTGCGCCCGGTGTTTTTCAGTGCGGTGATGATCCTCGCCCATATCGCGATCAAGAGCTTTGACCTGGTGGCGGCGATGACCGCCGGTGGGCCGGGCTACTCCTCTGATCTGCCGGCAATGTTCATGTATGCCTTTACGTTCAGCCGCGGACAGATGGGCATGGGCTCGGCCAGCGCGATGCTGATGCTCGGCGCGATCCTCGCCATTCTGGTGCCGTACCTGTACTCGGAACTGCGGAGCAAACGCCATGAGTAACACGATCGGCTCCAATGGAACCACCGTCAGCCGTTTGCTGATCCACGCGGTTTTGTGGCTGGCCTGCCTGGTGTATCTGGTGCCGCTGGTGGTCATGCTGCTGACCAGCTTCAAGACCCCTGAAGACATCGGCAGCGGCAACCTGCTCAGTTGGCCGGCGGTGGTCACGGTGATTGGCTGGGTCAAGGCCTGGAACATCGTCGATGGCTATTTCTGGAACTCGATACGCATCACCATTCCGGCGGTGATCATCTCGACGGCCATCGGCGCGCTGAACGGTTACGTGCTGTCGATGTGGCGCTTTCGCGGCTCGCAGCTGTTTTTCGGCTTGCTGCTGTTCGGCTGCTTCCTGCCGTTTCAGACCGTGCTGCTGCCAGCGTCCTTCACCCTCGGCAAGATGGGCCTGGCCAGCACCACCACAGGCCTGGTGTTTGTTCATGTAGTCTATGGCCTGGCCTTTACGACGCTGTTCTTTCGCAACTTCTACGTGACCATTCCCGAGGCGCTGGTGCGTGCGGCACGGCTCGATGGGGCGGGGTTCTTCACCATCTTCTGGCGCATCGTCCTGCCGATGTCGACGCCGATCATCATGGTCTGCCTGATCTGGCAGTTCACCCAGATCTGGAACGACTTCCTGTTTGGCGTGGTGTTCTCCAGCGGTGACTCGCAGCCGATCACCGTGGCCCTTAACAACCTGGTCAACACCAGTACCGGGGTCAAGGAATACAACGTGGACATGGCCGCGGCGATGATCGCCGGGCTGCCGACACTGCTGGTCTACATCCTGGCCGGCAAATATTTCCTGCGCGGGCTGACCGCCGGCGCGGTCAAGGGCTAGGGATCAATCATGGCAACTCTCGAACTGCAAAACGTCAACAAACGCTACGGCAGCGGCCTGCCAGACACGCTGAAAAACATCGAACTGAAAATCAAGGACGGTGAGTTCCTGATCCTGGTCGGCCCGTCCGGTTGTGGCAAATCGACCCTGATGAACTGCATTGCCGGCCTTGAAGACATCAGCGGCGGGGCGATTCTCATTGATGGCGAAGACGTCAGCCAGACCAGCCCCAAGGACCGTGACATCGCCATGGTGTTTCAGTCCTACGCGCTGTACCCGACCATGAGCGTGCGCGAGAACATCGAGTTCGGCCTGAAAATTCGCAAGCTGGCCAAGCCGGCCATTGATGAGGAGGTCAGCCGGGTGGCGCGCCTGCTGCAGATCGAACATCTGCTTGAGCGCAAGCCGGCACAGCTTTCCGGCGGCCAGCAACAGCGTGTGGCGATGGGCCGGGCATTGGCGCGGCGGCCGAAGATCTACCTGTTCGACGAGCCGTTGTCCAACCTCGACGCCAAGCTGCGGGTCGAGATGCGTACCGAAATGAAACTGATGCACCAGCGCCTGAAGACCACCACGGTGTACGTCACCCATGACCAGATCGAGGCCATGACCCTCGGTGACAAGGTGGCGGTGATGAAGGACGGCATCGTCCAGCAGTTCGGTACACCACGGGAGATCTACAACGACCCGGCCAACCAGTTTGTCGCCAGCTTCATCGGCTCGCCGCCGATGAACTTCATCCCGCTGCGTCTGCAACGCCGTGACGCACGCTTGCTGGCGCTGCTCGACAGCGGTCAGGCGCGCTGCGAGCTGCCGCTGGGTTGCAACGACGCGGGGCTGGAAGACCGTGAAGTGATTCTTGGCGTACGCCCGGAGCAGATCAGCCTGGCTGCTGGCGATGGCCAGGGATTACCGACGATTCGCGCCGAGGTGCAGGTGGTGGAGCCTACCGGCCCTGACACCCTGGTGTTCGTCAACCTCAACCAGACCAAGGTCTGCTGCCGTCTGGCGCCGGATCAGGCACCGCAGGTCGGCGAGACCCTGACCCTGCAACTGGACCCTACCCGGGTGCTGCTGTTTGACGCCGCCAGCGGTGAGCGTCTGGGCGTTCTCGGGCGTGCCGAGGGCGCAGGCCGGCAGGGCAATGTGACCTTGCTCAATCGCAAGTGAGTGGACGCTGTAAAGCTGAAAGCCAATAACAATAATTGAGGACTCATGGGATGAACAAGCACGATGCGCCATCGTATTCACGGCTGAAAAGCCTCTGCCAACTATCGATACTGGGCAGCCTGGCCCTGGCCGGTGGTGTGCAGGCGGCTGAAGCGTTCAGCGCCGATTCACCGTGGATGACCGGTGACTGGGGCGGGGCGCGCACCGAATTGCTCGACAAGGGCTATGACTTTTCGCTGGAGTACGTCAGCGAGGCGGCCAGCAATCTCAATGGCGGCTACAACGACGACACTACAGCGCGCTGGAGCGATCAGTTCGCCTTCGGCCTGAAAGTCGATTTGCAGAAAGCATTCGGCTGGCAAGGCGCCGAGTTCAAGCTGGCGATCACTGAGCGTAGCGGCCGTAATATTTCCAATGACCGGATCGGCGACCCGCGGGCTGGCACCCTCAGTTCATCCCAGGAAGTCTGGGGCCGTGGCCAGACCTGGCGTCTGACCCAGATGTGGCTCAAGCAGAAATTCATGGATGACGCGCTGGTGGTCAAGCTCGGCCGTTTCGGGCCGGGCGAGGAATTCGCTTCGGCGCCGTGTGACTTCCAGAACCTGAGCTTCTGCGGCGCGCAGCCAGCCAACTACGTCAACACCTGGTACAACTGGCCGGTCAGCCAGTGGGGCGCAGCGCTGAAGTACAACATCACCCCGGAGTTCTTTGCGCAGATCGGTGTGTTCGAGCAAAACCCTTCGAACCTGGAGATTGGCAACGGCTTCAAGCTCAGCGGCAGCGGCTCGCAGGGCACCCTGGTGCCGGTGGAAGTGGTCTGGAGTCCGAAGGTCAACGGCTTGCCCGGCGAGTACCGGCTGGGCTACTACCACAGCAGCCCGGACGCCGACGATGTCTATGAAGGCGCCAACGGCCTGCCGCAGCCGGTGTCGGGCGGCGCGTTCAAATCCCATGGCAGCAAGCACGGTGGCTGGGTCATGGCGACCCAGCAACTGACCGCCCACAACGGTGATGCCTCACGCGGCCTGACCCTGTTTGCCGCCGCGACGGTGCATGACAAGGCCACCAACTACATTGATAACTTCCAGCAGATCGGCCTGCTCTACAAAGGCCCGTTCGACAGTCGGCCCAAGGATGACATCGGCATTGGTATCTCGCGCATCCACGTCAACGACGATGCCCAGGACCGTCGTCGGCTGGTCAACCTGATCAACGGCATCAACGACTACGACAACCCGGCGTTCCTGCCGGTGCAGGACACCGAGTACAACTCGGAGATTTACTACGGCTTCCACGTCACCAACTGGCTGACCGTACGGCCCAACCTGCAGTACATCCGCCATCCCGGTGGCGTGGACAAGGTTGACGATGCGCTGGTGGCCGGTCTGAAGATCCAGACCAAGTTCTGATAGCGGCTGTGTGTGCTTTGCGGGCAGCCTGGCTGCCCGTTTTTTTGGGCGTTGTACAAATATACAAATCGCAGGAGGTCAGCCGCCGCCTTGGCGGCGGGCTATCGCGTTGCAAATATGAAGTGGTACGGATCGAGCTCTGTAATGAATCACTTTTGACGGTTCGAACGGTGTACATCCGCCGCAGCGGTGGTGGGTTTTAGTCACCTTTGTGCTCAAATGATCTGTGCTCGGCTTTAGATCGTTGCCGTTGATTTCGCTTTTGATCTTCGAGCCGAGATGGCGCAGACGACGCGAGTCGCGACTTGGGTGCAGGCCGAGGGTAGGCGTCGATTCGGGGGAGAAACCGACTGGATGTCGCTGCTCTTCATATCAGGAGCAGGTGCGCTGGGCAGGACGCCCATCGCGCCGGCCCCAGAATCGGCGCCGGACGGAGGGAAGTCCGCCCGCTGGGCGGACCCAAGCCAGGAGCAAGCGGTTTTCCCCCATTTTGCCAAGCACAAAATGGGGTCGCCCAGCAGGGCGAAACCTGCAGCTCAGACACCGTGGAAAAGGATTTTCCATTGCTCGAAAGAGCGATGCGGGCCGCACCTGACCTTGCTTAGCCCTGATCTTCCAGCGGGTAGCGGCTGTCGTTGAGGCTTTCCTTGATCTTGCGCAGGTGCGGCTGGAAGTCCACGCCGCGGCGCAGGGTCATGCCGGTGGCCAGTACGTCCAGCACGGTCAACTGAATGATCCGCGAGGTCATCGGCATGTAGATATCGGTGTCTTCCGGCAACGGAATGTGCAGGCTGACCGAACTGGCCTGGGCCAGTGGCGAACCGGCGGCGGTCAGGCCGAGCACCGAGGCGCCATTCTCGCGGGCCAGACGTGCGACTTCGACCAGGTCGCGGGTGCGTCCGGTGTAGGAAATGATCACGAACAGATCACCGGTGTGCGCCACCGAGGCGAGCATGCGCTGCATCAGTACGTCGGCGTGAGCACTGACCGCCAGGTTGAAGCGAAAGAACTTGTGCTGGGCATCCATGGCTACCGGTGCCGAGGCGCCCAGGCCAAAGAAGTGGATCTGCCGGGCCTGGATCAGCATGTCCACGGCGCGGCTGATCTGCGCCGGGTCCAGAGCCTGGCAGGCGCTGTCCAGCGAGGCAATGGCACTGCCGAAGATTTTTTGTGTGTAGGCCTCGGGGTTGTCGTCCGGCTCCACGGCACGGCTGACGTAGGCGGCGCCACTGGCCAGGCTCTGGGCCAGTTGCAGCTTGAGTTCCGGGTAACCGCTGACGCTGAACGAGCGGCAGAAGCGGTTGACGGTCGGTTCACTGACCTTGGCCGCCTGGGCCAGGGCTGCGATGCTCAAACGGGTGGCCATCTGCGGGTTGAGCAGGATGACTTCGGCCACCTTGCGTTCGGCTTTATTCAGCTCCGGGAGTCGGTTCTGGATCTGCTCCAGGAGATTTCGTGTGCGGTCCATGACGGCATCCTGATCGGGGGCTGTTCGACAGACGTTCGCCTGGCGGCTTTAGCCTGTAGCAAAGGTGGCCTATCGTACTGAGAGGCCGAGTGAATCACCACCGGTATAAAGCTTTGGATAAAATGTTGTAGTTATTACTACATTTGGCCTTGAGGAATACCTTTAAAAAAGGTATTTGTAGTCTAACTTGATAAAAGAACTAACATTATGCCCCTGATTACGGTTGATCCGTGCACTTTCGCCCTGTTCGGCGCTCTCGGCGATCTGGCTGTGCGCAAACTGTTTCCGGCTCTTTATCAGCTCGATCGTGCAGGTTTGCTGCATGACGATACGCGCATTATCGCTCTGGCCCGCGAGCCGGGCGACGAGGCCTCGCACCTGGCCTATATCCACCAGTCGATGCGCCGCTTCATTCCCGAGACGGAGCTTGAGTCCGAACACGTCACCCGCTTTCTGGCACGGCTCAGCTATCTGCACCTGGATTTCCTGCTGCCGGAGGGCTATCTGGCCCTGGCCGAGCGGGTCGGCAACGCCGATTCGCTGATTGCCTACTTCGCCACGCCCGCCTCGGTGTACGGCGCGATTTGCGAGAACCTCGCGGCGGCAGGCCTTGCCGAGCGCACCCGGGCGGTGCTGGAGAAACCCATCGGCCACGATCTGGCGTCTTCGCGACGGGTCAACGATGCGGTGGCGAAGTTTTTCCCCGAGAACCGGGTTTATCGCATCGACCACTATCTGGGCAAGGACACGGTACAGAACCTCATTGCCCTGCGCTTCGCCAACAGCCTGTTCGAAACCCAGTGGAACCAGAACCATATCTCCCACGTGGAAATCACCGTGGCCGAGAAGGTCGGCATCGAAGGCCGCTGGGGCTATTTCGATCAGGCGGGGCAACTGCGTGACATGATCCAGAACCACCTGCTGCAGTTGCTGTGCCTGATCGCCATGGACCCGCCCAGCGACCTGTCGGCCGACAGTATTCGCGACGAGAAGGTCAAGGTGCTCAAGGCCCTGGCGCCGTTTACCCCGGAGCGTCTGGCCACTCAGGTGGTGCGCGGTCAGTACACTGCCGGCTACAGCGAAGGCAAGCCGGTGCCGGGCTATCTGGAGGAAGACAACTCCAACACCGAAAGCGACACCGAGACCTTCGTTGCCCTGCGCGCCGATATCCGCAACTGGCGCTGGTCGGGGACGCCGTTTTACCTGCGCACCGGCAAGCGCATGCCGCAGAAGCTGTCGCAGATCGTGATCCACTTCAAGGAGCCGCCGCACTATATCTTTGCCCCGGAACAGCGCCTGCAGATCAGCAACCGGCTGATCATCCGCCTGCAGCCTGACGAGGGTATCTCGCTGCAGGTGATGACCAAGGATCAGGGCCTGGACAAGGGTATGCAGTTGCGCAGTGGCCCGCTGAATCTGAACTTCTCTGACACTTACCGCAGTGCCCGGGTGCCTGACGCCTATGAGCGGCTGTTGCTGGAAGTGATGCGCGGCAACCAGAACCTGTTTGTGCGCAAGGATGAAATCGAATACGCCTGGCAGTGGTGCGATCAACTGATCGCCGGCTGGAAAAAAGCCGGTGATGCGCCCAAACCGTACGCCGCCGGGTCCTGGGGGCCGATGAGTTCCATCGCCCTGATCACACGTGACGGGAGAGCCTGGTATGGCGACATGTGATTTGCAATTGCCGGCGGGCCTGAAGGCCCATGACTTCGATAATGCGGCGCAACTGGCCGAGGCGCTGGCCAGCGATGTGGCCGAGCACTTGCGCGCCGCCATTGCGCAGAACGGCAAGGCCACTCTGGTGGTGTCCGGTGGCCGTAGCCCGGTGGCTTTTTTCGAGCGTCTGGCGGCCGAGCCGCTGGACTGGTCGCAGGTGGTGGTCAGCCTGGCTGATGAGCGCTGGGTACCGGTGGAGCACCCGGACAGTAATGCGGCGCTGGTACGCCGTCATTTGCTGCAAGGCCCGGCCGCTGCGGCAAAGTTGCTTGGCCTGTATAGCCTGGCGCCGAGCCTGGAGGCCGCCGCCGAGCAGGCTGACCGGTTGCTGGCCGAGCTGCCGCCGATCGATGTGCTGGTGCTGGGGATGGGCGATGACGGGCATACCGCCTCGCTGTTCCCGTCCAGCCCGAACCTGCGCGAAGCCCTGAGTCTTGGTGGTGAGCGCCGCTGCCTGGCGATGCTGGCGCCCAGCGTGCCGCATCAGCGGCTGACCATGACCCGTGAGTTGCTGGCCTCAGCCAGCGTGAAGATTCTGTCGATTGCAGGCCAGGCCAAGCTCGACACCCTGCGCACCGCTGTGCAAGGCGATGACGTGACGGCTTTGCCGATCCGCGCCTTTCTCAACCCGTCTCTTGAAATTTACTGGTGCCCCTAAGCCAAGGAAACATCGCCGTGACCCAAGACCAAAATAATCAGCCGCTCAACAGCATGGCGAACAAGACAGCCCGGATCGATGAGCTCTGCGCCCGGGCCAAAATTCTTCCGGTGATCACCATCGCCCGCGAGCAGGACGTGTTGCCGCTGGCCGACGCGCTGGCTGCCGGTGGCCTGAGCGTGCTGGAAGTCACTCTGCGTTCGGCGTTCGGCCTGGATGCGATCCGCCTGTTGCGCGAGCAGCGCCCGGAGCTTTGCACCGGTGCCGGGACCATCCTCGACCGTCGTACCCTGGCTGACGCTGAAGCGGCGGGCGCGCAGTTCATTGTGACGCCGGGCAGCACCCATGAGCTGTTGCAGGCTTCGGCCGCAAGC
Organism: Pseudomonas sp. StFLB209; assembly: GCF_000829415.1. Classification (NCBI taxonomy): domain Bacteria; kingdom Pseudomonadati; phylum Pseudomonadota; class Gammaproteobacteria; order Pseudomonadales; family Pseudomonadaceae; genus Pseudomonas; species Pseudomonas sp. StFLB209. Next base: position 729,154 of record NZ_AP014637.1, on the reverse strand, counting down.
GAAGTGCCGCTGTTGCCCGGCATCAGCAGCGCCTCTGACATCATGCTCGGCTACGCCCTGGGTTACCGGCGCTTCAAGCTGTTCCCGGCGGAGGTCAGCGGGGGAGTGGCGGCGCTCAAGGCGCTGGGCGGCCCCTTCAACGAAGCGCGGTTCTGCCCGACCGGCGGGGTCAATGCGCAGAACCTTAAAAACTACATCGCCCAGCCCAACGTCATGTGTGTCGGCGGTAGCTGGATGATCGACAACGCCTGGGTCAAGAACGGCGACTGGGGCCGTATTCAGGAAGCCACCGCTGAGGCCGTAGCGCTGTTCGGCTGAGCGGCAGCAGGCTGGCGGCAAACCAAAAATCCGGTGCCTGTGCACCGGATTTTTTCTGCGTGCTTTTCGTGCTCAGTTCCGGCCGGATTTGAAGCCCTGGCGGGGCCGGGTGCGCAGCGGGTCAAGCAACGCACCCAGGCCGTTGTGGTCAATCTCGTGCATCAATGCCAACAGGGCGCCCAGTTCACCCTTGGGAAAGCCTTCGCGGGCGAACCAGTTCAGGTAATGGCCGGGCAGGTCAGCCAGCAAGCGGCCCTGGTACTTGCCAAAGGGCATTTCACGGGTGACCAGCAGTTTCAATGATTCGGGATTCATGGCTTATCGGTTCTGAAGAGGGGAAGGACCGGGGCTGACCTGAGTCAGCGCGTCACCCGGCGGCGATGACAGTCGTGTGGCTTGAGCAGCTTGCCCTGCACCGAACGCACCTGCAGGCTGAGTACGGGTTGCTCGTGCTCGTTATCGAGCAACACCGAATGCGTCTCGCCAGGTTCGAACAAATGCTGCTCACCCCATTGGCGCAGGCATACCACAATCGCAAAAGTCGAGCGGCCCCGCTCGGTCAGCACGTACTCATGGTAGGCGCTGCCATCGGAGGCCGGGCAGATTTCGAAGATGCCCAACTCCACCAGCACTTTCAAACGTGCGGCAAGAATATTCTTCGCCAGACCAAGACTCTTCTGAAAGTCGCCGAAACGCCGGATATCGTCGAAGGCATCGCGAATGATCAGCAGCGTCCAGCGCTCGCCGATGGCTTCCAGTGTGCGTGCCACAGGACATTCGCTGCTTGCCAGCGCTATATGCCTAGCCATTGGATTACCTTTCAGAGGTTAAAAAAACTGGTTGCAGATTAAAACCTGAATTGTTACAACTCAATCATCTGGTTTTAAATTGAAACTGCTTATTTTGTCAGGGATGACCCCATGAGTTGCAGCAGCCATTGCGAGCAAGCCACTGCACCGTCAGTCATAAACGAGCCATTGCAGCTCTCCCGTTCACTGAGCCTGATCTTATCGATCACCTGCGCGCTGGCGGTGGCGAATGTGTATTTTGCCCAGCCCTTGCTCGATAGCATGGCGCAGAGCCTGAATGTTGCGCCCGGCAGCATTGGTATTGTGGTCACAGCCACGCAGATCGGTTACGCGGCCGGACTGCTACTGATCGTGCCGCTGGGCGACTTGCTCGATCGCAAGGCGTTGATCATCACGCAAATGCTGTTTTCAAGCGCGCTGGGGGCAGTGGCGGCGACCCAGATGTATGCGCTGGGGGGCTGGTCAGCGGTGTGCCTGTTGGGTGCCGCAGTCAGTACCGCCGCCTGGCTGTTCTGGGCATGGATACGCTTTAGCGAGCTGCGCCTGGCGCCCTCGGGCTAGCCCTGTACATCACTCTGCATTTGTCTGCACCCTCACTCAATTACGCGTCAAGGCGTTTATGAAACTTCACCACTTGCTGCTGGCCATCCTGATCACTGCTATCTGGGGCTTCAACTTTTCGGTCATCAAACTGGGCCTGCACAGCGTCGATCCGCTGATGCTCGCCGCCATTCGTTTCGCACTCTGCGCACTGCCGGCCATCCTGTTCATCCCCAGGCCGAATGTGCCTTGGCGCTACATTGCAGGTTACGGGCTGGTGTTCGGCATCGGCCTGTGGGGGGTGGTGAATCTGGGGATCAAGTCCGGGCTGTCGGCCGGTATCGCTTCACTGGTGCTGCAGTTCAGTGCCTTCTTCACGATTTTGCTGGGCGGCTGGGTGTTCAAGGAAAAGATCACACGCTTTCAATTGGCCGGTATCGTCATCGCGCTGGGTGGCTTGTCGAGCATCATCTTGATTGCCGATGGTTCGGTCAGCGTGACCGGACTGGCGCTGGTGCTGTTCGGTGCCTTGGCCTGGAGTGTGGCCAACATCATCATCAAGAAGGCCAAAACGACTCAAGTGTTTGCCTTTCTGGTCTGGTCCAGCGCCTTTGCGCCGCTCCCGCTGTTGCTGCTCGATTACGGGGTCAATGGCACGCAGGGTTATGGCGTACTGGTCGCGCAAATGGATTGGCGTGCCGTGTCGTCGATCCTGTTTCAGGTGTACCCCAATACCTTGTTTGCCTACTGGGTCTGGAACTCGCTGCTCAGGCAATACCCGGTTTCGACGGTGGCGCCGCTGTCACTGTTGGTGCCGATCTTCGGCATGCTTGGTTCGGCACTGATTTTTAACGAGCGCCTTTCGGCAATCAAGGTGGTTGCCGTGCTGCTTATAGTCTGCGGTCTGGCTGTGGGCTTGTATGGCGAGCGGATCAGGCAGGCATTGAGCAAGCGCTTGACGCGCACGGCCTGATCACTGTTCGGCATGGCTGATAGCCAGACTTGCAGTCTGCATGCTGGCAAAAAGCAACTTCATGCAGAACGCAACGCATGGTTTTTCAGGTTTTTTGTTAAGTATTTGAAATTAAACATAAAAATGGAATCGAAAAAGCTGGCACAGGCCATGCAACTCTCCAGGCAGCCACACCCAATTTGGTATCAACTGCCTAGGAAGGATGAGTGAAATGACTGACATCAACAAAGAATCGATCAACCTGCTCAACGACCTGATCGAAACCAGCAAAGATGGCCAGAAGGGCTTTGAGACCAGTGCTGAAGACATCAAGAACCCTGCCATCAAGCAGTTCTTCCAGACCCGTGCCAGCGATTGCGCCAGCGCCGTAACTGAGTTGCAAGCCGAGGTTCGCGCCTTGGGCGGCGACCCGGAGACTTCTTCGAGCGTCAGCGGCACGCTGCACCGCGCCTGGGTAGACCTCAAGTCACTGGTTACCGGCAAGAGTGATGAAGCGATCCTCAATGAGGTTGAGCGCGGTGAGGATGTAGCGCTCAAGGCTTACAAAGACGCTCGTCAGAAAGCGGTTGAAAAGTCCCTGCCAGCTAACGTCACCGGCCTGATCGACCGTCAGTTGCAAGGTGCTCAGGCCAACCACGACAAGGTTAAGGCGCTGCGCGATCAAGTGCGCGCTGCCAATCATTAAGGGCACGTTTGACCGGCAAGGATGCCATCACGCCAACCGCCAGCGGCTAAACCGCCCTGGCGGTTGGCGTTTGTGCGTAATCAATAAATTCCACCCGGTTACGGCCGTGATGCTTGGCGTTGTACAGCGCCTTGTCAGCGCTCTCGATGAACGCGCTCAGGTCGTCATGCTTGCTGACGCTTGCCGTGGTCACACCAATACTCACGGTAATCGCCTGCTGATCATGCTCGACGGCAGGCAGGGTCATGATGGCCTGGCGAATGGTCTCGGCCATGGCCAATGCCCCTTGACGCTCGGTATTGGGCAGTATCAGCAGAAACTCTTCGCCACCATAACGCGCGGCAAAATCACCGGCGCGCCGGGCGTTGCCGGCGATGCACTGGGCGACCTGACGCAATGCCTTGTCGCCGCCCAGGTGCCCGTGGCGTTCATTGAAGCGGCGAAAGTGGTCTACATCGATCATCAGTAGCGACAGCGGATCACCGCAGCGCTGTGCGCGGCTCCACTCGCTGGCCAGGGTCAGGTCGAGCTGGCGACGGTTCGGCAGGCCGGTCAGGGCATCGGTGGCAGCCAACCCGGCCAGTATGTTCTCCGCCCGCTGGCGGCGGCGCAGTTCGCGGCGCAGCAGGACGGTCAGCCACAGGATCCCCAGGCACAGCACGCCGGTGGCGCTGCCGACCAGCAAGGCATTGCGCTGCCAGGCGGCATAGACGGCCGATTCCGGCTGGCTGATGACCACCACCAGTGGCAGGCCCCTGACCCTGGAAAAGGTATACAGGTGCCGATGCCGGTGCTCTACCGACATGCCCACGAAACTGCCTTCAGGCAGCTCGAGAATGTGCTGGTAGTTGGCGTTGCCGGCCATCACGGTGCCGGTCTGGTCTTCATCGGCCTCGACCGGCTCCCGGACCAGCAGTACACCTTGGGTATTCATCAGGCTCAGGCTGCTGTCCGGCCCCAGCGACTGGCTGCGGAACAACGGCTTGAAGTAGGCCAGACGCATGGCCGCGCCGGCCACCCCGAGAAACTCACCGTTGGGCCCCGACAAGCGGCGACTGAAGCTGATGCACCAGTCCTTGAAGCCCCAGCGGGCCTTGAATGGCTGGCTGATGTGCAGCCCGGGCAGGTTGCTGTCGCGGTGATGTTGAAAGAACGGGCGGTCGGCGAAGTTCTCCTCGCGCCGGGCACCGGGCAAGGAGTCGGCAAGTACATTGCCGTTCTGGTCGAGCAATAACAGGTCACCTTTATAGGGCGCTGCTGCGGCACGATCAAACAGAACCTGATGGCGCAGATCGTCGGGTAACTGGCGCAGGCGCTCATGTTGCCAGGCGTTGATCATCCCGTTGATCGAGGCGTCATAGAGTTCGGCGCTGCGCACCACATCGGCTTCGATCAGCCGCACGATATTGGACGCCGCGCGGGTGGCGCTGAGCAGCGCGTCGTTGCGCTCGCGCATCAGCAACGAGGCGACGATGCCCAGAATGGCGATCAATGACAGCAGGCTGCCACAGATCAACAGAAGCTCGGAGCGTATCCAGCCAGCAGGTACGTTCATTGCAGCCACTCGACTTAAGGGGCGGCGGCGATCCGTTCATGCCGCAGGCTCTGGAACTGATTTTTATCGGTATATCAGGTTTTCGGCAGGACGCCGCCGATCAATAGACCAATCGCCTGCCGTTTTTCGCAAGTGCCGTTCAGCGGTTCGGCAGGCTGACACCGAAGGTGTTGATTCCGTCGCGGCTGGTCACGAACACCGTGCCGCCGTGCATCAGCGCGATGGCCTTGACGATGGCCAGGCCCAGACCATGGTTGGCGCCGCTGTTACTGCGTGAGGCATCGACCCGATAGAAGCGCTCGAACAGCATCGGCAGATGCTCGTCAGCAATCGCCGGCCCCGGATTGCTGACGCCGATGTGAACCTGTTGCTCAAGCCGCTCGATAGCGACGCGAATAGTCTGCCCGGCGCTGGTGTGCTGTACGGCGTTGTGCAGCAGGTTGATCAGCGCGCGGCGCAACTGGGCCTTCTCGATCGGGACGCTGGCATCGCCGTGCACCTGCACCGCAACCTGCGCGTCCTCAAGGATGAAGTCCAGATATTCCAGGGTTGTCGCCACTTCCTCGGCCAGCGACACACTGGTCAGTTCACTGGCTTTGCCGCCCTGATCGGCGCTGGCCAGAAACAGCATGTCATTGATGATCGAGCGCAGCCGTTCCAGCTCTTCGAGGTTCGATTGCAGGACCTCGAAGTAATGCTCGGCCGAGCGGCCACGGGTCAGCGCCACCTGGGTCTGGCCGATCAGGTTGGTCAGTGGCGAGCGCAGTTCATGGGCCACGTCGGCGTTGAATGACTCCAGCCGCGAGTAAGCCTGTTCGACCCGGCCCAGTGTCGCGTTGAAGGCGTTGACGAACTGCTCCAGCTCCGGGGGCAAGGGTGACAGTTGCAGACGGGCGGACAGATGCGGCGGTGACAGCTTGTGAGCCTCCAGCGACAGGCTGGTCAGCGGCCGCAGGCCGATGCGCGCGACCCAGTAACCCAGCAGTGAGGCGAGCAGAATGCCGATCACCGCCAGGCTGACCAGCGCGACCACCAAGGAGTGCTGGGTCTGCCAGAAGGTCTGGGTGTCGATGGCGGTGAGAAAGCGCAGGGCCGGGCGCTGGTCTTTGGCGGGAAACTCGCTGACCAGCACCTTGTACGGGAAACGCTGGCCGGGCAGCAGCAAATCACGCATGCCCAGCGGCCCACGAGCGAAGCGGCGGATGTGCGGGTCGGGGTTGCCATACTCGTAGTCTGGATGATCGCTGACCACCCAGAAGCGGATACGCTTATCCTCCTCGCTGAGCAGGTTGAGCTTGTTGCCGAGCTTGCTCCAGTGCTGCAAGTCGCCGAAGCGATTGACTGTCGATTCGAGCACGCTATAGCGTGCGTCGACTTCTGCCTCGGGCAGCAGGTCCAGGTGCTTGTCGACCTGCAGGTACAGCGCCCAGCCGATCAGGGTGAAGACACCGAAGGCCACCAGAGCGAACAGGCTGCCCAGGCGCAGGGCAATGGAGTCAGCCCGCACGGCGATCTTCCAGCACATAGCCCATGCCACGGATGGTGTGCAGCAGTTTATGTTCATGGGGGCCGTCGAGCTTGGCCCGCAGACGCTTGATGGCCACCTCGACGACATTGGTGTCGCTGTCGAAGTTGATGTCCCAGACCTGCTCGGCGATGGAGGTCTTGGACAGGATCTCGCCGTGGCGGCGCGCCAGCACGCTGAGCAGGGCAAACTCTTTGGCGGTCAATTCCAGGCGCACGCCGGCACGGCTGGCCTTGCGGCTGAGCAGATCGATGCGCAGGTCATCAATGCTGATCTGCACCGGCTCCTGGGTGCTGCTGCGACGGGTCAGGGCTTGCAGGCGGGCGACCAGTTCAAGGAACGAAAACGGCTTGCCCAGATAGTCATCGGCGCCTTCGCGCAGGCCCCGAATCCGGTCGTCGACCTGCTCGCGGGCGGTGAGCATGATCACCGGGGTCTGTTTACGCGCACGCAAGGCGCGTAGCACACCGAAGCCATCCAGGCCCGGCAGCATGACGTCGAGGATGATCACCGCGTAGTCGTGCTCCAGACCCAGGTGCAGACCCTCGATGCCATCGGCGGCCAGATCCACGCTATAGCCCTGTTCGCTCAGGCCGCGATGCAGGTAGTCAGCGGTTTTCTGTTCGTCTTCGATAATCAGCACGCGCATGCGCAACCTCTCAGGTGTGAAGCGCCTGGCCAGTGGCCGGGGCGTTCTGGCGGCGGTGGAACACGCGTTCGAGTTGCAGGTAGATCACCGGTGTGGTGAACAGGGTCAGCACCTGGCTGAGCAGCAGTCCACCGACCACCGCGATCCCCAGCGGCTGGCGCAACTCGGCACCGGCGCCAAACCCGAACATCAGCGGCAGGGCACCGAACAAGGCGGCCAGGGTGGTCATCATGATCGGCCGAAAGCGCGTCAGGCAGGCGGTGTAAATCGCATCGTGTGGCGAAAGGCCCTGATTGCGATGCGCCTCCAGGGCAAAGTCGACCAGCAGGATGCCGTTCTTCTTGACGATACCAATCAGCAGCACCACGCCAATCAACGCCATGATCGAGAAGTCATGGCCCATCATCCACAACAGCAGCAGTGCGCCAATCCCCGCCGAGGGTAGCGTGGAGATGATCGTCAGCGGGTGGACGAAGCTCTCGTAAAGCACCCCGAGGATGATGTACACCGCCACCAGCGCGGCGAGGATCAGCCACGGCTGGTTGGCCAGCGAACTCTGGAACGCCTGCGCGGCGCCCTGGAAGGTGCCGATGATCGAGGTCGGCATGTCGATTTCGGCCTTGGCCTGCTCGACCATGCGCACCGCATCGCCCAGCGCGATGCCGGGGGCCAGATTGAATGACAGGTTGGCGGCCGGGAACATGCCGTCATGGCTGATCGACAACGGTCCCATCACCGGTGCACCGACACTGGCCACGGCAGACAGCGGCACCATCTCGTCGGTCAGCGGTGAGCGCAGGTAGAAGTAGCTCAGGCTTTCAGCGCGGCCACGTTGCCGGGCATCGAGTTCAAGAATCACCTTGTACTGGTTGGTGTCGGTCTGGAACTCACTGATCTGGCGCTGACCGAAGGCATCATAAAGGGCCTGGTCGACGTCGGCAGTGGTCAGCCCGAAGCGCGCCGCTGCACGCCGGTCGATGTCGATGTGAGTGATGCTGCCGCCCAATTGCAAGTCGTTGGACAGGTCGCGCAATGCCGGGTTTTCCCGCAGTTTTTCGGTCAGGCGCTGGGTCCACAGGTTGAGCTGCTCGCCATCGTTGCTCTTGAGCACGTATTGATACTGGCTGCGGCTGGGGCCAGGGCTGAGGTTGATGTCCTGGCCGGCGCGCAGGTACATGACGATGCCGGGCACCCTGGTCAATTGCGGACGAATCCGATCAATGAACTGACTGGCCGATACATCGCGTTCGCCACGCGGCTTGAGGGAAATCCAGAAGCGCCCGCTGGCCAGGGTCTGGTTGCTGCCCGAGGCACCCACCGAATGCGAGAACGCCTGGACCGCCGGGTCGGCGCTGACGATTCTGGCCAGTTCTTTATGCTTGGCGACCATGTCGGGATAAGAGATATCACCGGCCGCATCGGTGGTGCCCAACACCATGCCGGTGTCCTGCACCGGAAAGAAACCCTTGGGAATCAGCACGTAGCCGACCACCGCCAGGGCCACGGTCAGGCCGAATACCCCAAGGGTGATGCGCTGATGAGCCAGCGCCTTGCGCAGACCACGTTCGTAGAGGCTCAGCAGGCGTTCACCAAACCCCGGCTTGCTGTGTTGATCGTGGCTGGGCGCGCGCATGAGCAACGCTGCCAGGGTCGGTGCCAGCGTCAGCGACACCACCACGGAAATCAGGATGGTCGCGGTGGCGGTCAGGGCAAACTCCTTGAACAACCGGCCCACCACACCGCCCATGAACAGTAGCGGAATGAACGCGGCAACCAGCGAGAAGCTGATCGACACCACAGTGAAGCCGATTTCCCCCGAGCCCTTGATGGCCGCTTCGCGCATGCCTTCGCCGGCTTCCAGATGGCGGTGGATGTTCTCCACCACCACAATGGCATCGTCGACCACGAAGCCCACCGCAATCACGATCGCCACCAGGGTCAGGTTATTGAGGCTGAAGCCAAACAGGTACATCAGTGCGCAACTGGCGATCAGTGATACGGCCAGGACGCTGGTGACGATCAGGGTCGCTGACCACTGGCGCAGAAACAGCGCCATCACCGCGACCACCAGCAGCACTGCAATGCCCAGGGTCAGTTCCACTTCATGCAGCGAGGCGCGGATGGTGCGGGTGCGGTCATTGAGCACCGACACCTCCACCGAGGCCGGCAGCATCGCGGTCAGGCGCGGCAACTGGCCCAGCACCCGGTCGACGGTCTCGACGATATTGGCGCCCGGCTGGCGGAACACCACCAGGCTCAGGCCGGGCTGCTGACCGGACCAGGCCTGGACATAGGCGTTCTCGGCACCATGCACCACCTTCGCCACGTCCTTGAGGTAAACCGGCGCACCGTTGCGGTAGGCGACAATCAGTTGCGCGTAATCTTCAGGGTCGAACAACTGGTCGTTGGCCGACAGGGTCGAAACGCTGTCTTTGCCATACAGCGCGCCCTTGGCCAGGTTAAGGCTGGTCTGCTGCACCGCCTGACGAATGTCGGCCAGGGTCAGGCCGAGGGCGGCGAGCTTTTCCGGCGCGGCCTGGACGCGAATGGCCGGGCGCTGCTGGCCAGACACCGACACCTGGCCGACGCCTTCAATCTGGCTGAGCTGGCGGGCCAGCAGCGTCTCGGTCAGGTCGCTCAGTTCGGTGCCGGACATCAGCCCGGAGCTGACACTGAGGATCAGTACCGGGCTGTCGGCCGGGTTGACCTTGCGCCAGGTCGGCAGGTTGGGCATGTCGGCCGGCAGGCGTCCGGCTGCGGTGTTGATCGCCGCCTGAACTTCCTGGGCTGCGGTGTCGATGCTCTTGGTCAGGGCGAACTGCAAGGTCAGGCTGGTCGAGCCCAGCGCACTGCTGGAGGTCATCTGGGTCATGCCGGGAATCGCGCTGAACTGCACTTCCAGCGGGGTGGCCACCGAGGAGGCCATGGTCTGCGGGCTGGCGCCCGGCAATTGGGCGCTGACCTGAATGGTGGGGAATTCGGCTTCCGGCAGCGGCGCGACCGGCAGTCGGGTGAAGGCGATCAGGCCCAGCAATACCAGGGCGAAGGTCAGTAGCAAGGTGGCGACCGGGTGATCGATGCACCAGGCCGAGAGTGAACGCTGATGGCGGGTTGGGCTGTCGCTCATGGCTGCACCGCCGCCTGCACGGTATTCAGCGACTGCGGCTGGGCGGCGCTGGCGTCGACCCGGGTGCCGGCCTTGAGCCGCGACTGGCCGTCCTGGACCAGCACGTCACCGGGGCTGGCACCGCTGATCAGGGTCATGTCGCTGTTCTGGAACAGGACCTTGACCGGAACCACCTCGGCCTTGCTGTCGCGGATGCGGAACACATAATGCTGCTCCAGGCCGCGTTGCACCACTTGCGGCGGCACCTTGAGCGCATCGCGGGCCACATCGGTCTGGATTTTCACCGTGACCAGCTGGCCTGGCCATAGCGATTGATGAGGATTGTCGAAGCGTGCCTTGGCCCGAATGGTCCCGGTGCTGGGCGAGACCTGATTGTCAATCAGGCTCAGCTTGCCCTGGCCCAGCAAGGTGCCGTTCTGATCGTCGCCCAGCCAGGCCTGCACCGGGGCGCGCGAATCACTGGCAATCAGCCCTTGCAGGGTCGGCAGCATCTGCTGCGGCAGGGCGAACTCCACCGCGACCGGGTCGATCTGGGTCACGGAAAACAGCCCGTTGGCGTCGCTGACCCGCAGGAAGTTGCCTTCATCGACGTTGCGAATCCCGACCCGGCCAGTGACCGGTGACTGGATGCGGGTATAGGACAACTGCACCTGGGCTGCTTCAAGTGTGGCCTTGTTGGCCTGCACCGTGGCTTCAAGCTGGAAGACCTGCGCCTGTTGCTGGTCGAGGGTCTGCCGCGAGATGCCGTTGTCCTGGCTCAGGTCGCGGTAGCGCTTGAGGTCCAGGCGGGCGACATCCAACTGCGCCTGACTCTGTGCCAGTTGCGCCCTGGCTTGTTCTTGCGCGGCGCGAATCGCTCGGTCGTCGAGGGTCGCCAGCAGGTCGCCGGCCTTGACCTGTTGGCCTTCCTTGACCAGCACGCGGGTAAGGATGCCATCGACCTGTGGCCGGATCACCACGCTTTGCAACGACTGCACGGTGCCGATGCCAGTCACGAACAGCGGTACGTCCTCGGCCTTGAGGTCGATGACCTTGACCGGCACGGCGGCCAGCGGCGGCTTGCTTACAGCGCCAGGTCGGGTCAGCAGCCAGGCGCTGCTGCCCAGCGCAGCCAGGACGGCAACAGCCAGTACGGTTCGGGTCGATTTACGCATGTCGGGGAGGACGCCAGGAAAGTCAGTGGTCGGACGGCATGATCAGGGGTTTCTTATAACCTGCCAACCCGGTCAGCAGAATGACGGCTACCTGTCAGAAATGTCAGCAAAGCCGTCCGCTGTGAAGCAGTGCCGGTTTTTTCTGTTCAAACGCGTTAAGTTCATGGTGATACAGGCTTTGACTGCACGAATAAAACTGCATGCTTAAAGCAATAAAACTGTCGGTGATAGTGCAGTAACTTGTGCGGAAAAGTCCTACAGAATTTTCTTTATTTATGTGGCGGGCGGGAGTTTGTTCAACTTAACTCCATGGGGTTAACCCGAAAAGGCGGAGCAGGATCATGCGACTCGATACGACAGTTTCAGGTAACTTCAAAAGGCAGTTGGCGCGATCAGTCATGATGGTTTTACTGTCGCTGGGGGCTGTTAACGCTTATGCACAACACGGTGTTCTGGGCTTTCGTGGTCAAGTGGTTAACCCTACATGTGAGGTCGACGCCGCACTCGCGGTTCATCTGGTTGAGCATACCCGGCGTGGGCCGGTGCGTCCGGGGCTGGAGGCCAAAGCAGGCGCTGTCGCCAATGCCTGTATGGCCCAGGCGGTGCCTGTGAGTACCCACTTTCAGCCCCTTGTTGAGCCGGACTCACAGCGGGGTTCCGAATCTCGGGGGGTGCTGACCGTTACCTATCAATAGCCTGCTGGCCACTTTCCAAAACCAGCATGCTGCAGAGGTTAGTGCGAGGTTTATCACCGCTTGTTTGTCGAGCGCCTTGCTATTGGCGGCCTGCAGAGAGTCCTGGAATTGTCCTACGGAAACGGAGTTCAAGCTCAAGAGAACGTTCTTCCCAACCAAAGGAACGCAACTGACAGCTAATAAGGTTGTGGGGCCTTATAGTGAGCGCCGTCCACTAGCGGGCGAACACGAATAAGGGGTGTCGCTGAGCATGTTCTGCATGTTCAGTGGCAGCCATAACACAAGGAATGTTGTTAGCATGAAAAAACTGTCTTTGACTCTGGCTGTATGGGGTGCTTTGGGTCTGGGTCTTACAGGCACAGCCAATGCTGCCAATAACGGCAAGCTGGTGTTCAACGGTACCCTGACCAATATGACTTGCGATGTGGGGCCAGGTACGGGCGTCAGCCCGGGCACCGCGCCGGGTGAAATCAATGTTGATCTGGGCAATGTGTCGTTTGCCGATATCGGCCTGTCGGGTGAAAGCAAGCTACAGACGGCAACGCCGATCCAGCTGCTGATCAACTGCAGTGCCGGTGCCGACCAGTACAACACCGTCAAAATGCGCTTTGCCGCGCGTAATGGCAGCGGCCTGGACAACAACGACCAGACCTTGCTGCGTACCACCGGCGCGGCCGATGGGGTGGGCATTGGTCTGATCAACGGCTCCAGTGTGCTGATGGACCTCTCCGGCACCGAGACCATCGACAAGCCGCTGGTCAAGGATGGCGCCGGTGGCGCCACGGCGCAGCTCGACTTCGGTGCGGTGTACGTGCTCAACGGCACGGCGACCAATCCGGGTAATGCAGATGGCTTCATGCCTTTCGTGCTGGACTACGAGTGATGTCACTGGCAGGGCGATGCAGGTCGCCCTGCCGTTTCCTGACCGAGGCAACCGTCAGCATGTTCTTCTCTTTTTCGCGCGGCGCGCTGCTGCTCGCCGGCCTGCTGTGTCTGGGCAATGCCCAGGCGGGCATTGTGCTCAATACCACGCGGGTCATCTATCAGGGCCAGGACAAGGAGGTCAGTTTCGGTGTGCACAACAGTGGCGCCGGCGAGATTCTCGTGCAATCCTGGCTGGAGCCGTATGACCCTGCGGTGAATACCCCGCAGACCGGCCTCAGTGATCTGCCGTTTATCGTCACCCCGGCGCTGGCGCCGTTGCCCGGTGATGGCAAGCAACTGCTGCGGGTGATCTATTCCGGCAGCGGGCTGCCCACCGAGCGAGAATCAGTGCTGTGGCTCAATGTTCAGGAGATTCCCCGTAGCGCCGCTGAAAATACCCTGCAAATTGCCATTCGCCAGCGTATCAAGCTGTTTTTTCGTCCGGCCGGTCTGCGCGGCGATCCGCTGTTGGCCGCGCAGGGTCTGCAATGGCAACTGATCGGGCAGGATGCGCTGGAGGTGTTCAACCCCGGCCCTTTTCACGTTTCGATGTTGAACATCGGCGTACGCCAGGGCAGCAAGGCGCTGCTCAGCCAGGACAGCCGGATGCTCGCGCCGCAGCAACGCTGGCGCGTGCCGCTCAAACCGCGTTCCGGCAGCCAGCCGCTGGAGTTGAGCTTTATCAGCATCAATGATTTCGGCGGGCAGGAGACTTACCACGCCAGCTTGCAGGGTGGGGAGAGCGTCCAGGCCAGCAAATTCGAATCTCGTTAGCGGCGGCCATGGGGCTGCCTATTCGCTGAGCCTCGATGTCTGCGAGTGCTCGGTTGTCATGTGTTCGTTGCCGAACAGGGAAGTGCGACGCACCGGTTATCTTGAAGCAGAGTGAACAACAGCTAATGGAATGGCTCACACAGAATAACAAGGGATTCAGAACCCGGGCGCTGCGCGGCCCGGTCAAACGCCTGGCCAGGTCTGTCGCCGGGCTGTCTTTGTCACACCATCCGTTGCCGATCGGCTTCGGGCTGGGCCTGAGCCTGTCGTTCAGTGCCTGGGCGGCGCAACCCCAAGGGGACACCAAAGCGGGGCGTTTCAACACCGCGTTCATCCAGGGCAGTGACCAGCCGCCGGACCTCGAAGAATTTTTGCGCTCCAGCACCGTGCTGCCCGGTACTTATCGGGTCGATATTCACGTCAATCGCGCCCTGAGCGGGCGGCGCGACGTTCAGTTCGTGCGCAGCCCGCGCAGCGGTCGCGTCGAGCCCTGCCTGACCCTGCAGATGCTCAGTGACTTCGGTCTGGACCTGCAGAAGTTGCCGGCGGACCAGGAGTCGCGGCAAGCGCGGGAGCAAGCCTGCTATGACCTGAGCGGCCAGGTCGAGTTTGCCCGTATCGACTACCAGCCGGGTGCGCTGCGCCTGAACATCAGCGTGCCCCAGGCATTGATGGCGCGCAGCAGTCGCGGTTATGTATCGCCACAGCTATGGGATCAGGGCGAAACCGTCGGGTTCGTCAATTACACCTTCAATGCCGCCGCACGCAGCCAGCGTGGTCAGCGCAGCGAACAACAGTATCTGGGCTTGCGCAACGGTCTGAACCTGGGGGCCTGGCGGCTGCGTAATGAGTCATCACTGGTGCATGGCAGCGACCAGCCTTACCGGTTTCGTAGCAACCGGACCTTTGCCCAGCGCGACATTACCTCGCTCAAGAGCCAGTTGAGCCTGGGCGAAACCTTCAGTGAAGGACAGGTTTTCGACAGCGTGCGTTTCAAGGGCGCAGCGCTGGTGTCCGATGACGGCATGCTGCCTGATAGCGAGCGCGTCTATGCGCCGGTCATCCGCGGTACCGCAGAGAGCAACGCCACAGTCGAAGTGCGCCAGAGCGGCTTTTTGCTGTACAGCGGCAACGTCTCGCCAGGGCCTTTCGAGATCAGCGATATCTACCCCAGCGGCTCCAACGGCGACTTGCAGGTGACCATCATCGAGGCTGACGGACGCCGCCGCAGCTTCACTCAAGCCTATGCCTCGCTGCCGATCATGCTGCCCAGCGGAGCATTTCGCTACAGCTTGAGTGGCGGGCAAGTGGATAACTACGATGGCGCAGAGCAGGCGCCGAATTTTCTCGGCGCGGCGTGGATCTATGGCGTGAATGACGCGATCACCGGTTTTGGCGGTGTGCAGTGGGCCGAAGATTACCGTGCCGTCAATCTTGGCGCGGGCGTCAATACGCCACTGGGCGCGGTGTCGGCTGACCTGACTCATTCGGCCAGTCAGGTGCACGACCAACAGCGTCAGGGCCACAGCCTGCGGGTGCGTTATGCCAATACTCTGGAAGCCACCGCGACGACCCTGGCGGTGGCCGGTTATCGCTATAGCACCGAGCATTACCGCAGCCTCGGGCAGCACGTTGAGGAACTGGACGAGCGCACCGGCATTGCGCTGGTGGGCCGGGCCAGAGACCGGCTGGAGGTCAACCTGACCCAGACCCTGCCGCAGCTCACCGCCAGCCTGAGCCTGACGGCTTCGGAGCAGCGTTACTGGAACCTGCCGGGCAAGACTCGCCAGGCTTATCTGGCGTGGAACTCGGTGTGGCGCAACCTCAGTTACAGCCTGTCGCTGGAACGGACCCAGGCATGGAGCCGCTTTGGCGAGGGGCGTGACGACAATCGGCTTTCGCTCAGTGTGACGCTGCCGCTGGGCGATAGCGCCCGCGCATCGCGCTTGTCGTTCAATGCGTTGCGCGACAGCCAGGGCGAGTACAACACCCAGGCCGGGGTTTATGGTCAAGTGCTGGAGGAACGCGACACGTTCTACTCGGTGCAGGCCGGGCATGACAGCCGTTCCGGCAGCTTTGGGTCCGCCAAGGTCAACACCCTCAAACCCTATGGCCGCTTTGAGGCCGGCTACAGTCAGGGCCGCGATTACCGCAGCCTGCTGCTGGGGGCCAGCGGCTCGCTGGTGGCGCATGCCGGTGGGCTCAACCTTGGGCAGGCGCTGGGCGAAACCTTTGCGCTGATCGAAGTCCCGCAGGTCAGCGGCGCCAGCCTGGCGTCCTGGCGTCAGGTCGAAACCTCAGGCAACGGTTATGCGGTTCTGCCCTATGCCCAGCCGTACCGCACCAACTGGGTCAATCTGGACACCCGCCAGTTGGGTGCCGATGTCGATCTGGACAATGCCATCGGGCAACTGGTGCCGACTCGCGGTGCGGTGCCGGTGCTGCGTTTCAAGGCCGCACTCGGGCGCCGTGTGCAGTTCGAACTGCTGCGCGCCGATGGCAGTCGCCTGCCGCTGGGCGCCACGGTCGAGGACGGGCAGGGCAGGACGCTGGCGACTGTCGACCCGACCAGCCAGGCGTTGGTGCTCAGCGAACAGGACAGCGGCACCTTGTATGTGCGCTGGTCGACCCAGCGTTGTGCGGCGCCGTTCAGCTTGCCGGCCCGCGATGCACAGCGCGCTTATGAGCGAGTCAAGGTGGTCTGCCAATGAACCTCAAACGCTGGCTGGCGCTGTTGGGCCTGTGCGCGATGGTGCCTGCTCAGGCCACGGTTTCGCTGCTCGGCACACGGTTGATCCTTGGTGCAGGTAACGAGGTGAGTATCGAGGCACACAACCGCAGCGACCAGGAGGTGCTGCTGCAAGCCTGGCTGGCGCTGCCGGGCAGCAGCGATGAAGCGGCTGTTGCCTCAGACCGCCCGTTACCTTTCGTCGTGACCCCGGCGCTGCTGCGTCTGCCTGGCCTGGGGCGGCAACAATTACGGGTGTTGTATCAGGGCCAGGGCATGCCGACAGACCGTGAGTCATTGGTCCATCTCTATGTTCTGGAGATACCACAGCGTTCCGAGGCCGGGCAGCAATTGAGTATCGCGGTGCGCCAGCGGATCAACGTATTCCATCGTCCGCCCGGTTTGCCCGGCGACCCGGCGCTGGCGCCCGTCGCATTGCGCTGGTCACTCAGCCATGAGGTGGCGGGCAGAGCACGTCTGCAGGTTAGCAACCCCACGGCTTTTCATGTGGCGCTGCTGGATCTGCAACTCGATGGCCGCGCGGTGCGCGACTACCTGTTGCTCGCACCGGGGCAACGCTTCGACTGGCCGACGCCGCCGCACGTAGCTCGCCAATTGACCTTCAAGGCGCTGACTGACTACGGCGGTCGGCGTGACTACTGCGCACAACCGACCGGCCAGGCCGCCTTCAGTGCGCGGCTGCTGGATACTCCATTGATGGCAGGAGACTGCTGATGTCCGATTCTCTCTTTGCTGCGCGGCGCTTGCGTGCCGTTGTCCTGCTGGCGTTGCTCAGCCCGGCGTCCTGTTTTGCTCTGGTGTGCAGCGTGCAGGGCTCCGGCGCGCCGGTTCTGCGCGGCGATCTGGGCAGTACCGTGGCGATTCCCGAGTCCTTGCCGCATGGCGAGGTGGTCTGGCGTTCCGAACGCCAAAGCGTCCTGATCGAATGTGCCCGCGAAGACCAGCAGGCGGTGGCCCAGGAAGTGTTCGTGCATTTGAACCCCGATAACCTGAACGTCGGCCAAGGGATTCGCGTGGGGTTGAGCGTGGGCGGTGCCGATCACTTTTCCGGGCGAATCGCCACCGGTCAGGTATTACCGGTCTGCCACGAAGGCGACTCCAACATAGAGGCCTGCCCCAGGGTCCGTTTCAACCTGGCTTTCTCGGTATTTGTGCAGAAGTTCGGTGCGACGCCGGTCTCCGGCGTGCCGGCAGACATTCCGGACTACCGGGTGTTTCAGCTCGGTGCGCAGAGTGGTCCGCAGAGTGGGGCAGGCAATAGCCTCAGTTATGTGCTGAACAATCTGACCGGGCTGCGCTTCATTGCCTGCGATGCGCAATTGCAGGTTTACCCGGCCAGCCTGGAGTTCGGCGCGCTGCCGATCAAGCAAGTGGTGGTCGGCAAGGTCTTCGATCAGCGATCGTTTTCCCTGTCGACCAATCGCAGCTGTGATTCGCCGTTCAGCCTCGATGCGCGGTTTCGCCCGGTCACCGGCAGCCTGGTGCAGGACTTGCTGGTGCCGGGCAACAATGCCTCACTGGGGATTCGCATCGTGCGGGCCGCCGACGGTCAGCCGTTACGCTACAACGAGTCGTTTCACCTGACCGACCTGTTGCAGGGAACACCCTCCAGCCAAGTCGATTTCGATGCACAACTGATCTGGCAGACACCGCGGCCGGTGCCGGGACCGTTTGCCGCTGAGGTGATGATCGATCTTTATTACAAATGACTCAGGTTGCCAGAGGTATGAACAGGTAAGGCGGCGTTTCGGGCGCGGCCAGCCGGGCGCCGGCCTGTTGCAAGGTGTCGTTGACCTGCTGGCCGGCGACATGAAAGGTCCACTCGGCCGCTGCCTGCTCGGCTGGATCAGCGCCATGAACCGCTTCGAGGGCAGCGCTGAAAGCGGACATCTCCGGTAGATAAGCGACGAACCCGTTGCCCTTGAGCGCCGTGGTATTGATCCCCAACAGCTGGCACACGGTCCGCTTGGCCGCAATGTCATCGCGGTCGGCCTGGCGGGATTGTTCGATCAGGGCAAGCAACTGCGGGTCGGCCAGGGTATTGCCGACAATCAGCTCCGGGCCCTGTTCCCAAGCGTGCGGCGGGCAATCCTTGGTGTGTGGACGCAACGGAATATGCGGGTTGATCTCCATTGGGTAGATACGGCACACCAGTGGCCGGCGCTCATAGATACGGCACAGCTGCTGCGCGTCAAGATTCCGGCAAGGTCCGACGTTATAGGCCGCGAAGGTGATGGCTATATACGCTCGGGCAGCGCCGCTGTTGACCAGAATCGAGCGGCGCGTGGCGTGCTGCCACTGCGCTTGGTCAACTCCATAGCCGTTGTCGAGAAAACCTTCAGTCAGGACGATCAGGGCACCGCCGTCAGCAGCCCACTGCCGGGCTTCGCTGAGGGTCAAAGGGACATGGTGGTCAGTGCAGCACTTGCCGCAGCCGACGCAGGAAAATCGGGTATTCATCGCGCCAGGAGTCGTCCATACCAGCGTTTGGGCTGAGCGTGCAGGCATGTACGCTCAACCTTTGGTTGGCAATGAATGAGGCAAGTTATATGCCAGCGCCTGTCAGCGCTTCTCGACGCTATCCCACTCAGTGACTGTGGCCTTGCCGGACTGGCGGTGATACAGGCACAGCTCCAGGCCTTTGCGATTGTTCATGTGCTTCTGTGGATAGCGACCTTGCAGCAGCAGGGCGTCATAACCAACCTGATCGTCGAAACGGGCCTGTTTGCCCAACACTTTGACGTCTTGCAACTGGCTTGTCTTCAGGCAGGCGGCTCGTTCGGTCTTGTCCAGCTGTTGCCAGGCATCAGGACTTGAGGCCTGGACCTGGCTCACCCCACAGGTCAGGGTCGCAAGTAACAACACAACGGTTCTCATGGCATCCATCCAGGCTCATTGGCAATGGGCGTTAGACTGGATTGCCCGAGCAAGGTTTCGTCGGCTGGCCGGGGGCAGTGCTCAGCGGGCATTCACGGTGCGGGCCGCTTCCAGTACGCAGCGGGTCAGTTCGGGCGAAGAGAACTTGGTCAACACCGCATCGGCCCCGGCAATCCTGGCTTTCTCGCTGTTCATCGCGCTGTCCAGCGAGGTGTGCAGCAGGATGTACAGGTCAGAGAAGTCTGGCGTTTCACGCAGGGTACGGGTCAGTGCATAACCGTCCATCTCTGACATCTCGATGTCGGAGATCAGTACGTTGATTTCGCCAGAGGTGCCTTTGAGTTCCAGCAGCACATCCATGGCCTCTCTGGCACTGCGCGCGGTGCGGCATTCGATACCGATATTGCGCAGGGTGATGATCGACTGCTGCAAGGCGACCTGGCTGTCGTCGACCACCAGAATTTGTACCGTGCCGAGCAGTTCGACTTCATGAGTGGTCAGTTGATCGGGCTCGACGACGATCTGCGCCGGTGCGATGCCATGGATGACCTTCTCGATATCGAGCACCTGAACCAGTACGCCATCGACCTGGGTGACGCCGGTGATGAAAGAGTGACGGCTGGAGCCGTAGGGTGGCGGGCGGATGTCGGTGGTCAGGCAGTGGACGATCTTGCTGACCGCCTGAACGTGCAGGCCCTGTTTGCTGCGGCTCACATCGGTGACGATCAGGCAGCCGGCATCCGGATCGGCCAATGGCCGCTCGCCAATGGCCCGGCTCAGGTCGATGACCGACAGCGATGCTCCGCGCAACGTGGCTACGCCTTTTACGTGCGGGTGGGATTCGGGCAGATGGGTCAGGGCCGGGCAGGGAATGATCTCGCTGACCTTCAACAGGTTGATTGCCATCAGCTTGCCGCTACGCAAGGTGAACAACAGCAGCGAGAGAGAATCCGCCCGGGCGTTCTTGGTGGACATAGGAACCTTATGGCAAATGGATATCGTCGAACGATGCGGGTCTTGACGTTATGATCCAGCGACCCTCTTGAGCTTTGTTAGAGAATAGTCGCCCGCAGCGATCTGGCCTGAGAGGCGTTTCACGGTTTGGCATTTTGCCGTAGAAGCGCAGGCGCATGGAACCTATAGTGGCAGTTGGACTTTATTGACGTCAAATATCGGACCGGTGTCGTGTGGCAAATGGTCGCATCCTTCTATATATAGAAGCGCGTGCGACAATAGGGCGCATGGTTATCCAGCCAGGTTTGGCTGCGGCAAATGCGCACAGTTTTTCGAGCTTGCCGTGGGGTGTGACAATTCATCGCAATGGCTTGCCAGGCAAATGCTCGTGCGACAAAAGGACGCAGCCTTCTATATATAAGGAAGGAATTCGTTATCGGCCGGCTGGTCTGCCACACGGGTGCCTGAGGCGCAGGGCGGCGACCATCCGGACGGCAAATCTTCCCGTATGGCGGCCCGGGCCTTGAGTCTCGGGCGCCTGCCGCCGATCATCGGCTGTTCCAGGGCGCCCCAGAGCGCTTGGCAGCCGTGGCCTAACAACTGAAAAGGTATGTGAATGAGCGACAACATGTTGTACCTGAAGCGCGAAAAGCGCTTTCTGGTCTTGCTGGGAATCATCTGCCTGTCGCTGATCGGCGGCGCGCTGTACATGCAGATCGTATTGGGCGAGGCGCCTTGCCCGCTGTGCATCCTGCAGCGCTACGCGCTGTTGCTGATCGCGCTGTTCGCCTTCATCGGCGCGGCCATGCCCGGCCGGCGCAGCACGACCCTGTTCGAAGCGCTGGTGGTGCTCAGCGCAATAGGCGGCATTGCGGCGGCTGGCCGGCACGTCTGGGTACTGGCCAACCCGGCGGTAAGCTGTGGAATCGACACCCTGCAACCGATCGTCGACGGACTCCCCCTGGCGTCGATGTTTCCCCTAGGCTTTCAGGTCAGCGGCTTCTGCTCCACACCTTATCCGCCGGTTCTGGGACTGTCGCTGGCGCAGTGGGCTCTGGTAGCATTCGTGCTTACTGCGATACTGGTCCCTCTGGGGATCGTACGTAACCGGCGTAAACCTCAAGGTTTACAAGGGCTTTAGTTTAGAAATGCCTCGTAGAACGAGGCATTTTTCATGATCGGGACAACAAAAATTTGCAATTGTTACCGATTCTGAGATTAACTGTTGCAGAATAAGGCATAGTCAATAAAAACTTACGTATCTACAATCGCCCGCAGTTATCGTCCAGCCTGGCTTGGCGATTAGCTGTTTTGAGGCCGGGAGCGCTGCTCGTACTCTGAATTAGCCGCGCAACGCTGGCCTCCAAGCGCACTGAATGGCCGCGCTTAAGGTGATTATTCTGCCTGGCAGGTGATCTCCAGCCGTTCAAGATAAGAATCCAAGTTAAACCGGATTTGTCGTTTCGCTACCGCGTTCTGGCAGGCCCTTGTTCAATTCAAAAAAACATGCCGGCACTGGCAGGGTGAAGTGTTGGCGGTCGAAACCCAACAGCACCGCGAAAGCTGCTTTTAGAGGTCGTGAGATGAGTAAAAATAGGTACCCCAGGTTTTTTGGCTACTTGGCCCTGTTCAGTATGCTTCTGCTCAGTGGTTGTGATGGCTTTCCGCTGCTCGATCCGAAAGGGCAGGTGGGTATCGAGCAACGCAACCTGATCGTTATCGCTACGCTGCTGATGCTGATCGTGGTGATCCCGGTCATTTTCATGACCATCATCTTCGCCTGGAAATATCGCGCGTCGAACAAGGCTGCCAAGTACACGCCTGACTGGTCGCACTCCACCAAGATCGAAGTCGCGGTCTGGGGCGTGCCGATCATCCTGCTGATCTTCCTGGGCTACTTCACCTACGTCTCGACCCACAAGCTGGACCCTTACCGTCCGCTGGAGTCCGAGGTCAAGCCGGTGGTCATCCAGGCGGTGTCGCTGGACTGGAAATGGCTGTTCATCTACCCGGAAGAGGGTATTGCCACGGTCAACCACATCGTCTTCCCGGCCAACACGCCGATCAATTTCCAGGTTACCTCTGACAGCGTAATGAACTCGTTGTTCATTCCGGGTCTGGGCGGCCAGATCTATGCGATGGCGGGCATGCACACCAAGCTGCACCTGATCGCCAACGAGAATCACGAGTTCAACGGTATTTCCGCCAACTACAGTGGCGCGGGTTTCACCGGCATGAAGTTCAAGGCGATCTCGACCAGCCAGGCCGATTACCAGGCGTGGATCAAGGAAGTCAAGAATTCACCAAAGCAGCTTGACTCGGCTGAATACGCAGCCTTGCTCAAACCTAGCGAGCGTCACCCCGTAGAACTCTATTCCTCGGTCACCCCTGATCTGTTCCAGGTCATCATCGACAAGTACGAGGGCATGAACCACGGGCCGAGCAAGCAAAGCATCCGTGATAAGCAAGTCACCGGTACCGATGGTGCGCAAAACAGCAAGAATTCAGCTGCTGGGGCAGAGGAGTAAACAATGTTAGGCAAATTAAGTCTGGAAGCGATTCCGTACCACGAGCCGATAGTCATGGTGACCCTCGCCATGGTCGCCCTTGGCGGTCTGGCGCTGGCCGGCGCTATCACCTACTTCAAGAAGTGGGGTTACCTGTGGACCGAGTGGCTGACTTCGGTCGACCACAAGAAAATCGGCGTGATGTACATCATCGTCGCCATGGTCATGCTGCTGCGCGGTTTTGCCGACGCAATCATGATGCGTACCCAATTGGCCATGGCGCAGAATGGCGCCGAAGGCTTCCTGCCGCCTGAACACTATGACCAGATCTTCACCGCTCACGGTGTGATCATGATCATCTTCATGGCGATGCCTTTCTTCACCGGCCTGATGAACATCGTTCTGCCACTGCAGATCGGTGCGCGTGACGTTGCCTTCCCGTTCCTGAACTCGCTGAGCTTCTGGCTGCTGGTCGCCGGCATGCTGCTGATCAACATCTCTCTGGGTGTTGGTGAGTTCGCCAAGACCGGCTGGGTTGCCTATCCGCCTCTGTCCGGGCTGCAATACAGCCCTGGCGTCGGTGTCGACTACTACATCTGGGCACTACAGCTATCAGGGTTGGGTACGACGCTGACCGGCGTCAACTTCCTGGTTACCGTACTGAAGATGCGCACCCCTGGCATGAAGCTGATGGACATGCCGATCTTCACCTGGACCTGCACCTTCGCCAACGTCCTGATCGTGGCTTCGTTCCCGATTCTGACTGCGTGTCTGGCGCTGCTGACCCTCGACCGTTACCTGGACTTCCACATTTTCACGAACGAACTGGGCGGCAACCCAATGATGTACGTGAACCTGTTCTGGGCCTGGGGTCACCCTGAGGTTTACATCCTGGTACTGCCGGCGTTCGGCGTGTTCTCGGAAGTGGTTTCGACCTTCTCCGGCAAGCGTCTGTTCGGCCACAAGTCGATGATCTACGCATCGGGCGGTATCTGCGTACTGGGCTTCGTGGTCTGGCTGCACCACTTCTTCACCATGGGTGCGGGCGCCAGCGTCAACGCCTTCTTCGGTCTGGCGACCATGCTGATTGCCATCCCGACCGGTGTGAAACTGTTCAACTGGCTGTTCACCATCTATCAGGGCCGTCTGCGCTTCACCGCGCCGATCATGTGGACCCTGGGCTTCATGATCACCTTCTCGATCGGTGGTATGACCGGCGTTCTGCTGGCCATCCCGGGCGCTGACTTCGTGCTGCACAACAGCCTGTTCGTTATCGCTCACTTCCACAACGTGATCATCGGTGGTGCGGTATTCGGTTACATCGCAGGCTTCGCGTTCTGGTTCCCGAAAGCGTTCGGCTTCAAGCTGCACGAAGGCTGGGGCAAGGCTGCGTTCTGGTTCTGGCTGAGCGGCTTCTTCGTGGCCTTCATGCCACTGTACGCGCTGGGCTTCCTGGGCATGACCCGTCGTCTGAACGCGACCGATATGCCTGAGTGGAACATCTACCTGAACGTTGCTCTGTTCGGTGCGTTCCTGATCGCTGCCGGTATCGCTTCGCAACTGATCCAGCTGTTCGTCAGTATCCGCGACCGCAACAAGAACCTCGACCTGACCGGTGACCCATGGAATGGCCACACCCTGGAATGGTCCACTTCGTCGCCACCGCCGTTCTACAACTTCGCAGAACTGCCGAAGGCTGATGACATCGACGCATTCACCGAAGCCAAGCGCAACGGTACTGCCTACAAGGTTCCGGCCAAGTATTCGGCGATCCACATGCCTAATAACACCGCGACCGGCATGTACATGGGTCTGCTGCTGACCGTGTTCGGTTTCGCCTTCATCTGGCACATCTGGTGGCTGGTAGGTGCGAGCCTGGTAGCAACCATCGCCGTCTTCGTTGCTCACGCTGCACGTGATGACCAGGGCTACATGGTCCCGGCCGAGGAAGTTGCGCGTATCGAAGCTGAGCATCACAAGGTCCTGGCGGCCCAAGGTGCATACACTCCTGCCAAGTCTTCGATGGAACAGGTCTAACATGTCGAACATTGCTATCAACTCCGGAGCCCATGGTCACGACCACGATCACGGGCATGACGAACACCACGACAGTGGTGGCATGACGATCTACGGCTTCTGGCTGTATCTGATGACCGACTGCGTGCTGTTCGCATCGTTCTTCGCGGTCTACGCCGTGATGATGAACAGCGTCGCCGGCGGCCCGACCGGCCAGGACATCTTCCTGCTGCCGTTCGTGGCCGTGGAAACCGCGTTCCTGCTGGTCAGCTCCATCACTTATGGCTTTGCCATGCTGGCGCTGTACAAAGGTAACAAGAGTGGTGTCCTGCGCTGGCTGGCAGTGACTTTCGTGTGCGGTGCAGCGTTCATCGCGATGGAAGTCTACGAGTTCCATCACCTGATCCACGAAGGCTACGGTCCTAGCCGCAGCGGCTTCCTGTCGGCGTTCTTCTCGCTGGTAGGTCTGCACGGTCTGCACGTGACCAGCGGTCTGATCTGGATGGGCATCATGATGTATCAGGTCCAGAAAAAGGGCCTGACCAACACCAACAAGACCCGCCTGAGCTGCCTGAGCCTGTTCTGGCACTTCCTGGACGTGGTCTGGATTGGCGTGTTCACCATTGTTTACCTGTTGGGGGCCCTGTAAATGGCTAGTTCGCATAACTCCCACGACGAGCAGGGTCACGGTTCGGTCAAGGACTATGTCATCGGCTTCGTGCTGTCGATCATCCTGACTGCCATTCCGTTCGCCCTGGTGATGTCGCCGGTTCTGCCGAAAGACACCACTATCTGGATCATCATGCTGTTCGCGATCATCCAGATCCTGGTTCACCTGCGCTACTTCCTGCACCTGGACTTCTCGGCTGCTCAGCGCAACAACGTGATGGCGTTTGTCTTCACTGCGCTGGTGATCGTGTTCCTGGTGGGCCTGTCGGTGTGGATCATCTTCAGCATCCACCGCGAAATGATGGCGCAGTGAGGAAATACTGATGTCACTGAAGCACTTTATCCAAATCACCAAGCCGGGGATCATTTTCGGTAACGTGCTTTCGGTGGCAGGTGGCTTTTTCCTGGCGTCCAAGGGGGATATCGATTTCGTCGTGTTTCTGGCGGCGGTACTCGGTACTTCCCTGGTCGTGGCTTCAGGTTGTGTATTCAACAACTGCATTGACCGCGATATCGACCAGCGCATGGAGCGCACCCGTGAGCGGGCTCTGGTTCAGGGGCTTGTGTCCCTGAAACTGGCCCTTGCCTACGGAGCTGTTCTCGGTGCGCTGGGCGTGTGGCTGCTGTATACCTATGCCAACCCGCTGTCGGCACTGCTGGTAGTGATCGGTTTCGTGATTTATGTCGGTCTGTACAGCCTGTACTTCAAGCGCAAGTCGGTGCACGGCACGCTGATCGGTAGCCTGTCGGGGGCAATGCCTCCGGTGGTCGGCTACTGCGCAGTGAGCAACAACTTCGACTTTGCGGCGTTGACCCTGCTGGTGATGTTCAGCCTGTGGCAAATGCCTCACTCGTACGCCATCGCGATCTTCCGCTTCAACGACTATCGTGCAGCGAAGATCCCGGTTCTGCCGGTCAAGCGTGGCATCCTGGTGACCAAGCGCCATATCCTGCTGTACATCCTGGCGTTTCTGGTGGCGACCCTGATGCTGACGGTTGGCGGCTACGCCGGCCTGAACTACCTCGCGGTCGCTGCCGGTCTGGGCATGTACTGGCTGTATATGGCCTGGAAAGGCTACAAGGCTGCTGATGACACCGTCTGGGCACGCAAGCTGTTCGTGTTCTCCATCGTCACCATCACCGCGCTGAGCGTGATGATGTCGGTGGACTTTCAGGTAACCAAAGAGATTCTGGTGACCTACGCGTTCTGATGCTTGCCTGAGCGGTACAAAAAACCCTGTTCTTGAACAGGGTTTTTTTATGCCTGCTGTTTGGGCCCTGGCCAGCCGCAATGGCAAAAACCGACCGATTGCCGCATCATGTATCGGGTTTGTAAAAAGTTGCTAACGTTGTGCCGGTACAATCAGCCTCTGATTGATCAGGCTGTCAGTATGCGTGCCAAGAACAAAGTGATCTCATGACTTCCACTCCGCAGCAGGCCGCCACCCAGGCGCCTCTGGTTTCGATCATCGCCCCCTGCTACAACGCCGAGCAGTATCTTGAAGCTGCCATCGACAGCATCTTCGCCCAAGACTACGAAAATTTCGAAGTCATCATCGTCGATGACGGCTCCAGCGATAACAGCATTCCCATGCTGCAAGCCTTGCAGGGCAAATATCCTTTCCAGCTCTACACCCAGGCCAATCAGGGCGTCAGTGCCGCGCTCAATCACGGGCTGCAGCATGCCAAAGGCACTTATGTGTCCACCCCTGATCTGGACGACATCATGCTGGCGTCTTCAGTGCGCATCCGCGCCGAGTACCTCGACCAGCATCCCGAGGTCGGCTGCGTCGGTGCGCTGATCAGCTACATGGACTGCGCTGGCAACGACATCAAATCGCAGAGCCGCGATTACATCGAGCGTCAGCACTTCGACGAGATCGTCCGTGGTGCCGTGGTGGTCGGTGCGCCCACGGCGCTGTACCGCATGCAGGCGTTGCGCGAAGCCGATGGCTACGACCCGGCGATCAAGGTCCAGGACTTCCAGATAACCCTGCGCATTGCCCGGCAAGGCTATCGGATCGACGTCCTGCCGGTGGTTGTCACCCGTTACCGCCGGCATGCCAACAACCTGTCGCGCAAATACCGGGTATTGCTCGATGCCGACCTCAGAGCGCTTGAGCCTTATCGCGATCACCCCGAGTATCAGCACGGCCGCACGTTAGCGCTGCACAAGGCCCTCAAGTATGCGGTGGTGTCCGACAAGCGTCATGCCTGGAGCCTGCTGCGCTCGATCCCGCTCAAGCACATGAACCGCACCACCTGGCGACGTTTCAAGCGTCTGGTTCTACATTGGTAAGCGTTGTGTTCAAGATCCCCGGAGCCCCATGAAATTCCTTGAACTGCTCAAAGAACGAAAAACAAGAAAGCGCCTGCGCAGCATGGACAAGCTGGACAGGTCGGCGGAAAAGATCAGGCTGCGCTACCCGCGTTATACCGTCGGTGTGGGCACCTACGGGATCCCCGAGGTGCTGGAGTTTGGTGATGACACGGTCCTGAAGGTCGGTTCCTACACCTCGATTGCCGACGGTGTGCGGATTTTGCTGGGCGGCGAGCACCGTACTGACTGGCTGACCACGTATCCGTTTCCGGCGATGATCGACAAGCTTGAAGACATCAAGGACTACGCGCCCAGCAAGGGTGATGTAGTGATCGGCAGCGACTGCTGGATTTGCGCCGATGCGGTGATTCTGTCCGGCGTGACCATCGGCCATGGCGCGATTGTGGCGGCCGGCGCGATGGTGACCCGCGATGTGCCGCCTTACTCGGTGGTCGGCGGCAACCCGTGCAAGTTCATCCGCTGGCGTTTCGAAGAGCAGGTTCGCGAAGAACTGCTTCAGGCCGCCTGGTGGGACTGGCCGGTGGATGAGGTCAAGTCAGTGGCGCGAACCCTGTGCAGCGCGGACCTGCAGGCTTTCCTGACCTATATCCGGCGGCGCAAGGCAGCCGAGGCTGTACCGGTTGGTTGAGGTGCACAATTCAAAGTGCTATGAGTGAATGTCGACAGACCCGCAAGTTCTGGCAGAATACGGCATTGGCCTGACTCGTCCAGGCAGTCTGCTAAATGAAAGAGGGCGTTATGAGTCAAGTGAGCATCAACTGGGACACGCTGGGTTTCGACTACATCAAGACCGATAAGCGCTTTCTTTCCTACTGGCGTAACGGTGAGTGGCAAGCCGGTTCGCTGACCGAAGACAACGTTCTGCACATCAGTGAAGGCTCCACGGCCCTGCATTACGGTCAGCAGTGCTTCGAGGGCCTGAAGGCCTATCGCTGCAAGGATGGCTCGATCAACCTGTTCCGTCCTGACCAGAACGCCCAACGCATGCAGCGCAGCTGTGCGCGTGTGTTGATGCCGCAAGTTCCTACCGAGATGTTCATCGAGGCCTGCAAGCAGGTCGTCAAGGCCAACGAGCACTTCATCCCGCCTTACGGCTCCGGTGGTGCGCTGTACCTGCGTCCGTTCGTGATCGGTGTGGGTGACAATATCGGTGTGCGCACTGCGCCAGAATTCATCTTCTCGATCTTCTGCATTCCGGTCGGCGCTTACTTCAAAGGCGGCCTGAAGCCGAACAACTTCGTGATCTCCGGCTACGACCGTGCCGCCCCGCAGGGCACCGGTGCGGCCAAGGTCGGCGGCAATTATGCTGCCAGCCTGCTGCCAGGCTCCGAAGCCAAGAAGAACAGCTTCGCCGATTGCATCTACCTGGACCCGCAGACCCATTCGAAGATCGAAGAAGTCGGCTCGGCCAACTTCTTTGCCATCACCGCTGACAACAAGTTCGTAACCCCGCGTTCGCCGTCGGTGCTGCCGGGTATCACCCGTCTGTCGCTGATGGAGCTGGCCAGCAGCCGTCTGGGCCTGACGGTCGAAGAGGGTGACGTGTTCATCGACAAGATCGACCAGTTCAAGGAAGCCGGTGCCTGCGGTACTGCCGCGGTGATCACGCCAATCGGTGGCATTTCCTATAAAGACAAGCTGCATGTATTCCACAGCGAGACCGAAGTCGGTCCGGTCACCCAGCGTCTCTACAAAGAGCTGACCGGCGTACAGTCCGGTGACGTTGAGGCGCCAGCAGGCTGGATCGTCAAGGTCTGAGTCGCTGAACCGGCTGTAGCAAAAAGGGAAGCGCAAGCTTCCCTTTTTTATTGGGCGTTATCAGGCGTCTGGCGTGGCCTCTTCTTTGGCCGGCCCGAGGATGATCGCCAGATGCCGCAAGTCGTCCAGCTCCAGGCTGAAGCTCTTGCCCGACGGGCTTTTCACCAGCGTGCCCAAGGCATAGACCGTGAAGAACTTCACCTCAGCGGCATGGCTGAGCAGCTCCTCGATGTAGCGGCTGGAGCGATAGGCCTGCATCTGCGCCGGTGACACATACAACGTCACCCGCTTGCCATCGAGGCGGTCATAGAACTGAAACTTGAAGCCCTTGCCGTAGCGCTTGTCATCGACCAGCCCGCCGCCGTACAGCACCCGACTGTTGTCGCCTTCATGGGCGTACTTGATGTGGCGGAAATACGAGCGCAGGGTGATTTCACCCTGCCCGGCAACGCGCAAGGTCAACTGCTTGAAATCCTCATCACTCAATTCAGCCCGGGCCTGACGGTAGAAGTCCACCAATCGCTCCAGATTGCTGGTGCGGGTTTCGCTGTAACGCGGCGTGGCAGGTTCTTTGACTTGGCCAACGGGTTCAGGCGCGGCTGGCCGGTCCTCTGCTTTGCCGGTTGGCACGGCGCCAGAAGGCTCCTTGAGCGGCTGCTTGAGGCTGGGGTCGAACACGTCGATATTGTCGTCGAGCTTGCGCCGCGCCTGGCGCAAACGCACCTGCGGGTCAGGGCTTTCGCTGACATCGGGCTCTTGGGCGCCATCGCTGTCATCGACCCACTCGCAAGCGCGATCATGCTGATGATGCGGGTTGGCACGAAAGTGTGCGGCCACGAAGGTAGGGTTGTCCTGTGGCTTCACGTCATAGCGCACCCCGGTGACTTTCACGCCTTGGGCCCGACACACTTCACTGGAGCACAGGAATTCGAAGCGCTTGCGCGGCGGTTCCTGGGAGAAATATTCCCGGCGTGCATCGACGATGGTCAGCTCTTGCTGCAGTTCGATGCAGAACGCACGGGTGATGGGCTTGCCGGGTTTCATGCCTGAGGTCTTCCTGATCTGAAGCGTTCAGGAAAGATTGGTAGGTTTGTCCAGCCACCACAAGCTGTTTCTGCCGTATCGGTCTGGCAGACGGGCAGCGAGCCAGATAGCCCGCCGCCCCGCCCCGTCAGCCCTTGATCACGCCGCAGGCATAACGATCACCGCCACCGCCCAGCGGGGCAGGGTGGTCAGAGTGGTTATCGCCACCGGCATGGACCATCAAGGCACGGCCTTTGATTTCGTCGAGCTTTTTGATACGCGGGGCCAGGACCGGGTACTCGGCCTTGCCGTCAGCGGTCACGTAGATCGCCGGCAGGTCGCCCAGATGCCCCTTGTCGTCGTATGGGCCCAAATGCTTGCCGGTGTTGGCCGGGTCAAAGTGACCGCCGGCTGCCAGAGCGGCAACTTTTTTGCCATCTTTCTCGGCCGCGTCGCAGCTCGGGTTCTGATGGACATGGAACCCATGAATGCCGGCCGGCAGGCCACTGAGTTTCGGGGTGAACAGCAGGCCGTACTGGGTTTCTTCGACATGCACGCTGCCGGCCGCTTTAGGCGCGCCATCGGCGCTGACGATATTGACCGGGACGTCCAGTGAGGCCGCGTGAGCGCTAAGGGAAAATGCACCGAGCAGACCGAGCCAGAGAGTATGTTTCATAGGCGTTCAACACATCCTGTTGTTTGTGAATCGAAAAAAGTAAGCACCGACACCTTACCGGTTCTGTTTGGGCAGCCGGATGAAGATATTGGTTCAACCTGTCCTGCCGTCGCATCAATGCCTCGTGGCAGGGCGAAGCGGGTGAAGTTTGGCTAGGCTCAGCTCAGTCATCTGAGCGGTTGATGCCACCCGCCACTGGGAATAACCGGCTCGGTGCAATCATGAAAGACCCCTACGCCTTCGGGTTTTACAGTGCTTGTCTTGCCCTCATCGTGCTGGTCTGCGCGGCCATGCTCAGCGCCGGCTCCGGCCAGGCCTATGCGGTCGTCGACTCGGCCTCGGCAGTGATCGGGGCGCTGGCGGTCAGTGGCATTGCCGGCGTTGCCTTCGCCGCCTATGGCACCTGGAAGCGCGATATCCGGCAGAACAAGACCCTGAGCATCATCTGGGACGCCAATGTGGCGTTTCGCGAAATCGAGATCGGCTTCAATGAGTGGTTCTTCGGCCCCGCCACCGAGCAGCGGATGGCATCCGATCACGCGCGGCTCATCGCCCAGCTGGCCGTTAGCCCCTTTGGCCTTGCGCTACGGGCATTCAAGAAACAATGCATCCTGCTCGACAAAATGGTGGTTCGTGACGACTGGCGCTGGGTCAATCACGCCGCCGAACTCGACATGCTGGCGCGGGCGCTGACGGTAGAGTTCTTCGGGCCGGTAACCAAGGGGACGGTCAGGCCGGGCATCGTGGATTTTCTGTTCCCCATCGAAGGCCATGCCCGGCAAAGAACCCAGGCCGACTGGGAGGTGCTGATGGACGGCATCGAGCAAGAACTGATGGAACTTGAACAGCGCCATGGCTGATGGTGCACAGGGTTGTGGGTTAGGATGCCGCCTTTACGTTCGCAAGTAATGAGCGCGAACAGGGCAATTTGAGCATCTACCGATGACAGGGATACAGGAATGAGAAAAGGAATTGTAGGGTTGGCAATCCTGCTGCTCAGTGGTTGCGGCACCATCAATACAGTGTTTCGTGATGATGAGTACAGTGGTCGCGAACTGCGCAAGCTCAATACTCATTGCGATGAGATCGCCCGGGTTTACAGCGGTGTTACTTACACCTTCTGCCAGTTGAACGCCAAACCGGCCAGCAACACTGACAAGAGTGGCGGGCTGCTGGCCGGTGTGCTGCTTGATGGCGCAATATCTGGAGTGCTCGACACCGTCGTGTTGCCTTACACCCTCTATCGCCAGATGGCCGACGGCAACATTGTGATTCCCAACTCGACCTGGCAACCAGGCAACGTCAAGTGAGCCTGTTGCGGACTGCTGCGCGGCCTGCATCCTTGATATGGCATTGTTTTGCTGGATGATTAGCTGGCAAAATGCTGTTACTTATCGCGTTGTCACCGCTTCGCAAATGACACCCGAATCTACCTATCGCTGGCAGCGCTGATGTTCAGGCTGGCCGGTTGGCTCAAGTGCAAAGCAGGAATTTATGGATACAGCCACAAAGGACGGTGTGCACACCTGGACGTTTGGTAATCAGATCTGGCAGCAAACCCCTGATGGCCGTTTCTCGTTGCGCAGCATCGCTGGCGTAGACACTGGCGATTGCCTGGTCGATCTGGACTATCTCGCCGGTGCCCGGTTGGCACCCGGTTCTTCCAGTCAATACCTGCCCGCAGCCTTCAAGTTCTGCCCCAGTAGCGGCGAGCCGCTGCCTGCTCCTGCCTGGAATGCCCGAAGCTGTTGGCTGCCGCCTTATGGTGACGGTAGTGGCTCGCGGGTGATCGCCGATGGCCAGTGCGCAATGGCGCAGAAGATTGTGTCTGGCGTGTTCCAGCGCTTGCAGCGCAGCGGCGCTCGCGATCTCAACGACAGCAAAGAAATCATCGAACTGCCGCGCATGAACGGCTTGAACTTCTTTGTCGCCAATGTGGGCGGCTACCGCGATGCGTTGTTCGCATTGGGTCGTGAAGGCAGCCTGTTTCTGTGGTTACGCGGCGCGGGTAAATGGCAAGAGCTGCATGCCGAGAGTGTGCCAATCGGGCGTACTCGGCTGGAGAACTGGGCCTGGTCAGTCAGCCTGCTTGCCATTGATGGGACCAACGCCTTGTTTTTGGGCGGTGAAGAGGGGGCGGTCCTGATAAAGGTCGACCCGGTGTCTCTCAAGTACCGGACCCAGCGTAAAGAGGGCCGGGCACTGGCTGGGCCTGGGGATCTGGAAGATCGTGCCTGGCTACCGCTGGTCATGAGCGATGGCAGCGTGCGCTTGGTCAGCCCGACGAATACCGGCTGGGAGCACTACCCGGTCGCTGATGCTGATCCGCAGCGTATGACCCGGCTTTCAGCACCCGTGCGCGATCCTTCTTCACGACGTTTGCTGTGGATTGGTGAACACGGTTATTTGAGCCTGCGTCAGGGCATGGCCGTGCAAGCCCAATGGCATCCTTGGCCAGATGGCGCCACGGCATACCCTGAGCAAGGCCCGCCTTTTCGCGATGGCAGTGGTTTGTGGCAGCAAGTGTCCAGCGATGAGCGCCTGAGCTATCTGCAACTGGATGTCGGTGCAACCGACCCGTCCCGTCCGGTGAAGGGCTATCGGCTGGGCACCGGGCACCTGAGCTTTAAATACAACATCCGCCTGGAACGGCCATGGGATGAACACGACGAAAACCTCGAACCCACGACCCGCGAAGTGGTGTATCCGTTTGTCGAGTTCACCGCTGAGCGCCTGCTGTTGTCGATGCGAGCCCAGCAGAGCCGCCCGCTGGATGAGTTTCTCCAGAGTGAGCAGAAAGCCGATGTGCAATATCGGCTTGATCAGGTTGGCGGCATTGGTTTTGCTTTGAAGGCGTTGGTCAGCGAACCCTGGAAAGCCCAATGGTTCTTTTTCGATAACGCGATGTGGCTGTACATCGATTCCAGTGGAGCGCTCTACCGATGGAAAGCCGAATGAAACAGCTGATGCTTCGCGCCGCTACGCTGATGTTGGCGTTGACCTGCGCCACGGCCTCGGCGCAGCCGCTGCGCCAAGTGTTTCTGGTACAGAACTCCGGCTGGATGGAGCCGTTCTACGTGGACCCGGCATCTGCGTTCAAGCCTTTGGTCATAAAACTGGCGGCCACGGCGGCGGGTGACGGCGAAGTCGTGGTCGGTGGCTTTAACCAGGCCGACAACTCGCACCCCTCGCCGCAATGGACTTACCGGGGGCCCGGTACCCACGGCAAGCTGGCTGAAAGCGTCAACCAATTGAACCTGGCGCGCAAGTCGGGCGGCGCTTACGCAGACACCGATTTCAAGGAAGCGTTGCTGGCTGCAATCACCACCGGCCTTGAGGGTCGTGAAGGGATTGTGTGGATCATCACCAACAACAAGAACAGCCCGAACAACAGTGGTGAAACGCAGCTCAAGAACCGCGAGTTCTATGACTTGCTGCACAAGGATGAGTCGATCAGCCGGATTGCGGCGTTCCCACAGAAGATGCCGGTAAAAGGTCCGAACTATCAAGCCAATGGCCTGATGATCTATGCCTTGGCCTATGGCAAGAGTGCCGGTGCTGCGCTGGAACAGGTATTGGCTCAGCCGGCCTTGTCCAGCCTGCTCAACGACAATCATGTGCGGCTGAAACCACTGACGCGATCGGCGGTGCGTTTCATCCCCACTGGTGTGCAGGACACCGAGGACGTCAGTGCTGAGCTGGCGCCTGATCAGCAGACGGTGGTGCTCAATATCAAGGTCGACAGCTCACCTAAAACGGCGGTGCTGTTGGGGCAGTTCGAGAATCAGTTCAACCCCTACCAGATTCACGATGCAAAGATCGACATGGCGCTGGACATGCCGGGCGAAGCCTTGCAGTCGAGTATTTCGCTGGCGCGCATCAGTGACCTTGAGCCCGGCGCACGTTCCGCGCCGTTGGCGATCAGCCTGCAATTGCCGCCTTTGCCGTCTCAATGGTCCAGTGAAGTGATTTTTTCCAGCGGCTATCAGCGTTCTGGCGCCATTGAAGTGCGTTTGAGCGAGCAGCAACTGCGCATTTCTCAGGATTTCGTCAAACGCATGAACGAACTGTTTCCCGGTGATGCCTTGCCGGATGTGTTCGTGCCCTCAAGCGACGCCAGCAGTTCGGCAACGCGTCTGCCAATCGTGTTGCAAGTCAGCTACCCGTTGGGGCCTGTGCTATTGCTGCTTGGCTTGTTCGTGGCGTTGTTGATCGGTTTGTTGCTGCTGCTCGCCATGCTGGGCGGCAAGAAAACGTTCACCGTTGCCGTGGAAGGCATGACCCAGCCTTATCCACTCAAACCGTTTGCCAGTGTGGGTGTCTATGACGCCCGTCAGAACAAGGTCGCAACGTTGAAACGTGGCCTGTTCGGTGCGCGTCTGCAAGACCAGGCCCCTGATATCGCTGTGCGTCTCAAGTAATTCACTCTCAAGTCTCTCAAGGAAGTTTTTCAAATGGCCCAGACCAGCGCACTGCCAGCCCCGATCCAAAGCACTACCGAGGCAGCAGCTCCGGCAACCACCACAAGTACTCTTGCCGCGCCTGTACCGCTGGACTTGGGACCGAAAAAAGTCGACAGCCGCGATGCGCTGATTGGCGTTGCCGTGCTGGTGGTGCTGGCGATTGTCTTCTTCGTGATCAAGAACGCTTACGCCAACTGGCGGGTGCGTGAGCGCGTGGCGCCCAGCCGTGCCAACGCCTCGGCCTGGTTTCTGTTCCTGGGGTTGCTGATGGTCGCAGCCATGGCCGTGCTTGCCGTGATCAATTCGGGCCAGTTCCTGGCGCCGTTGTATTTCGCGCCGCTCGGTGCTGTGGCAGCGATCTCGTTGGTGGCTTGGCTGATGACCTTCTCTGCCAAGCGCTGAGCAAAGCGCTTGCCATGACCACGGCATCTTGCGGCCGTGGTTGCCTGTACTGAATATCTGGATCAATGCCGAGCCACTCGGCCTGCCCGGCCCGGGCACATGGAGTTTTCAATGAGCGACACTGCACAGCCAACCGGCGCGACGGCAACGACCCCCATCGTCGAGAAGATTCACCCGACGCTGTTCATCGCCCTTGGCGGTACGGGGATGAAGGTCAACATCCGCGTGCGCCGGCGTATTCTCAATGCCATCTGGGGCGGCAATAGCCAGGTGCAGCAGATCGCCGATTTCCCGGTGGTGCAATTTGTCAACTTCGACCTCGATTCCGGCGAAGTCACTCAGGACGGCAAGTCGGTGAAAACCGACGTGCTGGCCGAGCAGGTGAGCTTCACCTCGGAAGAAAAGATCATCGAGCAGCTCAACCTGAGCAAGTACACCCACTCCATCGACGAGCTCAACCGGCACCGCGAAGTGGCCGAGTGGTTTCCGCTGACCCCGGAAAAGATCCGCCATCTGGGCATCGACCCGTCCAAGGGCGCCGGGCAGATTCGCGCTTTGTCGCGCCTGTACTTCTTCGACAAGTACCCGACCATTCGCGACAAACTGCGCGACAAGGTCGGCCGCCTGCTGAGCAATATCGGTGCCCAGGCCGACAAACTGAAAAAACTCGGGCTGGAAATCGAGCCTGGAAAGATCCGCATCGTGATCACCGGCTCTGCTGCTGGCGGCACCGGTTCGGGCTCGTTTCTGGACATGGGCTACCTGGCCAAGGCGATTCTTAAAGAGAGCAACATCGCCGGTAAGGTCGATCTGTTTTTTGTATTGCCCGGCGGCTTTCATGCCTACAACACCGAGCGCGTGCAGGCCAACGGCTATGCGGCGTTGATGGAGCTGGAAACCTGCATGCGCGGCAATCCATTGCTCAAGCACTGGGACGCCACCGATAACCTGTTTATCGACACGCGCCCTTACGATGATGTCTACATCATCGATAACACCAACATCGCCCAGGCCAAGACCAGCGATCAGGAAGACATCTACGAGATGCTCTCTGACGTGTTGTTCACCGACTTCACCTCGCAGGACTTCGCTAACAAGAAGCGCTCGATCGCGGTCAACCAGAACCAGCACAAGATCCGCTCTTATACCGTGCGTCTGCCCCAGGACTACGGTGACAACACCGAGTTGCGCTTCCCGTGCAGCTACTCCTCGATTGGCCAGGCAACGCTGGACACTCGCATCGACGCTCGGCAGAACGTGCGCTTGTGCCGCCAGGTGCAGCAGATGCTCAAGGCATTTTTCGGCGTGGCCAGTGCGGCTGCCGGCGGCAACCGGCCTACCGATAAAGAGCGCGATGAGTTTCTCAAAGAACAGCTCAACGTGACCCCGCGCACGTTCACCGAGTTGCCCGAGTTTCTGTCGCGTGTTGAGCTGACTGTGGCAACGGGTGAGTTTACCCATTATCAGATCGCTGACGACTTGTTGCAGGTCGACGGTGACATCAGCGTCACTGGCCAGATCGAGCAGAAAGTCGAAGCTTTGTTTGAGCGCCTGCAAAGTGGTGGCGCGGATAAAGAGCAGTGGTTGACCCATGTGCGTGAAATCCAGCAGCAGCTGGAGCGCGACACCAAGGGCAGCTCGGTGGACAGCGCCGAGCGCAACCACGAAGTGCGGATTCGTGAAAATCGCTTCAAGCGACTGGCTGAACTGACCCGCGAAGATGCCTTGCCGGAAAAACTGTTCCGCCGTCTGGACGACGACGAGCGCGGTGGCCTGGATTACACCCTGGCCTTGGTCGAAATGCTCAAGGACCGTCTGGAAAACGAGGGCGGCGGGATTATCCCGGCGCTGGAAAAGAACGCCGCGCGCTTTCGCGAACTGTCCGAGAAGCTTGAGTCTGCCGAACTGGCACGTGAGTTCGAGCGCCTCAAGGAAACTACCGACAAGGGCTTGTTTGCCCGCCTGAGTGGTAAAGACAAACAGGCCGACACGGTTCTGGGACAGATCAAAGACACCCTGCGCGAAAGCCTGTTGTTCTATGTCCGCTTTATCGCGGCCCGCGAAGCTGCGTTGCTGCTGCGTGATGTTTCCGAGTGGCTGGGCCGTAAAGAGTCGGTGGACCACAACGGCCAGCCGGTCTGGAATGGTTTTGTCGGTCGTCTGCAAGATGGCCGCAACGCGGTCAACCAATTGCTCAAACGTATCGACACCGATATCGCCAAGATCGACGCCAGCATCAAGGAGGAACACGCCACCCTGATTGCGCTGACGCTGGTGCAAAACAGCGAAGAAGCCATGGGTGAAAACCCGGACGTGCGTGAGTGGGCCAAAGACGCGTTCAAGGATTTTGGCGGTTCCAAAGTGCTGTTCGGCAAGCTGCAGACCGAAGAAGGCCAGGAAGAGTTGCTGTCGAAACTGCGTAACAAATCGGTACAGCAATTGCCCCGGCAGGCTTCGGCCGCTGACCCGCTGATGGCCGCGTTAGGCGCCCTGAACCCGGATGAGCAGCGCGAGAAATTCCGCCAGTTGCTGCAGCGTGCCATGCCGTGGACGCCGCTTAACCTCACTGGCGGTTTCAATATCAACAAAGACCGCTACACCTGCCTGATCGGCGTCAACGACGCCAGCGAATTCAAGCGGGTTTACGGTGCGATGCTCGGCCAGTGCCTGCCACAAGGCACCGGTTTGAACGCCGGGCAGATTCAGTTTGTCGAGTCGGGCACGCCGGGCAAACTGATCTGCTTCACCGAGTTGTCGGGCTTCCCGATGCCGGCGCTGACCCCGTTGCCGACCTACCTGGCCAGCTACCGCAAGGAAAGCACCGCGATCCCGCTGCATGTGCACAAGCGCATCAGCCAGTTCGTGCAACCCATCCAGTTTACGCAAGAGCAATACCGGCAGTTTGCAGAAGACTTCAAGCTCTACCTGCACGCCATTGCCTTGGGTGTGCTCAAGCGCCTGGACAACAACCTGTACGAGTTCTACATCGATAAAGAAGACTTCACCATCGGTGATGAGTTCTCGATTCGCCAAAGCGGCTTCAAGCCGGTGCATCGCGGTGACATAGAGAATCAGGTGCGCAGCCGCACCCAGCGTCTCAACGATGCTCAGGTTGCCGCGTTGGTCGTGGTGTTCGACGAGATGAGCCGCAGCGCCTATAAGGCGCAGAAGCGTATTGACGAGCAGGGCGCCTCCGAGTCGTTTCAGTCGTTCCCGTTCAAGATTGCCGAACTGCTCAAAAATGAATACAAGGCGCGCCTCAAGCGTCAGGTTCCAGGTCAGGAAGACCATCTGGTCCGTAGTGCAGAGGCGGCGTTGGGGCAATTCAGTCAATTTGTGGTCGGCTCACGTGCCGATGTTTATCACGACGAAGTCCATCCTGAACACGCTGAAAAAATCAGCGTGCGCAATGAGTTCTTCAATGAGGGCTGGCTGGATAACCTGCTCAATGCCCAGACACCCGCAACCGCGCCGGTCGCTGCGCCAGCCGTTGCCGCACCGCCACCACCGCCGGCCCCGGGCGGCTTCGCACCGCCGCCACCACCCGCTGCGCTGCCGCAATACAGCTACCACTTGAGTGTGGCCGGCAGCACCTACGGTCCGTACACCACCGCGCAATTGCAACAGTACGTGCAAAGCGGCCAGGTAACCCGCGACAGCCAGTTGTGGCGTGAGGGCATGGCCGGTTGGCAAGGCGCCGGGCAAATCGTTGAGCTGGCCTCACTGTTCCAGCCACCGGTCGGCGGCCCGCCAGCGGCAGCCAGCATTCCACCGCCACCGCCAGTGAGTTGAGCCATGTCTGAGACAGCCAAAGCCTTGCAGTTTCCTGCTGCCTGCCTGAACAACATGTGTGCCCAGCCACTGGCGGGGCCGGTGAATCACTGCCCGTTCTGCGGCACGCACATGACGCGTGCTGCGCCGGTTCTGCGGGTCGTACCGCCTGCGCCAGTCCCGGTGCCTGCGGCAACATCCGCCCCGGCGCCTGCGCCTGCTCCTCAACCTGCAGCGGCACCTGCCGCAGCAGCGCCGACACCGCCGCCTCCAGCTCCAGCTCCAGCTCCAGCACCTTTGCCAGCAGCCGATACTGCGGCGCCTGTGCCGCCGAAGCGGCGCATGAGCAAGATCGGCCTGGCCCTCGTTGCTGTTTTGGGCGTAGGTGCTTATGGCTTGCAGCAGCTGGGTAACAAGCATGACCAGCAACAGATCGAGCAGGCCATTGCGGCCGGCAAGAACTGCCTGGGTAAAAAAGACTACCGCTGCGCCATCGACAATGCCGACAGCGCACTGCAGAAAGACCGCAACGAACCACGTGCCCTGAGTCTCAAGCAACAGGCGCAAGCCGACCTGGCCCGACTGCAGAAGGTCGAAGATGACAAGCAGGCCCGGCTACAAGCCGAAGCCTCACAAAAGGCCGCCGCCGAGCGTGCTCGTCAGGAGCAGGCCCGCGCGCAAGCGGCTCAGGACGAGCTTGAAGCGCGGCGCAGAAGCGAAGAGCTGGATCGTCAGGCTCAGGAGTTGCGTGAGCAGCGCGTTGAAGAACAGCGTCGGCGCGAACAGCTTGCTCAAGAGCAGCAAGCTGTTCGCGAGCAACGTCAGCGTGCTCAAGAGCGTGCGGCTCAGCAACAGCGGGCACAGAACTCAGGTAACTATGTCGCTCCGCCGAATGCGTTCAACCGCCCGGCGTTCAACGCCTCTTCCGGCAGCAGCACTGACGATATCATTCGCCAGGGTCAGCAGATGCAGCAGTTTCAGCGTCAGCAGCAACAACCGCAACGGCAGAATAATCAAGGGCAACAGCAGCAGAATAAAGACGTGATCCGCTCGATTATCAATTGATCACCCGATAGAGCCCTGGCTGTATGGATCCCCCTGTTTACTGGGGGATTCTATGAGGCTCAAGCCGTCAAATGCTCAAACAGAATCGTCCCGCCCACAATCATCAGCACCACGCCGCCGACAATCTCGGCTCGTTTACCGGCCATCGTGCCGAGCACTCTCCCAAGCATCACGCCGATGGTCACCATCACTAGCGTCGCCAGACCAATCGCCGCTGAGGCAACCAGAATGTTCACGTCGACAAATGCCAGGCCCACCCCCACTGCCAAGGCGTCGATGCTGGTTGCCACGGCGGTAACGGCAAGGATGAACAACGAGTGCTGGCTGGATCTTTCCTGTTCTTCCTCACCGTCGTCTTTCACGCCGTTGTAGATCATGTGCAGGCCCAGGCCGATCAACAGGGTGAAGGCAATCCAGTGGTCCCAGTCGGCGACCCATACTGACGCGGCGCGGCCGATGGCCCAGCCAATCAACGGGGTGATAGCTTCGATGACGCCGAATATCAAGCCGGTGCGCAGGGCTTCGAGAAAGCGGGGTTTGTGCAGTGCGGAGCCTTTGCCGATGGCCGCTGCGAAAGCGTCCGTTGACATGGCCAGAGCGAGGAAGATAAGGGCAAACGGGGTCACGGTTTACGTCCAGCCGGGCTATGAGTCAACGACACGGCAACGCGCCCGGCTTTAGGCGTGTGCAATGTCGCTGGTCTCACCAACCTAAAAGGTGTTCGTACCACGGCTGACATGCCGAGAATGTTGATACGAACGCCAGCGATTGCTCGCTGACAGGCTACTCCCCAACGGAAGCGGCGATTATATACAAACCTGGATGAACGGCGGGTGAAGTTTTTTTGGGTAAGCCAGGTTCTTCAGGTTCGCCTTTATTCGCGCCGACTACCATCATCTTCATTGCTGGGTCCTTGCCTGCTGCGTTACGCAGGCATACAAGCGCAGCGAGGCAGGAGGGTAACCGACGGAGTGTGTCGAATCTTGTCTCTGCTCAGGATACGCTGACCCTTGGGCGCTTTTTTGTCGGGGGCGTCAGCAATTGCCGTTAGAGTGTCAGTTGATAGCACCCGTTAGCGAGGTATCTGTAAGTGCAGGACGAAGCAAACGCATCCTCAGCCAAACCGCTGCACCAGCACGTGCTGGACGCCATGGCGTGTTTTGAGGGCATCAAGGATGAGATGTTCGATGAGCTGATTCAGATGGCCACCGTGCATTTCGATGTGCCGATTGCACTGATTTCGATTCTTGAAGACAGCCGCCAGTGGTTTCTGGCCCAGTCGGGCATGAGTGTCGGGCAGACTCCGTTGATCGACTCGTTCTGTGCGCGGGCTATCTTGACCAATGATTTTTTTCAGATCACTGATGTGCTCAGTGATCGGCGTTTTCGCGATAACCCGTTGGTACAGGGCGATCCGGGTATTCGCTTCTACGCGGGCTACCCATTGGTGACTGGCGATGGCGTGCCGCTGGGCATGTTCTGCATCATCGACACCCAGCCGCGTGACAGCCTCAATGCTGAGCAACAGACCATGCTCAAGCAAATAGCCAAAGTGGTCATGTTGCGCATCCGCGACTTGCGCGAAACCAGCTATGTTGACGCCACCATCGGCCTGTTCAACCGCCTCAAGTTCGAAAAAGACGTTGAGGCGTACCGCAACCGTGACGAGCCGCTGACGGTGATCGCTGCCGACATGATCTCGCCGGCGTTCCTCAATGAAATCGTCAAGTCGCTGGGCTACCCCTTTGCAGCCAAAGTGATGTTGCTGCTCAAGGACAAGCTCAAGGCCATCATTGGCGAGCGCGACCTGTACAAGATCAGCCCCACGCGCTTTGGCTTCATGGTGCCGGGCAACGGCGATATCACAGACTTGATCGATCAGCTTTCCAGAGAAATCGAGCAGCCGATCGAATGTTCCGGTATCCCTCTGCAACCGCGGGCCGGGTTGGGCATGTTACGGCTCTGCCGTGGCGACTGGCATGAAGACTGGCTGCGTTGTCTGGTCAGTTCGGCTGACCACGCCCGGCACAAGGGCAAGGGCTGGGTGTACTTCGAGCCAGAGCTGGATCGGGCCCAAG
This sequence comes from Pseudomonas sp. StFLB209, assembly GCF_000829415.1. NCBI lineage: Bacteria > Pseudomonadati > Pseudomonadota > Gammaproteobacteria > Pseudomonadales > Pseudomonadaceae > Pseudomonas > Pseudomonas sp. StFLB209. Next base: position 686,077 of record NZ_AP014637.1, on the reverse strand, counting down.
TGCGTGCGTTTACCTTGCTGAGTTCGTTGACCATCGCGGTAGAGCGTGAAGACCAGTTCTTTCTGGAATACCAGCCCAAAGTGGATACCCATACGGGCCGGATGTGTGGCGTCGAGGCGCTGCTGCGCTGGCGGCATCCGGAACTTGGTTTGATCAGCCCCGGTGAGTTCATCCCGCTGGCGGAAAAGACCCCGCTGATTGGCAAGATCAGTCTGTGGGTGGCGCATCATGCGCTGGAGCAAGTGGTTGTATGGAAGGCGCTGGGGCATGACTGGCCGGTGTCGATCAACGTCTCGGCCGCCGATATGGCCAACTCGGCCTTCGTCGAGCACTTGATCGGCTTGTTGCGTGAGAAAACCATTGAGCCGCATCTGCTGGAGCTTGAATTCACCGAAGGGGCATTGATGATCAGCCCGCAGGTGACTCACCGTAATCTGGAGCGCATCCGTGACTGCGGCATTCATCTGGCGATTGATGACTTCGGTACGGGCTACAGCAACTGGACTTATCTGAGAACCTTGCCGGCCACGACGGTGAAGCTGGATCAATCGTTCATGCGCGATGCATGCATCAACCCCAAGGACCGCGCAGTGGTGATCTCGATCATCCAGTTGGCGCAGACCATTGGCTACAAAGTGGTCGCAGAAGGGGTCGAAACCGCAGAATTGTACGAATTGCTCAAGGAATGGGGCTGCGACCAGATTCAGGGCTACTACATCGCCCGGCCGATGGGGCCGCAAGCGTTGCTTGCGTGGGCGCGGCAGGCGCAGGACTAGCCATCCTGCCAGACCCTCTTTTTTGAGGTCAGGCTCGTGCCTACATAAATCAATGGGTTAGGTCGATGCTGAGAAAAAGGGTTCCCGGCCCGGAATCAGCACTTTTCTCTTTTAAAACGTAGGCTTAAAGAGCAGAGTGTCTACTTCACTGCCGTATAGGCAGCTTCGCAACTAAAGCCAATACTGGTCAGTTAGACCGGTGGGAGCCAGTTTGCTGGCGAAGGCGGCGGCACATTCGCAGCAGTTGCTGTGACTTTACCGGCCTCTTCGCGAGCAAGCTCGCTCCCACCGGGGGCATACAGTACCTGAGCGAACAGTATTGCAACTTAAGCCAATACTGTTCGTCAGGCGCTATAACTCTGTGGGAGCGACCTTGGTCGCGAAGAGGCCGGCGGGTCTGGTTGGGGCCTTGTGGGAGGGAGCTCTGCTTGCGACAGGGCCAGTAAAATCGGCACATCTGCTGTGGATGTAACCCTGCAGTCGCCAGCAGAGCTGTCTCCCACGGACCTGGCCGGTCTTAACTGATCGGCATTATTCCTGCCATGCCCTGTGCTTGCTGCTCGAAAGAAAGGGAGTCTCTTGCAGGTTGCCCAGCCAACACTCATGGCCTGGTCATGAAGATGACCAGGCCATGTTTGCTCAGTGCTGCGGCTTCGACGGTTCCAGGGTCGTCTTGGCCGTATCGTGACCTGCATTCAGGTTGGCGCGGATATCACGCACCTGATTGGCCGTCACGGCACCTGCATTGTTCGACCAGCCCTGGCGCAGGAAGCTCACCAGGGCGGCGGTCTCGCTGTCGTCCATCCGCCAGGCGAAGCCTGGCATTGGCAGCACGGCGGGGGCGCGGGCGGTCGATGGGGTGGTGGTGCCGGCCAGGATCACGTGGATCAACGCGGTCGGGTTGTCGGCATTGATGATGGTCGCACCGTCCAGGCGCGGGAACACCCGCGATGCGCCTTCACCGGCGACGAAGTGGCAAGCCCCGCAGTTGTCCAGATACAGACGCTCACCCAGGGTCAGGTCCTTGGCAGCGGTCAGCTTGGCCGCGGTGGCCGCGCTACGCTGCGGGTCGTGCTGGTAGGTGGCCTGGCTGGCTGGCAGCGACTTGAGGTACGCGGCAATGGCGTGCAGGTCGGCGTCGGTCATGTGCGAGGTGCTGTTGGCGATCACGTCGGTCATCTCGCCGCCTACCGAAGCCTTGGCGTTGCGGCCAGTGCCCAGGTAATCAACCAGCTCTTCCTGGGTCCAGTGCGGCATGCCGCGCAGGCTTGGCACCGACCAGCCATTGAGTTCGCCACCGGCCAGGTAGGTCGCGCTTTTCTCGTCCAGGCCGCGCTCCTGCATGGTCAGTGCCCGTGGCGTGTGGCACGAGCCGCAGTGGCCCAGGCCCTGCACCAGGTAGGCACCGCGGGCGATCTGCGGGTCTTTGCCATCGGTCGATACCTTGAGCGACACGGCGGCATCCTCCGGCAGTGGCGAGAACAGCGTGCGCCAGTAAGCCAGAGGCCAGCGGATCGACAACGGCCACGGAATGTCATTGGCCTTGTTGGCCTGTTTGACCGGGGCCACGCCATTCATGAAGTAGGCATACAGCGCCTGGGTGTCTTCATCGCTGGTGCGTGCATAGGACGGGAACGGCATCGCCGGGTACAGCGCCGTGCCGTCGTGGTTGATGCCACGGCGTACCGCTTGCTCGAACTGACCGTAGGTCCAGCCACCGATACCGGTGTCTTTGTCGGGCGTGATGTTGGTGGCATAGATGGTGCCGATCGGTGACTCGATGCCACGGCCACCGGCAAACTCCTTGCCGCCGTGGGCGGTGTGGCAGGCCACACAGTCACCGGCGCGGGCCAGGTATTCACCTTTCTTGATCAGCTCGGGGGTGACCGGCTGGGTCAGTTGCGCGGTTGCATCACCGGAGCGGTTCAACAAGCCTGCGACCAGCCAGCCGAGCAGCGCCAGGACCACACCCAGCACCACCAGGGTGAGCAATAGGGAACGGGATTTGGATTTCACTTTTCTCGCTCCTTATGCCTGCACCAGCGGGCCGGGGTTTTTCAGGTACTGTTCCTTGATCGCCTGCGCTGCATACAGGGTGATGGCGCCGATCATGGAGGTGGGGTTGGCCTGGAAGTTCTGCGGGAAAGCGTTGCCGCCCGGCACGAATACGTTGTGCACGTCCCAGCTCTGCAGGTAGCGGTTCAGCGCGCTGGTCTTGGGCGAGTCGCCCATCACTGCGCCACCGACGTTGTGGGTCGAGACGTACTTGGTCAGGTCCCAGTGCGAGTCCATGCCCAGGAAGCTCTCGGTGTAACTGTCGGGGCCGAGTTCCTTGGTGATGTCCAGGACGATCTTGCGCAGGTACTGCTGCAGTTTCAGCTCGTTCTGTTTCCAGTCGAAGGTGATCCGTGCCAGCGGCAGGCCCCAGCGGTCCTTGTAGTTCGGGTCCAGGTCCATGTAGTGGTCGCGGTACGACATACAAGTGGTGGTGATGCTGACCTTCATCGAGTGGCCGTACCAGTCGACCATGCCTTCTTTCCAGCCCTTGCCCCAGTCGGCGGTGCCGGCCGGCAACGAGGTGCCGATAGGCGCGCCGGTGGCTTGCGAGCTGTGAATCTTGGCGCCGCCAATGAAGCCCGCCGCGTTGCCGTCGAAGTTGCCCGGCGATACGTCGTTGAACATCTGCCCGGTGGCACCGGCGGTGGCGAACGGGTTGAAGAACTTGTCTTTGAAGAACAGCGTCGCGTTACCGTTGCTGAGGAACGCGTAGTTGCGGCCCACGGTGCCGGTTTCAGTCACCGGGTCATACGGCTGGCCGATACCGGAGAGCAGCATCAGGCGCACGTTGACGAACTGAAAGCCCGCCAGCACCACGATTTTCGCTGGCTGGAACACAGTGTTGCCGTCGGCGTCGGCATAAGTCACGCCTTTGGCGGTCTTGCCGTCCGGGTGCAGCTCGACCTTCAGGACGTTGGCGTTGACCTTGTAGTCAAAGTTGTCCATGCGGTTAAGCGCATCCATCACGGCGGTCTGCGGCGATGCCTTGGAGTAGTTCAGGCACGGGTACTTACTGCAATAGCCGCAGTAGTTGCACGGTGCGATCTGGTTGCCGTACGGGTTGGTCCACGCCTGGGAGACGTTGGCCGACGGGTTGGGGAAGGGGTGGTAACCCAGCTTGCGCGCCACGTCGGCGAACATCGAGCAGTTCAGGGTGTCTTTCAGCGCCGGCAGCGGGTAGGGGTTGGAACGCGGGCCTTCGAACGGGTCGCCGCCTTCCATGATCTGCCCGCGCAGGTTGCCGGTGTTGCCCGACAGGCCGCAGATCATGTCGAATTTGTCGAGGTACGGCTCGATCTCTTCCCAGCTGAACGGGAAGTCGCCGATGCGCATGTCGTCCTGCAACACGCCCTTTTTGTAGGCCTGGTCGGCGTAGGTCTTGAGCTTGATGTCGGTCGGCGTCGGGCGAATCAGCACGCCGGTCCAGTGCAGGCCCGAGCCGCCCACGCCGGTGCCCGGTTCGAAGGCGCCCCACTTGCGGGTCGGCAGCGCCATGCTGCTGGTGTTGTGGCGTACGGTCATGGCCGCATCTTTGGGGGTCGCCATGATCTTGTTGCGCACGCCGTAGGCGTACTGGTCAGCCGGTTTGGGGTAGGCGAAGTCCTTGTTGGTACGGTCTTCGCCGCGCTCCAGGGCGCGGACCTTGAGGCCCGCCTGGGCCAGCTCGATACTCATCAACGAACCGGCCCAACCCAGGCCGACTACGACGACATCGACTTCGTCATTGGTAATGTTTGCCATAAAAACCTTGCTTGCGTGAAGGCGAATATTCCGGGGTCAGCCGCGCTGGCCGCTGACACTGACCGGACCGAGGGGGTACTTGACGTTGTGCTGGGTGACCCATTCGACGTAGCTGGCGCGGGCACCGGGGAAGCCGATGGCAATCCACGCTTTCATGCCCTTGTTGCCGCCGTAGATCGGGTCGGCCAGGTAGCCCTGCTTGGTGTGGCCCAGCAGCTCACCGAAAAACTGCTTGGACTTGAGGATGTCCTCGCCATAGGCCCTGAAGTCGACTTCGCCGCTTTGCAGCTTTTTGAGCACGTCGTTTTGTACCGGCGCATCCAGCACCGCGAAGTTGTCGCGATGTTTTTCCTGGCACCAGGCGTTCACGGCCTTGATCGCCGTGCGGTAGATCTGCTGCGGGGTGAACGGGATCTGGTAACCCATGGTTGGCGGCGGGTTGGCCGGGAACGGGCCTTCCAGATAGATCTCGCTGCCCAGGTCACTGGCCAGTTGCTGGTCGATGAACACCGGTACGTTGGTTTCCAGCGCGCCAGGGCCACGGCCTTCGGCGGGGATCAGGCGGTCGGTGGCGGCGAGCACGAATGCCCATTCGCCAGGGCTGAAAAAGGTCGGGGCGTAGGTGTCCAGGCCCGGGGCAATCATCTCTGCGGCGGCCGCGGCACTCAGGCCTTTGACGGTCACACCCATTGCCGGCAAGGCAATCAGGGAGGAAAGCAGAAACTTCCTTCGCGATGTCGGTTTGTTTAACAACATGTAGGGATCACCTATGACTGCTCACAAGAAAATCCCGGACGACACAAGGCTCTAACACACGCCTGACGGCGCATCTGACCCTCTGCTTGAACGTTGGCGACAGGTTGCTGGACTGTTCGCACGCTGGCTGCCGCTCGCTTTCTTGAGGGCAAACGACAGCGTGGGCAAACGACCGGGGTCGTTGCCAGGTAGGCGAACAATTCAGGAACAGGGCTGGCAGGCCTTCTAGGCTGCTCTCATTGTGTTTCGTTTGCAGCGGGACGGCCGGGTCATTACGGTGACCCGGCTCGAACATAGAGGTGCGATACGGTTTGATCGCTTGCTCATCACGGGTTGTACGATGTTATCAGAGTCATTCGGCTATGTAACGAATGATTTCATAATGATAGTCAAGCGCTCTAGTGTCGCATTCTTCCGGTTGGTTGCGCTGTCTTTATGATGTCTGGCTACCAAGAAAATCTTGTGAGATTTTTATGGTTATCTGATGACATCATAGGTCCTTGAGCTTATCGCTTTCAGCCTTCAGGGCAGCGCCAGCCACTCGCTCTGCACCTTCTGGTAAGCCCCTGTGGCCTTGCTCAGGTGCAGCCATTGGTCGACATAGCTCTTCCAGTCCGCATCACCGCGCGGTAGCAGGTAGGCTTTTTCGCCGTACTGCATGTAGCGCGACGGGTTCACCGCGCACAGGCCCGGCAAGCGCTTTTGCTGATACAGCGCTTCGGACGAGTCGGTAATCATCACGTCGGCTTTTTTATCCAGCAGTTGCTGGAAGATGGTGTTGTTGTCGTGGAAGGCCAGTTGCGCCTTGGGCAGGTGCGCGCGGGCAAATGCCTCATTGGTGCCGCCGGCCGGTTCGATCAGGCGTACCGCCGGCTGGTTGATCTGCTCGATGGTCTGGTACTTGTCCTGATCGACGCAGCGCACCAGCGGGATCTTGCCGTCCACATCCAGGGTGTCGCTGAAGAACGCCTTCTTCTGCCGCTCCAGCGTCACCGAGATCCCGCCCATGCCGATATCGCACTTGTTGGCGAGAAAGTCCGGCATCAGGGTCTTCCAGGTGGTCGGCACCCATTTGACCTTGACGCCCAGGCTTTGCGCCAATGAGCGCGCCATGCTGATATCAATGCCTTCGTACTCGCCATCGGCGCGCCGATAGGTGTAAGGCTTGTAGTCGCCGGTGGTACACACCGCCAGCTCGCCTGCCTGCTGGACCCTGTCCAGATGCGAGATCGGCTCTTGAGCCTGGACCAGACCGGACAGTCCCAACAGCAGGGCAGTGATTGCGGACAATTGCAGATTCATCGGGGCGGTTACTCGCTTGTTGGTATTGAGGGACCAGCAGGGTAACCGCTTTGACGCCCCTTACGGCAGCCGCATCGGTTTACATGCGAAAGCGCATCACCATCGCGTTCAGCGCTACCGCCAGTTGCGACAGCTCACCGCTGGCGGCCGAGGTCTGGTTGGCGCCGGCAGAATTCTGCAGCGACAGGTCGCGGATGCTGGTCAGGTTGCGGTCGACTTCCCGGGCGACTTGCGCCTGTTCTTCGGTGGCCGTGGCGATGCTGATGTTGCGCTCGTTGATCAGAGCAATGGCGGCGGTGATTTCAGTCAGCGCTTTGCCGGCGGCTTCTGCGACCGTCAGGCTTTCCTGGGCGCGTTCGCGGCTCAGGCCCATGGCGTTGACTGCTTTGCCAGCACCGTTCTGGATCGAGGTAATCATGCTTTCGATCTCGGCGGTGGACTGCTGGGTACGGTGCGCCAGGGCGCGGACTTCGTCGGCGACCACGGCAAAACCGCGTCCTGCCTCACCGGCACGGGCTGCCTCGATGGCGGCGTTGAGCGCCAGCAGGTTGGTCTGGTCGGCGATGCCGCGAATCACATCCAGCACGCCGCTGATGTTCTGTACCTGAGTGGCCAGACCGTCGATCTCGGTGGCGGTGCTGCCGACCGCATGGTGCAGGTCGGTGATGACCGCCACCGTCTCGCTGACCCGTTGGCGACCATTGATGGCCGACTGGCTCGAGTCCTGGGCGGCATCCGAGGCCAGTGCGGCATTGCGGGCGACTTCCTCGACCGCCGCGCTCATTTGATTGATGGCTGTGGCCGCCTGGTTGATTTCATCGTTCTGGCGCTGGATACCGCGCAGTGCGTCAGCGGTGACCGCGCTGGTTTCTTCCGAAGTGGATGCCAATTGGTTGGAGGAGTGGCCCAGCTCGCCCAGCGTGTGGCGCAGGTTCTGCTGCATCACCGCCAGGGCGCCGAGCAGGCGGCCCGGCTCGTCATTGCCGTTCACCTCGATCGGCTTGCTCAGGTCGTTGCCGGCAATCTGTTCGGCGACATTTAGCGCCTGGGCAATCGGTGCCACCAGGCTACGGGTGAACAGCGCCGCCAGGACCAGGGTGGCAATCAGCGCGACGATGATCGCGGCGATGGTCACATACTGCGCCTCGGCATACACCGCGTCGGCCCGTTCGCCGGAGCGGGTGGTCATCAGCTCGACCTGGCGGGTGACCTCTTCGATGTCCTTGCTCAGGCGGTTGGCTGCCAGGGTCTGCTCGCCACCCGGCGCGGTAATGGCGCTGATCGCGTCTTCACGCTTTTGCTCAACCAGTTCCAGAAAACGCGTATGCACGCCCAGATAGGCGATCAGGTTGGTCTCCATCTGGCTGTAGGCTTTCTGGCCATCCGGGTTGGTCAGCAGTGGCTTGAGCTTCCTCACATCGGCTTCGAGGTTGGCGCGGCCATCCTTGATGCGTTGGTGGGCCACCTGGAGTGCTTGTGGCGATTGGGCGGTACGCAAGTTGGTATTGCCAAGGCGGATGGTCAGCAGGTCGCTTTCAATATTGGCGATGGCCTTCACGGCAGGCATCACCTTGTCCTGCAACACTTGCCGGGAGTCTTTGAGTTGGGAGGCCTCGTACAGTGAGAACAGTCCGAAAGCCGAAATCAACAGGGCAAAAAAGCCGAAGCAGAGCAAGGAGCGGGGGGCGATATTGAGGTTTCTCAGGTTCATGCTGAAAGCCTGTCTACGGAGGAGGGGGCGGTCTGGCGCGCAGACCTTAACCGTTTCAGGCAAAGCTCGCTTGTTAGGCTTTGTGAAGTTCAGGGGCCATTTATCTTTTTTTAACGTCTATGGCGACGAAATTGGCGTGGCTGAAATAGCAGGCGATAGGGCTGAAACGCCCGCGTGATAGCCATTTGACGCCATTGGATTGGCGGGCGTTTTCTGTCAAGGGCTGCTGCGGCGCGGTGCGACAAAATACCGCAGCAAGATTTTCTGGTTGATGCACCGACCTATTGCTGATTGCTCATGGGGCGGTGGCCGGGTCGGCTCAAACGTACTCCACCTTCGACTCCACCCAGCCGGTAAAGTCCGGGTGCAAACGAGCGGCTTGTTCCGCCAATTGCTGCGCAGTTTCATCACTCAGACCGTAGCGTTCATCAATCGCTTCGGCCAGCGCCTGCCAGTCCATGTCTTGGTTATCGTCCTCATCAGGTTCGACCCAGCTATCGACGTAGAACACCTGCCCCGAGCCCAACTGGCGGATGAAGTCCTCAAGGCTGCCTGCCACCAGGCTCGACTCGCCCTCCGAGCCCATGAATACCACCGGCGGCGTGCCAGTCAGGCCGGGGTAGTACCACAGCAGAAACAGCGAGCCGGTGCCGTCCTGGCCGAACTGCACGAAGCTGTCGCCTTGCGCGGCCCAGCGCTGGCCACCAAACCAGTGGCCGAAGGTCTCGGCCAGATCTTCATCAGTGGTCGCATGGAACTCGAAATCAATTGGCCAGGTGATCAGTTGGCGTTCGCACAGGCTTTCGATAAAAGCGATGGCGTCGCGGGTGGTCGGGTCCAGTTTGCTTTGCATGGTGGCTTTCCGTGAGGGGTGGGGGTCAGTAGACAGCATAGAGCCGAAAATCTTCGAGCCGGGGCGGGTTGCTGGCTGGCGACGCCGGGCGTCGGTCGTCGGTCGTCGGCTTAGCCGATCGGGGCTATGTATGCCATTGCCCGAGTGATGTACTCTGCCAAAGTCCTTGCAAATGCTTACAATCGCCTCCCTTTTTTTGCTCACTTACAGGCTTGGCAGTCCATGGCGCTCGATCCAACAACCATGTTGGTCCTTTCTATCGCGCTCGCAGCTTCTGCAGCACTCTATCTGGGCATTGAATGGCGCAGTGTCCGCGCTTCGTCGCTACTGTTCTGGAGCCTGGGTTTTACCACCATCACCGTCGGCTGTAGCCTGGCGTTGCTGCGCAACAGCGGCATCCTGATCATCGGCATCTGGTTCGCCAATGGCCTGCTGGTGCTGGCGCACTGGCTGTTCCTGCTCGGTGTGGCACGTTTCACGGAGGTCAGGCTGTCGCGGGTCTGGTATTGGCTGGCCGGGGTGTGGCTGGCCATGCTGTTATTACCTGAAGGGCCGCAGTGGTCGAAAACCATGCTGCTGGCCAACTCGCTGCTGGTCTCGATCGTGACCTTGCGGGCCAGTTTTCTGCTACGTCCGCATGGCCTTTCGTTGAGTGTCGGCGCGGCGCAACTGCGCTTTGTGCTGCTGGCCCATGGTCTGTTCTACCTGTGCAAAGGGCTGTCGGTGTTTGCGCCGGGCACGCTGGTCGATCTGGCGGCGTTGCGCGGTCATGTGATTCAGATTTCGCTGGTCGAGGGGGTGATCGCCATCATGCTGTTGGCGGTGTCGATGACCGGCACCGAGCGTTACCAGCGTGAAAAGCAGATCGCCCGGTTAGCCGCTCGCGACCCGCTTACCGCGCTGTATAACCGCCGCGCGTTCGAAGCCCGGGCGGTGCGTCTGCTCAGCGACGTTTCGGCTGCCAGACCAGGCGCCTTGCTGCTGATCGATATCGACAACTTTAAACCGGTCAATGACCTGCATGGCCATGCCGCGGGCGACCGGCTGCTGGTCATGCTCAGCGAGATGATCCGTGCGCTGGTGCCCAAAGGCGATCTGGTGGCGCGTCTGGGCGGGGATGAGTTCACGATCCTGCTGAGCAATGCGTCTTGCGAGTCCATCGAGGCCATCAGCAGTGCCTTGCGTGAGCAGTTTCAGCAGGCCGCGACAGACCACTTTCCGACACCGTTGCCGGTCACCTTGAGTGTGGGTGCCAACCTGTTCGGTGAGCCGCCGGTCAGCCTCACCGCGTTGATTGAGCAGGTGGACAAGGCGTTGTACGACTCCAAACGCAGCGGCCGCGATGCCTTGCGGATAGTCGATCAGACAGTCGGTACCCAGCAAACATTGCAGGCCCAGTGAGGTTCCCGGCCTCCTGCAACCGGGGGCGCATGACGTTTGCGCCAACCAGGCATTAATATTTTGAAACATCAGCGCAGGCGCAGGTCGTAACCAGTGAGGGACTTATCCTTTCACTGCCAAAGGGCCTGCAATCATGATCACACCTGCGCAATACACCACCTACGCGCCCGACCGGGCGAGCCAGTCTGGCGTCTCCTGGGCGGCGATTTTCGCCGGTGCCGCAGGTGCGGCAGCTTTATCCATGATTTTGCTGTTATTGGGCTCAGGGCTGGGCTTCGCGCTCTCGTCGCCCTGGGGGGATGAGGGCGTCAGCGCCAAGGCGCTGGGTATATCGACGATTGTCTGGCTACTGGTGACGCAGATCCTGGCGTCGGCGCTGGGTGGCTACCTGGCAGGCCGGTTGCGTGGCAAGTGGACCAACCTGCACGGCGATGAGGTCTACTTCCGTGACACCAGCCACGGCTTCCTGTCCTGGGCTGTGGCGACCCTGATCACCGCTGCACTGGTGGTCAGTTCGGTCGCTTCGACGGTCGGTAGCGTGGCTCAGGTCGGTGGTCAGGCGGCGGGCGCGGCCATGGCCGCCGGTGGTGCTACAGCGGTCGGCGCGATGAGCGATGGCCAGAATCAGGGTGACGGTGGCTACTTCATCGACAAACTGCTGCGCAGCGCCGACCCTTCACAAGCCAGCCAGACCGACGCGCAAGGGGTGACCAGCCGCATCCTCAACAAGGCCCTGGCCGGTGATGGCCAGATGAACGCTGACGACCGTGCTTACCTGGCGCAGTTCGTCGCGCAACGCACCAACATGACCCAGCAAGAGGCCGAGCAGCGCGTTGACCAAGTGTATGGCGAGGCTCGTCAAGCTATTGAAGACGCCAAGCTTGCGGCAAAACAGGCCGCTGACACCGCTGCCAAAGTCGCCGCGCATACCGCGCTGTGGACGTTCATCGCCCTGTTGTGCGGCGCCTTCTTTGCCAGCCTTGCGGCGCTGTGGGGCGGTCGTCAGCGTGATCGCGCGCTGTGGATCGATGACCCACTGGAAACTGCCGCGCTGGAACGTGCCCGTCGCACTTGAGAGTTGATTTGACAATCACCCGGTCGTGACCGGGCAAGGAGCTAAATGATGCGTTCGCTATTGCTGTGGATTATTGGTGTACCCATTCCGGTGATCATCCTGATTGCCCTGTTGATGTGATGTCACCTGACGGCGGGCCTTAAAGCCCGCCGTCTTCATCTCAAGATTTGAAGCTGACTATTCCCGTAGGAGCGGCTTCAGCCGCGAAAACTTAGATTCAGGACTTGAAGCGCCCCACCAGTCCATTGAGTTCATCAGACAACTGCGACAAGCGGCCGGAGTCGGTCTGCGCCGAGTGCGCCAGGCTTTCCACCAGCCTTGCCTCGTCGTAGATCTGCTGGATATGCCGGTTAATGTCTTCAGCCACACTGTGCTGCTCTTCGGCAGCGGTGGAAATCTGCAGGTTCTGGTCACGGATCTCGTTGACCGACAACTGAATACCTTCAAAGCTGTCGCGCGCACTTTCAATCGATGCCACGCTGGCCTGCGACAGCTCCAGGCAACTGTGCATCTTCTGCGAAACCTCCTGGGTCTTGCCGCCCAACGTGCTAAGCAACTGATCGATCTCGCCGGTCGAGTCCGCCGTGCGCTTGGCCAGCGCGCGCACTTCATCGGCCACCACGGCAAAGCCGCGACCCTGATCACCGGCACGGGCGGCTTCGATCGCGGCGTTCAGCGCCAGCAGGTTGGTCTGCTCGGCAATCGCACGGATGGTGCCGAGAATCTGGTTGATGCTGCGGCTGCCTTCCTCAAGCTCGACCATCGCCTGCGACGACTCACTCAGGCGTCGGCCCAGCCGATTGACATGCTGGGTGCTCATCTCGATCTGCTGCTTGCCTTCGGCCACCCGGCTTTGCCCGCTCTCCGCCGACCCGGCAGCCGTGGTGCAGGCCCGCGCGACTTCGTTGGCAGTGGCGACCATTTCGTTGAACGCCGTGGACACCAGCTCAACGGCCTGGCGCTGACGGCCCGCCGCCTGATCCATATTGTTGGCCACTTCGCTGTTGACCCGCGAAGCGTCCTGCAGATTGGCCGAGGCCGCGCCGATGTGCTGGATCAACTGGCGGATGGCGGCGAGAAACTTGTTGAACCAGCCGGCCAGCTCTGCGGTTTCGTCCTTGCCCTGCACATCCAGATTGCGCCGCAGGTCGCCTTCGCCTTCGGCAATCGATTGCAAACCGGTACTGACCTGGCCGATCGGTTTGACGATCACCCGGGCAAATGCTGCTGCCAACGCCGCGAAGATCAGCACCAGAACCACGACGATGCCGACGATCAGGTAGGTGATATGCGTCGCCGCCGCCATGACTTCCTGATGCTCGATCAGGCCGATATAGCGCCAGCCAAGGCCCGGCGAGGTCCAGACGTTAGCCATGTAGCGCACGCCGTTGATCTCGACCTCGGTAGAGCCCTGAGTCGTGGCCGCCAGCTTGGCATACGGCTCGCCCAGGTCCTTGAGCGGCTTGAAGCCATGGCTCGGATCGCGCGGGTCGACCAGCACCACGCCGTCTTCGATCAGCATCACGTAGCCGCTTTCACCCAGCTTGATGCTCTTGACCAGCTCGGTGAGGTTTTTCAGCGAGACACTGACGACAAACACCCCCTTGGGTTTGCCAGCGGTATCCAGCATCGCCCGCGCACTGCCAACCAGTGCCACGGCGTCTTTCTCATAGTAATAAGCCGGTGTACGCACCGTTTTGCCAGGGCTGGCCATGGCCGCTTTGTACCAAGGGCGGCCACGTGGATCATATTTGGACAACTGCGGATCATCCGGCCACTTGGCATAAGTGCCGTCCTCCAGCCCGATAGACAGAATCGCCGCCGTCGGATGAGTCTCGCCATAGCGGGCAAACGCATCGATCACCTGCTTGGCCGCAGCTGGCAACGGCTGACTGGCCGCATCGGCAGGCTGATAGTTCTTCAGGCTGGCGACCGAGGTGTACTGCGGATCGGCGGCCATCTGGTCGACGTTGTGCTGGGTGCTGTCGAAAAACTGCCGGATATTGCCGTCGATCTGACGAATTTCACGGGTGCTGCTATCAATGAACTGATCGACCGCCTGCGAGCGGATGTTCAGCACTGAAATCACGGCAACCAGGCTCACAGGGATGAAAGCCACCAGTACAAAGGCCAGGACGAGTTTGTTCTTTATTTTCATTATGGCTACCACGGTCCGGTGTGAAGGGGTCAATGGGGCATCGCGGGTGGATGGTAGCCATTGGATATTGCAAATTATGTCGGCGGGGTGGGGGAAATCTTGATGGGGCGGGCGGGGTTGGTTCAGGGGGCGTTCATTAGCTTGGAGGAGCGGGCGGCGATCCGTCTTGCTAGCGAAGGGGTCTTTAAGAACACTGGACATGCGCAGACTGTCGCGCCGCAACGCGTCATCAAGAAGCAAAGGGGTAAAAGACGCCCATAAAAAAACCGGCTCAACTGGCCGGTTTTTTATATCCAAGTCTGCTAGTTGACTTGGAGGTGCTGCTGTTTGGTGCCCCGAGGGGGCATCTCACTCATCTGGCTGGATCGTGCACCTTACGGCTTGTGGCTGCAAGTCCTTGTTAAGTAAGGGTTTCGACTTGGCTTAATCTGGCGTGGTGCGGCGTTTGAGTGCTTTTGCGTGGTAGCCTTTACGCCATTTTTACGCCCAGGGGGACAGATGGCGTCTTACAGGAAACGCAGTGGCGGGTGGCGGGCTGAGGTGGCCAAGCTTGGCGTTCGAGATTCAGCCACGTTCCCGACCAAAGCCGCAGCGGTTGCATGGGCGACGGCCCGTGAAGCCCAGATCCTCGCAGAGAGTGGCCAGCAATCTACCGCGGCCACAATGACTCTTTCGGAAGCGTTCCAGCGATACAAGCGGGAGGTGTCAACGACCAAAGAGGGCGTGCGCTGGGAGCAGATCCGCCTCGAACGATTCGACCGCACCTTGGAGTGGGTCGGGGAGCTGCTGGACAATATCACTTCTGAGCAGGTTGCTAAATGGCGCGACCAGCGTCTGGAGACTGTTAAACCGTCGACTGTGCGCCGTGAGATGACACTACTCTCATCCGTTTTTGAGATTGCCCGCCGTGAGTGGCGAACCTGCAAGGCGAACCCGGTTAGAGACGCCCGGCGTCCGAGTAACGGGCCAGGCCGGGATCGTCGCATCTCACCAGGTGAGGTTCTGGCCATCACGACCAGGCTAGGCTTTGTTGAGGGTGTTGCGCCCGTCAAGCTGCAGCATGAGCTTGCCGTAGCGTTCCTGATCGCACTGGAGACAGCCATGCGTCAGGGCGAAATTCTGGGCATCACGGTGGCAGATGTGAACATGCCGGAGCGCTGGGTCCGATTGCCGAAAACGAAGAATGGGTCCAGCCGAAATGTGCCGCTGAGTTCACGTGCAACTGAGCTGGTCGGCTTGATGATGGAGGGGAAGGGGGGACGGGATCCGCTGTTCCGCCTCAAATCAGCGTCGGCCGACACTATGTATAGGAAAGTGCGTGATGAGCTATTTGCCGATGGCCCAAACTTTCATGACACTCGGCACGAGGCGATAACCCGGCTCGCTCGCAAGGTCGAGGTCCTGGACTTGGCACGTATTACTGGCCACAAGGACCTGAAGTCGCTGATGGTCTATTACAACGCCACGGCATCAGAGCTGGCCAAGCTGCTGGGATAAAAAAGCCTGCAGAAGCGCAGGCTTAAAATGGGTCAGGCTGATTGCCGGCTTGATCGTGCCTTGGGAAGCTTGGCCCTGTGTCGACGTGTCCAGTCGATCACTTCACCGGCAAACCAGCGCTTGAGGGCTTTGGGGCCGTCAGAGCAGGGTTGCACGCTATCAGGGAAGCCAGGGGTCAGTGTTACCTTCCGTTCGACGCTGTAAGTGGATAGCTTGAGATATTCGGCAATGTCTGCTGCCGTCCATAGAACATCCTCGATCGGGATTCCCGGCCGCCGCAACTGGCGAATTAGTTCCTGAATCGACTGCACTAACTCAGTGGCCGGCTCCTGTTGATTCAGCCCGTTTTCAATCATCGTCAAGTGCCTCCTGCATTTCCTCTCGAATGTGATCGAGCAGATGTTCGTCGGTAGTGTGGTCGTCGACCTCGATGCTCCACTCCTGGTGCAGGCGACCCGGCACCATCAGGCTGAACTCAATAATCATGCTGGGTGACTCCGAATTGGTTGTTGGCTGCTACTTGGGTCAAGACATGGCCGACCACTACTTGCTCCTGGTCGTCCAGTTCGCCGGCGGTGATGGCCGCGCTGGCCAGCTCCACAAGTTGCTGACGTGCTGTAGTGGTTTTTCGCACCTGGTAGTCGATCAGGGCTGCACCGATCACACCTATCGTCATGAGGTGCTTTGGCTCGTTCCGAAAGGTGCTGGTCATGACACTTCTCTCACTTCAAGTTCGTAGAACGAGCAGCTGCTTACGCTGGCTGATACTGCCCGTATGCCGCACCACCCATAGGGAGAGCCTTCAAGCTCTCCACCCCAACCCTCCAAGCGGCGCAGCTCCGTACTCCAGATGTTCCCGCGCGCGACCTCTTTATCCGAAAAGTCGACGTCACCCAATTCAAGCATCAGTTTGATGAGCGTCAGCCCAGCCAGCCGGATGACTGTGCGAACCACATCGCCGTTTTCCTCATCGAGCCGATCGTCGTCGCTGGTCCAAAAGCTATTGATCTGCGTGGCCCGCTCCTGGGTCAGGATCGAGTGATCTACCTCAAGGGTAACCTCGTAATCCTTGAAGCTTTCGAGCACTTGATAACGGCGGATAGCTGGTGTGGTAGCCTTGGTGCTGCTGTCGTTCGGTGCGTCGTTCATATGTTTTCCTTACGATGGTTGGCATCGAGGAGCGGCAACTCCTCGGTGCTGTTCTGATTACCTGGTCTGATGTTGTCCTTTGCGGGCCAGGTGCCCCGCAAATCTGCGTGGCTCATTCCTTGAACACGAAACAGCGAACGGTCGGCGGAATTGGTGCCAACGGCGTTTTAGCTTTCTGCAGCGCACGGATCTGACTTTCAACACGGCGGCTGGCATCGATCATTGGGTGGGTGCGACCGTCCTTGAGCAGACGGCGCAGCACGGCCAGGTCGGGGATCTTCTGGCGGTGTTCGTGCGCGACTTCCGCGAACTGGTTGAGGTTGATCGCGATCTGCCCGGTCTTCTTGCTGTGGTTCACCAACGGTTCACCGCTCAAGTTCTCCAGGTAGTCATACACCTGCCAGAACTCGACCACTTCCTTCGGATCCGTCGTGATAGCCCCTTGGCGCTCGCTGGCCATCTTCTCGATGTACTTGTGACATTCCTGGACCATATGCCCAGGGATAGGCAGTACCAGCTGCAGGCAGTCCAGCAACGCCATGATCTGTGCGTGGTTGCGAATCACCCGGTCGCTCGACAGCTTCTTGGAAGCCCACAGCTGTGCGCGGTACTTGGGGTACGCCTCGGCGAACTTCTTCATTACCTGGGGCTCGGCCTTCATCGCTTTCACGATGAAGTAGTTCACGCTCTCCAACTCGGTCTGAACCAGAGCATCAGCTGCCGCCCGGCTTTCCTCAGTGATGGTCGGCTTGAGGAATGGCAGTCGCACGATCCGGCTCAGGATGGCTTCGTGCCCGGTGACAATGGCGTTCTGCGCGATAACGATCGAGGCACGGAAAGGGGGCTCGTAGGTGTCGTTGGAGTTGTTCTTCACGCCACGGGTGCGCAGCAAGCCGCCACCGTAATAGTCCTTGAACTCGTCCCATTCGAACGACTTGGCATTGTCAGCATCAGTGTTGCGGTCGGCCTCCAGGAGCACCAACGGCAGGTTGGCCACCTGACCCATCGCACGGCTACGGCCCGATGCTGATCCCTTGGCAGGGTCAAAGCCCTCGTAGAGCCGACCGAACAGCTTCCACAGAAACTTGATGAGGGTGGTCTTGCCAGAGTCAGGTTCGCCGGACATTTCCATGAACGGGAAGCTTTCATACTCCGCCCGGATTTGTTCCGCGTACAGGGACCCGAACCAGTAGGTCAAACCCAGCAAGCCATTTTCACGGAACACTAGCCACAGCTTGTCCAGCCAGGCCTCGCTGTACTTGCGACCATCGATGGCCAAATCCATTTTCACCGACCGCATCAGGCACTTGACGCTTTGCTTGCCCAGTTCGAAGTAGTCGTCCTCATTGGCCTTGAAAACGGTGCCGTCCTTGATAGCGATGTTGTTGAAGATGTAGGCCTTGTGCTCTTTGCTGTAGCCCAGGAAGTCGATGGTTCCCACCGTGCTCAAATTCTCGATCTGACGCATCATGATTTGGTCCAGGTGCTTTTGTGTGCCGAGCCAGGTGACCTTGGCATTCGTGATGCGGGTCTTGAACTCGCCGCTCGACGACAACTGCTTGGGAGTGAACGTGAGCCGGTCGCCTTTCTCGTTGCTGGCCGTGGACACGTTCACGTAGAACCACGCTTCATCGGTGATATCGTTGACCTGCTTGTACAAAGGCTGGAGACAACAGTTCACCAGCAGCTTGATCGTGCACACCTTCTCCAAGGCCTTGCGCCTGGCCTCTCGATCGCTCGTCAACTGTTCGTCGTGATCATCGGGCTCCTCATCACCGTCCGGCTTTTCGAGCTTGGACAGGTCAAACTTGGCCCAGTAGGTCTGGTGGCCGAACTCCAGGGCAAACTCGGAATTGGCCTCATCCCAGGTGTACATCAGCAGCGCTTTTTCCCTGGGGCTGGGTGCCAGCAGCAGCTTGCCTTCGTGCCGAGCGGCTGCCAGGTCACGCTCGCGGCGCTTGTCGCGGGCCTCGCCCTTGTCCTCGAAGTTCCATCGCAGGTGCAGGTCGTTCCAGTCGACCTTCTTCTTGCCGCGCTGTGGGACCAGCGCAGCACGACAGGTGAAGCCCAGTTCGCGGGCCAGCTTCACCCAGCGCATCAGGTAGCCATGGGCAACAGGGTCGTTGTCCAGTGCCCACACCAGCGTGGGTAGGTCGCCCTTTCGCTGCTCGGCCAGCGCTTTCAGTGCTTCGCCGGGGTAGTTGTTGCAGGACATGGCCGATACCGCCTTGATCCCGTTCATGACCAAAGCAATGGCGTCGAATACACCTTCCACAATCCACAGCTCGTCCACCGTGTGCAGGTCAGTGTCTGGCGGGCACCACCACTGCCCTGCGATGGAGTACTGGTATTTGAACCGGGCTTTCATCTTTCCGAAGCGCGAAGCACGGTCGATCAAGCGCTCCCAGTATCCGCCGTTGGGCATTTCGAACCGGACGGTCGCTGACGCTTCGCCATTTTCACGGCAGACGTAGTTCTCCTGGGTGAACCAGGCGCCAATCATCCCGACGTCAAAGCCCCGGACAAACTCCAAGTAGGCACGTGCTGTCGCGGTAGGATTGTCCTCGGTAGCAGGCGCTCGCTTGCTCCAGTCCTCGAAAATGTTGGGGTAGATGTCTTTGACGTCTTCGATCAAGCCGCACTTAGGACGGCCACAGCGGATCTGCCAAGGGTTGTCATGGCGCGCATACAGCTCCTTCTGGTGGCAGCTTGGGCAGGTGCCGCCACGCATGTACAGGGCGCCGGTTTGCTTGACCCGGAGGTCATAGTCGTCCTGCAGTCGGTCCAATACTGTTACACGGATATCCGCTTCCATCATTTCGATTACTTCGCTGTTGTAAGGCTATGCACGAGTGCGCCGATCAGCCGCTTCTGTGCGGCCATTGCAGGGTGTTTCTGGAGAATTGCGGTGTGGCGTTCCTGGTTGTTCACGGCCCGATAGGCGTCGTCGTACCAATGTTCGGTGAGGGCCAGGGTGTAGCTGGCCTTCAAAAGGTTGAGCAGTGCAGTTGCTTCGGCCGGGGCAAGTTCAGTCCTGATAACAACGCCGTTTTCCATCAAAAACCTCGATTCCGGGCAAAGCTCACCCAAACCCACGGGAAACGTGGAGTAGGGCGGTCGTGTTGGGTTAGGAGTTGGCTACGCGGTAGCGTGTGCTGTCAGGAGAGCCGATGATGCGTTCGAAGATTAGGGCGGCTGGTATCGACCAAGTCGTTCCGGTTTCGGGGTCAATGATGATGGTGTGCGTCGACGTGCTGCGGGTCAGGTCGACGCGCTGCCGATCGCGCAAAGCGATGAGGTCATTTACCGCAAGGGCCACAATGCGTTCAGCGGTCGTGTCCAACAGATTGAAGTTGGTTACCAGGTAGATGGCTGCCCGATCTGCCAAGTGATAGTCGTAGGTCAGATGCTCGGCGTGGTGACGCTGCAGGAACTGCAGGGCTGCCGCTTTGAGAGTGTCTTGGAAGTCACGATCCTGCAGGCTCATGCCTCTGCTCCCGGTTTTCTGTACAAGCTGATAGTGGCCAGTATGGATTCATGCCGCGCTGCCAAGTGAGCGTGGTGAGCCGTGAGGATCCGTTCTACTTCGTCGGAGCTGATTGACCCGTCATCAAGCGACTGCGCAATGATCTGATCAACCGTGCCACGCTTTGCAGCGACCTGTACCGAGCGGCTGAACAGCTCAATGTTGTCCAAAGTGTCAGGGTCAGCCAATGGCACAAACAGACCGCCATAGATCCCCGCGATGTAGGTCGGGAAATGAGTCGTGCCGGCGTCCTGCTCAAGTTTGTAGATCTGCGCGTCTGTCAGGGGGCGGCTGCTCCCGTTTCCGTAGGCGTGGTTTTCAAATTTCTTCTGATTCAGTTCCAACTTGGCCGCTGCCGCTTTGCAGCCCCCGGAACTTGCGATGATTGCTTTCATCGCCGCTTTGCGTGCCGTAAGAATCCTGCACTTCATTTTCTACTTCTCCCTGAGTGACCAAGCTTCTACTGTGCGGCTATGTCGTTGGTGTTCTCGATAACGCCGTCCTTGATTCCAAGCAGGACAGCGGCTCGATGTGCCTCCCCACGACGACATTGGCTTTGGCCACTCAGCACCGCGTAAACGGTGCTGGGACTTAAACCGTGTTGCTTAGCGAAGCCTCTCGCCGTCTGGCCACAACGTTCCAATGCCTTCCGGGCCGTCTCTCGGGCTTGATCAGTAATAGAGCATTTCGGCATAGTGCAAATTCCTGCGTATTCGTGTGAGAACATGCGCATGTTGTGGCAATAAATTGCCAATGTAAATACCGAGAGGCAAAATTTTGCGACTTTCTGAACAGATTGGCACGAGGCTGCGCGAGCAACGGAACCTGGCAGGCCTTACTCAAGACCAGATGGCAGAGAGGTTGAAGGTGTCGAAGCGAACACAGGTCAACTACGAAAGCGGTAGTAGCGACGCTCCTGCGTCCTATCTCGCTTTGGCAGCGACGGAGCTTGGATTGGATGTGCCGTACATTGTGTGCGGTCCTGCAGAGGTCCCTATTGCTGTGAGCGAGTCTGGCCCGATTACCTCTGTAGGCGAACGACTTCGAGAGGAGCGGGAACGCTTGGGCTTGAGCCAAGAGGATTTGGCAAGTACCGGCGGCGTGGGTAGAAACACTCAAGGAGGCTATGAAAGGGGAGTGCGCAATCCCGACACTGCCTATCTTGTGGCCGTAGCGACGCTGGGCGTTGATGTTGCCTTTGTGCTTACGGGTTTTAGGCCCGTATCTGGTTTGCTGCCCGAAGAGGCAAAAGTCATTGATCAATACCGCCGGATCACCGACTTTGATCGACAAGCAATCAGCCGGTTTCTCAAAGCTATGGCTGACGATGCTGATGCCCGCGGCAAATAAACTGCCCACCTTTGTCCCACCTCTAAGACCTCTGCCATCACCCGATACAGCCTGCTCCTCAATGCATTTCAAGGAGCTAAAGCATGTTGGAGATGGCAGTCGTTGCGCATGGTGTTCTTGGTTTTAACGAAGCCGACAAGAGCGCGCTAACCTGCAGTGAGCAGCAACTGATACAGCGATTCCGACAGATGTCGGATCAGGAGCAGCACCAGGTACTGCGCTTACTGGAAGTACTGAACGTGCATCCGATAAAAGCTGGATAAGTCGCTGCAGATCGCCGGCCTGGCGCCGGCGGTTCACGCCACGCGCTGAGTACCCAACTTATCGAACAGCTCACGTTGCTTGTCTGCAGGCAGGCTCCGGATCTGCGCCGCCAGGTGCGCGGCGTCATGTGGCTCCTGGTGCAACGCCGAAGGCCGCAGCGTATGGTCGAATGACAGGTTCGATACCCAGGTGTGCCCGCATTTCGCGTCCAGGCACTGGCAGTACAGCTTCACGTATGTGCGGGTGATAGTCTCCCGGGAGCTGATCCGTCCCTTGTGTCCGCACGTCGTACAATCGATCCTCATTGTGTCCCTCCCCAGGGATGTCCAGTGGCCAGCATTCTACAGAAATGTATAGTCATTTCGACTGCAATCAGATCAAGTGGCAGTGTTTCCATCTGCTTTAGGCGGCTCTCTCCAGCTAAAACGCCTGTCTTCGCGCAACGCCTCGTTGGCTTCGTCGAATAGCTGACAGATCGGTCTGATTTCGTTACTCGTATACACGCGATCGATCTTCTCGATGTCACCGAACCCGCCACTGTTCTCAGGGATGATCCCGGCCAGAGCGGGGTTCATGCGCCAGGCTGCAATGATGTCGTTGCGGGTGATGTTCTTGACCTTCTCAAGCTCGTCTTTTGCCTGGAAATCCCCAATCGGGATGATCTTGATCGCGTTCTCATGCCCGCCCGGGATGTTCACGAACATCGACCGGAAGTTGCCAACACCCTTCGATCCGGCGATCTGCGCCTGCAGCTCCTGCTCGTCCTTCTCACTAAGATCGGGATCGTTGGTGTAGAAGATGTAACCGGCGTGCGCGCCGTTGCTGTAGTACCGGCGCCGGAACAGCGTTGCGGCTTCGTTCAGCAACAGAGCCTGCAGGCCTCCCAGGTAATCCGGAATCCCGTAGATGTTCTGCTCCACGTCGTAATCCATGATGTGGACGATCTCATCCTCGTCGAACTCCAGCTCCTTGTTGTCAGGCAACAACATCACGAATCCGCCATCGATCTTGACCCGCATATTGATGGCCATCAGATGCTCCAGCTCCAGGCACTGGCCGAAGGCGTTGCAGTGCTTGAAGAAGTAGGACTCCCCGAACACGTTGTAATCGAGCGCAGCCCGGCTCATGGTCTGAGCGCTGCAACCCTCTGAAGCGATGAACTCACGCAGCAACAGGTTGCGCTTGAATTTGGGGATTGCGCCGTGGTGCGCGTTTGCGCGCAACAGCTTGGCCAGGCCCGCCCGGGATACTGGCGGCTTGTACAGGCGACCGTCGTCGGACGGAAACACGCCCAGGTACTCCCCGATATTGCCTGTCAGTACCTGCTCCGGCTCGCCGAATGTGAACACCCGCGTGCCCTGTTGTTGAGGTCGCTGATCCTTGTGTTGTCTGGTGCGTCGAGGCTTGGGCATTGCTTCCGCTCATGAGATAGCGGCTACGGCGCCGCTTGTTGGTGTTGAGGGGTTCGTGGGCCAGGGCATGCATGATTGCCCAGGCAATATCGGCGTGGCCGGTGGCATCGGTACGCGACGCGCTGTACGTGATCTGGCCGCCATTGGTGGTGCCGCGCTTGATGGTCAGAAAGGCCTGCGCGATATCGGTCCAGCCGGCGTCCCACTCGATCCGGCTACCCTGGATCGTGTCCTGGGCCTTCAGGACCAGCGTGTTCTTGGCCTCCAGGCTGTAGTGAATCGGCGTGGCCTTGGCATAGAAGTCGCGCACCAGGTCGAAAACGCCATAGCCCACACCGGTAATATCGATACCGATGTGCTGGACGTTGAAACGCTCTGTGAGCTTCTTGACCTGGGCGGCCTGGTGGGTGAACGACGTTCCCCTCCAACTGTGCTTTTCCAGGATCCTGAACTTGGCGCCAGGCTCCAGCGGCGGCGCAACCACGACACAGGTCGCATCGTCCCTGGTACGGCTCGGGTCGTAGCCCAGCCAGACCGGGCTATTGCCGAACGGTCGGTCTGAATCGGGCTTGTAGTCGTCCCACAGCTCCAGATCCGAATAGCAGCGCTCCAGATCCTTGAGCGCGAACGCGCTCTGCGAACTGTCGATGAACTGGCACATGAACAACTGCTGGAACTTGTCTTCGTCGTACTCCAGCTCCAGCCGCTCGACATCGAACATCGCACCGCCGCCACCGGCCACAGCGTCCAGGATCGTGATCGTCTTGCGCCACTGGCCGTCGGGGCACAGTGCGCCCTGGGTGTAGGCCGCCTCGCCCGGCCAGTCGCCTGCAGTCTTTTTGCCGCGCTTGCTGTTGCGGAAAGCTTCGCCTGTCCAGAACGGGTATGCCTGGTGGGACACAGCGCTGGGCGTTGAAAAGTAGGTCTTGCGCCACTTTTTGTGAGTGGCCATGGCTGACGCGACGTTGTTCAGCTTTTCAAAGTCGCGGATCCAGAAGTATTCGTCGATATAGACGTGGCCATGGTAGCTCTGCGCGGTACCACTGTTGGTACTGAGGAAGCGCAGCTCTGCCCAGGGCTTGCCGTCTTTGCTCAGCACGATCGGGTTGCCGGTCAGCTCGATGTCGAACCACTTGCTGGCGAACGCGATGATGTAGCTGCGGAACACCTCGGACTGTGCCCGGCTGGCAGACAGAAATATCTGATTGTCGCCGGTCAACACAGCATCCATCAGCGCTTCGCCGGCGAAGTAATACGTCAGGCCGATCTGCCGGCTCTTGAGGATATTGCGGATCCGGGCTGTCAGCGGGTTCTGCTTGGCGGCGAACAGCTCCTGTTGATAGGGGTACATCGTGCTGATGAACTTCTCAAGGAAGTCCACTTCAGTCAGGCCGCTGACATCGTTCTTGGCCTTCTTCTCGCGCTTCTTGTTGCCCCGGTCGCCGCGATCGCCACGGCCTTTCCTCGGTGCTTCGCGCCGCGAGTCATCACCATCCTGGACATCACCTGCGGCAGTCGCCGGCGCAGGCTTGTTGGCGAGCTTGGCCAACCGCTCATTGAGCGCCGTGAGCCGGTCCAGCTCGTCCAGTTCAGCCTTGGTCAGCGCCTCGGTCTTTTCCAGGAGCAACGTAATACGTCGCCGGCAGGCGTTCAGCGGTTCCTCATCCGACAGCATGTCATCCCACTTACCCTGCTGGATCCAGTGATAGACGATGCGGATGTGAGGCAAGCCCAGTTGCGCCTGTATTTCCTTCGCCTTGTAGCGACGGAGGTACATGCGTTTAGCGGCTTCTCGAACTTCGATTGAATATTGCATGGGCCGCAGTCTATGCGGCGAAAAACCGGAAAACGCCCGGAAAAATTCCTTGTTTCTCCTATAAATCGAATCTAGGAGAAACGCGGATTTAAAGCGTTTGTTGGGCCGTTTTCAGATCCATATGGTGGGGGCCTCTGACCCATGGCCACCGAGTGCAACACCCACCATGCCCCGATCACTTGTCTCATTTTGGAAACGTGTAGCCGTCAGCGGCCCCACCGCTGACAACCGGGAAATCACCGTTCAGGAGCTGCGCGACTGCGCAGACACCTACAAGCTTTCCCGCTACACCGCTGTGATCTGGAATGAGCATGAGCGCGAGCCTGGTTCGTATGGCGAGGTGTTCGCCGTGCGCTTGGTCGAGGACGACCCGGAGCTGGAGCCTGGCCAGGTGGCTTTGGAAGCCCAGCTCAAACCGAACGACAAGCTGCTGTACCTCAATGACCAGGGCGAAAAGATCTTCACGTCTGTGGAGATCACCCCGAACTTCGCCAACTCCGGGCGCAACTACCTCACCGGCCTGGCCGTGACCGACTCACCGGCCAGCCTGGGCACCCAGCCTTTGTACTTCAAGCGCGGTGGCGCTTCCAAGCGCAAGGGGGCGTTCTTCACCAAATCCCTGCCGCTGGGCGACCTGCGCGAGAACAGCCATGAGCACCAGGTGCGCGGTGTGTTCACGGCGCTGGCCAGCTTGTTCAAGAGCTTCAGCGACACCGGGAGCAGCGCTCCTACCCCATCACCCGACGAGATCCAAGCAATGGAAGTAGATGAAGCAACCCTCAAGGCGCTGAAGGCGCTGAACGACCAGCACGTAATCGTGATGGCCGGCTACCAGGCGATTCTGGCACCACTGTTCGAAGGACTGGACACCGAAGAAGTCCAGGAGCAGGTCGATGCCGTGGGCACCGCTGTACAGGATGTGGTCGACCAGGCCGAGGAAGAAGGCCAATTCAGCCGCAAGGGCAAAGGCAAAGACTCCAAAGCCGAGGTCAAGGAGCTCAGCGCGATCATTGGCGAACTGAACGAAAACATGACCAAGCTCATGAACACCAAGCAGTCCCGCCAGCTCCCGCGTACCACCGGCGCGGCCGGCAAGGTACGCGGCAAGGGGCTGCGCTAATGGGGTCCTTGAGCGCACGCGCTGCGTCGCAGTATCTGGAACTGCAGGAAGAACTGGGCGAAGCCTACAACGTCGCCGATGCCACCCGAACCTTCGCCGTGGAGCCGACCCACGCCCAAGAGCTGAACGAGCAGATCACCGAGCGGGCCGACTTCCTGACCCGCATCAACGTGGTGCCTGTTGGTGAAATCAAGGGCGATAAGGTGTTGCTGGGCTTGAATGGGCCGGCCACCAGCCGCACCGACACCAGTCAGCGCGACCGCGAACCGCGCAGCCTGCTCGACCTGGCCAACAACCAGTACGAGCTGTTCCACACAGAAACCGATGTGGCCCTCAAGTTCGCCACCATTGATAGCTGGTCGAAGTTTCCCGACTTCAAGGACCGTTATCTGGCAGCCGTGCAGCGCCGCATTGCGCTGGATCGCATGATGATCGGTTGGAACGGTGTCAGTGCGGCGGCTCAAACCGATCTGGCCACCAACAAGCTGCTGCAGGACGTGAACAAGGGCTGGCTGCAGCTCGCCCGCGAGCAGGCACTGGCTCAGGTCATGCACACCACCGGCGCAGAGAAGATTGCGATCGGCAAGGGCGGCGACTACGCGAACCTTGATGCCGTGGTGCATGACATCAAGCAGTTGATCGATCCGGTGTTCCGCGACGAAGGCGACCTGGTGGCCATCATCGGTTCCGACCTGATGGCCAGCGACAAGGGCAAGCTGTACGCCGCCCAGGGCCAAACCCCGACCGAGAAGGAGCGCATCGAAGAAGCGCAGGTGATCGCCACCTACGGCGGCTTGCCGTCCTTCACCGTGCCGTTCTTCCCGGTCAAAGGCATCGTGGTCACCTCCTGGGCCAACCTGTCGATTTACTTCCAGGACACCAGTTGGCGCCGCCACCTGCAGGACAACCCGCGCCGCAGCCAGGTCGAGGACTTCAACGGGCGCAACGAAGGCTACGTCATCGAGCAACTGCGCAAGTTTGCAGCGCTGGAATCGGCCTCGGTGGAGCTGCTGCCGTGAGTCGTGCGCTGGAGTATCAGCGCCGCATGCTGGCTCTGCAGGAGACGGCAGGCGCCCAGGCGTTCGCCGCCGCTGCCTTGCCGTACTCGCCGCCTGAAGCGCTCAGCAGCCCGGCCAATGCCCGTAAACACCTGATGCTGCAGGAAGTAGCACTGGACCAGGACCTTGAACGCCTCAGCGCGATCAAGGGTTTGGCCGGGCGCCAGGACCTCAAGCGCAACGAGCTGCTGCCTAAGTATCAGCCCTACATCCAGAGCTATTGCGAGTCGGGCCTGAACATCCCGAATCGGGTCTTGGTGCAAGTCATGGTCTGGCTGTTCGACACCGCGCAGTTTGAAGACGGTCTGGAACTGGCGGACTTCGCAATGAGCCAGGGCCAGGTGATGCCTGAGCGGTTCAAGCGTGACATCCCGACATTCGTCGCAGATTCCGTCATTGAGTGGGCCTACGCCGAGCATGAGGCGAAGCGCAGCCCCGAGCCGTACCTGTCGCAGTTGCTGGACCGCGTGGATGGCGAATGGGACCTGACCGAGGCGATTCCGGCCAAGTACCACAAGCTGCTGGGCATCCGTGCCATGGAAGCCAAGGAATGGCTGCGTGCGATCTACCACTTCGAGCGAGCGACCGAGCTGTATCCGCAGATCGGCGTCGGCACCCGGCTGGAAAACTGCCGAAAGGCGCTGAAGAAACAGGCCGGCACTGACGCCAGCTAACCATCTTCCCACCCCGCAGGGAGCTGCCACGGAGAGGCCCGTCACTTGTGACCAAGGCTAATCCCGAAGCCGCAACCTGCCCTATTTGAGTGTCCAGCATGAGCGGATTTGGCGGTAACCCGACCAGGATCGTTGACCAAGCGATTGAGAACGACGGCTTTTGGCCGGACCTCTCGCTGGCAGAGTTCCAGGGGAAATACCGCCTGCCTGGTGAATACCTGGCTCCCATGCTGGTCGACCAACTGATAACGGCCATGCACGAAGTCAATCGTGACTTGGCCGCTCTCAAAGCGCGCTGGCAAGGCAGTGGAGTGTCAAACCTTGAATCGGCAGACAGCACCGTCCTGCCAGAGCGCACCTTTCAAGCGGCGACCTATCGGCGCGCCGTCTACACACGGGCCAAGGCCGAGCTGTTGCCCCAGTTCGCGAGTGTCAACCGTCGCATTGAGGCGGAAAACGTGGGCAAGGAAGCCCCCGAAACCCGTGAAACGTTCCTGGCATTCAGCCAGGCGGCGATTCGCTCCCTGCAGGGACGCAGCCGGATCACGGCGGTACTCCTGTGATCAAGCTACGCGCATTGACTCAGTTCCTGTTCGATCGGCGCCTGGTTGAGTCCGAACAGCTCGATAGCTGGACCGACCAGGTTCAGGTCGAACTGATCTGGAAGCCCGACGTCCAGGGCATGCACATGGGTGACATGAAGTACCAGGCCACGATCGTGATCGAGCGTTTCGCTGATCACCCGGCGCGCCTGTTCGCCCTGGTCGGCAGTTGGCTGGAGAACCACGACGAAGACCGCGACGGCCTGCCGAACGTGGTGTTCGACGTGACCATGCTCGACAACGACCTGGCCGATGTGGACATCAAGCTGGAGTTCGTCGAGGCCCAGTACCTGGCAGAGGATCCTGCCGGCGAGATCGAGGCCTTCGACCGCACCTGGTCGTTCGTACCGTTCGAACTGTGGGTGGCCGAAAAAGGCGAGGTGACCGGTCATGGCGCGTAGCACCTTCGAAATGGACGTTCGCGGGCTATTGGAGGCTGAAGGCCTGGTCGCGCTCATGGAGCTGAAGCCGCAACTGCGCAAGCGCCTGCTCAACAACGTCACCAAGCGCGTGCGCAGCATGAGCCGCCAGCGCGTACGCAACCAGCAGAACACGGACGGCACCCCATTTGCCCCGCGCAAAGGCAAGGGCAAGAAGAAGATGGAAGCCGGCCTGGCCAAGCTGCTCGATGTCACCCGCTTGAGTCCGACAGAGGCCGAGCTGGGATGGCGAAACGCGCTCACCCGGTGGGTGGCCACCCAGCAGCACTACGGCATTTCCGAGCGTCGCACGGCGGCTCAGATGCGCAAGTGGAACCGGGTGCCCGAAGGCGTGGCGGCGACTGAAAAGCAGGCCAAGCGCCTGCGCCGTCTGGGCTTCAAAACCCGCCAGGAAGGCAAGAAGTCCCTGACCCGCCCGTCCGTGGCCTGGATCCAGCAGCACGTCAACTATGCCCGGGCCGGCCTCCTGATCCGGATGCTTGACACCGAACGGACTACGGCAGCGGCCGCCGGCAAGCAGAACTGGGAAATCACCCTGCCCAAGCGCCAGTTCATCGGGCCTGACACGCAAACCGAAACGGCCCAACTGGTGAACCAGGTTCTCCAGCAAATCCTTAATGCACCCCGATAAGACGAGGCACTGAATGGCACTCGGAAAAACCAGCGTCAACAACCTGAACCAGGGCCAGGGTGCCGTGACAGCGGTTGAACGCTATTTCCTGTTCATCGGCCCAGGCGCGAAAAGCCAGGGCCAGATCATCCCGATCAACGCCCAGACCGACCTGGGCGTCACCCTGGGCCTGCCGCCCAGCGACCTGAAAACCCAAGTCACCGCTGCGCAGCTCAACGGCGGCGAAAACTGGGCCTGCCTGGCGGCGCCGTTGGCGGCCGACGGTGACTGGCAGGAGGCCCTGGACCAGGCCATGCGCAACTACTCGGTCGAAGCCGTGGTGATCACCAAGTCGGTGACCACGGCTGCTGAGCTGACCGCGATGCACAACGCCGCGATCGCACTGCAGAACAGCAGCGGCCGCCGCCTGTTTGTGATGGCCACCGTTGTGGGCATCGATGCGGCCAACCAGACCTGGGCGCAGTACCTGGTCGCGCAGAGGGCACTGCTCAACGGCGTATCGGCGCCCCGGGTGATGCTGGTACCGCAACTGCACGGCAGCAACGTCGGTGTGCTGGCCGGTCGACTGGCGAACGCCTCGGTCAGTGTGGCAGACACGCCGATGCGCGTGGCCACCGGCGCCGTGCTGGGCCTTGGGACCGTGCCTGTCGACTCCGAGGGCGTGCCTCTGGACATGGCCACCCTGGGCGAGCTGGACCGGGCGCGCCTGTCGGTACCGCAGACCTACCCCGACTACGTAGGCACCTTCTGGGGTGACGGCAACATGCTCGATGCCGAGGACAGTGACTTCAAGGTCATCGAGTACCTACGCATTGTCGACAAAGCCGCCCGCGCCGTGCGGCCGCTGCTGATCCGCCGCGTCGGTGACCGCCGTTTGAACAGTTCGGCCAACTCAATGGCCGTCAACACCAGCGCCCTGATGGCCCCGCTGCGCGCGATGGCCAAGTCCACGACCTTTGCCGGCCAGGTGTTCCCGGGCGAGATCGAGCCGCCAGTTGATGGCGACATCGTATTGACCTGGAAGAGCAAAACCGAAGTCGAGGCGTTCATGAAGCTGCGTCCCCTCAACTGCCCGAAAGCACTGACCGCCAACATCGCGCTCGACCTTTCGACCCCGAACCAGGAGTAAAACCCCCATGACTGCACGCATTGGCGGCATGAACTTCGACGTGAACGTGGGGGACTCCCTGATGCACGTCGACGCCGCTTCCCTGGACATCACTGATAACAGTGGCGTGGCCAAAAACAAGGGCGTACCCAACGGCCGCGTCAAAGGCGACGTAGCGGCTGCAGGCGAACTTGAGCTGGACAGCAACAACTTCGACTTGCTGGTTGAGCAGGCACGGTCCGCCGGCAGCTTTCGAGCCTTGGAGCCTTTTGACATCGTGTTCTTTGCCAAGGCCGGTACCAAGGAGCTGCGCATCGAGGCATTTGGTTGCCTGGTTCGAATTTCCAGCCTTTTGAGCCTGGACCCGAACGGCGGCTCCAAGACCACCCACAAGATACCGTTCGATGTCACCAGTCCGGACTTCATCAAGATCAACGGTGTGCCTTACCTCGACAGCACCGAGATCGAGGGTCTGACCTGATGGTTTGTCCGTTCGACCGGGCACAGGCCCTGGAACAGCGGCAGCGTGATACGGCGATCGCCGCCGCGCTGGCCGGTCCACGGCCATCTGGCCCGAGCCTCACCCATTGCCAGGACTGCGACCGCGAGATCCCCGAGGCGCGCCGCGCCCTGGGCGGGATCACCCGTTGCGTACCTTGCCAGACCCTTACCGAGAAAGGACGCCGCTAATGAGTGCGAATCAGGCCGCTCAAGACACTGCCATCGCTCTGGCCAAGGCTTCGCCAGCCATCGGTGTGGCCGCCACCGGTGCGACAGGCGCCGTCGACTGGTCAGCGGTCGCCTACATGCTGACCGCTCTCTACATGGTGCTGCAGATCGTCCTGCTGGCTCCCAAGTACCGGCAGATGCTGCGCGACTGGAAGCCCAAGCCATGAGCCTGCGCACCAAGCTCATCGCCGGCACCTTTGGCCTTGTGCTGGGCACCAGCGGCCTGATGGCATTCCTGGAGCGCTGGGAAGGCGCCGGCCAGAACGTCGTGTATGCCGACCGCCTGGCTCGTGGCCTGCCGACCGTGTGCGCCGGCATCACCAAGCACACCAGCCCTTATCCGGTCGTGGTTGGTGACTACTGGTCCGACGATCGCTGCGGCGAAGTGGAGCGCCTGGTGGTCACCAAAGGCCAACTGATGCTGGCCGACTGCATCAAGAACCCGGCCATCAGCCAGAACACGTTCGACGCCCTGTACAGCCACGGCCACAACAACGGCGTGCCCAGCACCTGCGCGAGTCGAGCCATGCGCCTGATCAACGCCGGCAAGATCGCTGACGGCTGCCGTGCCCTGGCCTATGGACCGGACGGTCGCCCGGTCTGGGCCTATGTGACCCGTGCAGACGGCACCAAACAATTCGTTCCTGGGCTGCATAACCGCCGGATTGCAGAAATGGAGCTGTGCCTGAAATGACCATCAGCCTACGCCACATCCTGATCTTCCTGCTCGTTGGCATCGTGGTGGCTTTCAACTGCTACCTGGAAAGCCAGTTGAACGCGACACGCGCAAAGCTGAGCGATGCCTGGGACGAACTAGCGACCGCTAATCAGGACCTGGAAAACGCCCGCGAAGCCGCACGCCTGACCGGCGAAATGCTAGACGCGCGCAACCAGGTCGACCACGAACGCACTGAGGCCCTGAACGATGCACTCACTGAAAACAAAGCTCTGCAGCGCGCTGTTGCTGACCGTGATAAGCGGCTGCTCGTCCGTGCGGCCTGCAACGTGCCCAGATCCGCAGATCCCGGCGCCGCCGGCCTGGCTGATGCAGGCACCGCCGAACTCGCTGCAGACGCTAGATCGGATTATTTCACCCTCCGAGACCAGCTCGCCCTTGCCAACGAAATGATCCTGGGCCTGCAGGACTACATCCTCCGGGTCGTGTTTCACGCACCGGCACAACCCTGAAACACCCTCAAACCAATGGAAAACACCATGTCTGAAGCAAACCGCACCATCACCCTGGAATTCGGCACCAGTGAATTCAGCTTCACATTTACCCCGGCTGACATCACCAAATATTTCAACAGCACCACCCAGAACAACAAGGTCGCTCCGGCCCACAACCTGCTGATCAGCACGGTACAGCCGGAGCAGAAAGAAGCACTCAAGGCGATCCTGGCCAATCCGGTGCACACCATGTCGCTGACCGGCGCTCTGGTTGAGGAATACGCACCTGACCTGGGCGTGATCGTAAAAAAGCCCTCGACCACGCGGCTGCACTGAGTGACGACGGGTTGGGCCAGTTGATGGCCTTCACCCTGCGCTGGCTGCCAGGTGCCGAGCCAACCATCGAGAACATGGGCGTGGCCAAGTTCCTGGAAGACGAGTATTGGCGACGGGCTGAAATAGCCGTCGCCAATGGCATCGCCAAAGCATTCAACGGATAACCCATGGCTGACCAGAACGCCCGCCTGGCCTTCATCCTGAGCCTGACCGATAAGGTCACGGCGCCGGCCGGCAAGATCAAGAACACGATCACCGACTTGGCCGAACAAGGCCAAGCCAGCATCATTCAGATGGGCGCGGGCTGGGTCGGCATGCAGGAATCCCTGGACGGCATTACCGCGTCCCTGGAACCCGCACTTGAAGTTAACCGCGCTCTGGGCGACGTGCGCGCCCTGGGCGTGGCCGAAGATGCGTTGACCTCACTCAATGCCAAGGCGCTGGATTTTTCCGTGCAGTACGGGGCCAGCGCCGCCGAATTTGTAGCATCCGCCCGGTCGATCGACGGGGCGATTAAAGGTTTGGTCGGTGGCCAGCTCGCCGCTGTAACCAACGTCAGCAGCGTGCTGGCCAAGGCCACCAAGTCCGACGCCGAGACGACCAGTGCGTACTTGGGCACCATGTACAACCTGTTTAAAGGCGAAGCGGACAAGATGGGCCGCGTGCAGTGGGCCGAGCAGTTGGGCGGTCAAACAGCGTTGGCCGTGAAGCTGTTCCGCACCGATGGTGCCCAATTGAAAGACGCCTTCAAGGAGGCCGGCGCGATCGCCACGGCATCAGGCATCAGCTTTGCCGAGCAGATGGCTGTGATGGGCACCCTGTCGTCGACAATGGAAGGTGGCGACGCAGGCGGCCGCTATAAAGCGTTCTTCGAAAACATCGGCAACGCTGCCGAGAAAACGGGCCTGAAACTGACTGACGCTGCCGGCAACACCCTGCCGATGCTCCAGATCCTTGAGAAACTGCAGGGCAAGTTCGGTGACCTGAAGCACGCAGCCGGCAACGCGAAACTGATCGAGGCCTTCGGCGGCGAAGGCGCCCAAGTGATCGGCGCCCTGGCCCAGGACACCGATCGGCTCAAGAACGGGATTGCGGAGCTGGGCCAGGTCCGAGGCCTGGAGAACGCCGAGGCCATGGCAAAAGCCATGGTCGACCCGTGGCAGCAGTTCGGCGCCGCCGTGCAGGCGCTGCGCATCGCATTCGGCCAAGCCTTGATCCCGATGCTCACACCATTGATGGACAAGCTGGTCGGCATCGCTTCGACCCTGACCCGCTGGACACAGTTGTTCCCGAACATCACCCGTGCGATCGGGATCGCTGCCTTGGCTGTCCTGGGCATCATTGCGGCCATGTCCGCGCTGACGCTCGTTGTCGGGATGTCAAAAATGGTCTGGCTGGGCCTTGTCACGGTGTGGAACGTGCTGACCTGGACCGGCTTCAAGTCGATCGCCATGTTCATTTACCACGCCGTAATGATCACGGCCTTCGTTGTCGGCTTGGTGGCCATGTACACGTGGATGGGCGTCGTGCGGGTCGCCATGCTGGCATGGCAGGGCGCGATCTGGCTGGTCAACGCCGCGATGATGGCCAACCCGATCGGCCTGATCATCGCCGGCATCGTCGCGCTGGTCGCGGTGGTTGCTGCAGCAGTCATCTACTGGGACGAGTGGACTGGCGCCTTGATGAACACCGCGGCGTTTCAGTTCATCGCGGGCCAGCTGCAGTCGCTGTCCGATTGGTTCGGCTCGATCGGCGGCTGGACCGGCCTGGCCAGTGCGGCGTGGGACGGGATCGTGGCCATCTTCAAGGACTCGATCAACAGCCTGATCGGGATGCTGAACAAGATCCCGGGCGTCGAGATCGAGGCGGCGTTTGGCGATATACCCAAGCCGCCGGCAGTACCGGAGATTCCCGGTACGACGGCGCCGGTACCGACCCCGATCCCGGGCGTCACCCCGCTGCCTGAAGTCAAAGAGCCGCCAAAGCTGGTCACCACCCCCGACCTGGGCGAACAGGCCGAGCAGACCCGCCAGCGCATGAGTGCGAGCGTGGGGAGCGTGTCGCCTCAGCGCGCCGAGTCCGTACCCCAAGGCGGACTGTTGCGCCAGATCCAGACCAACAACAACGCGACCAACACCAGCGCGCAGCCTGCGAAATCCGGCGTGCACGTCGAAAACCTGAACCTGACCAATACCAAGCCTATGACCAACCTGGAGCTGGAAAACATGATCGGCATGGCGGTGGGCTGATGAGCGACTTTGTAGATCTGCTGATCGTCGAAAACGACTTTGCCCTGGACCTGGCCCGCCAGCCGGAGCAGGTCACCGACCGCGCCTGCATCGCCCAGGACATCGGCCACATGATCCGCGAGTCGGGCTTGCTGGTGACCCTGCTGGGCGAGCGCAACACCCTGCGGCAGCGCGACTGCATCCAGCAGTTGGAGCTGCTGGTTGAGAACGATGTGCGGCTGGTACCTGGCACGGCCCGCATCATCAAGCAGGATCTGGGCAAGTACCTGGTCACCGCCAAGACCCTGCAGTTTGGGGATCTGGAGGTGAACCTGTGACGGTGGACTTCAAGCAAGCGCTGGCCGATTCAGGCATTCCGACTACTGAGGCAGGCCTGCGCGCAGCGTGGGAAGCGGAGGTCATTGCCCAGGGCAGCCAACTGTCGAACACGTCGGCTTACTCGCCGTTCTGGCGGGTCATCAGCGCCCTGGTTACAAAGCCGCTGCTGTGGCTGCTGACCTTTGTCAGCGACACGGTGTTGCCGAACTTCTTCGTCAAGACCGCCGGCGGCGCCTGGCTCGACATGCTGGCCTGGGCGGTCGACGTGGAGCGCAAAGGTGCCGGCCGCGCGGTGGGGCAGATCCTGTTCACCCGGGCTGACAGCACCGGCACGCTGCAGGTGCCGATCGGCACGGTCATTCAGTCGGCCTCGATCAACGGCACGGTGTATCAACTGGTGACCACGGCCCTGGGCGTATTCCAAGCCGGTCAGTCACAACTACAAATTCGTATAATGTATGCTATACGAAGTTATTACGCCAACGCCTTTGTGCTGTTTGACCAGGGCGTGCCGGCGGCGAGCTACATCGAGCAGATGAACGCCCAGGTCACGATCGAGGGCAACCATGGCCACGGCGACGACCTGCTGGTCCAGGTCATGCCGGAAACCCAGCACGACATCAGCCTGCAGATCTGGCCGCGATTGACGCTCAATGCGGACGAGCGCCAGGCGCTGCTGGCCAGCGTTGAGCAGTTCGTGCGTACCGCCTTCCGCGAAACCGCCGGCACCGGCTACGTCCTGACTCTGACGCTGCCGCAGTCGCGGTTTTCTTTCAGCCGCCTGGGCGAAGAGCTGCACCAGCAGTTCCCAGGTCTTGAGTCGCTGCGGTTCGAGAACACCGACATCGTGTCGCAGTTGAACATCCCCCGGATCCGCAACCTGCAGGTGGCCATCGGTGATTAAGCTCGAACTCCCGTTCTGGCTCGATGGAGCCGAGGCCACAAAGCTCAAGGCCGCCGCACAGGCCTGGTGGGACCGGGCCGAGGCCTGGATGACCTGGCCGCTGCTGCAGCTCGATCCGGAAACCTGCCACCCGCAGATCCTGGACCTACTGGCCTGGCAGCGGGACATCAGCCGGTTCCGGGGTGAGCCGTTGAGCCTCTATCGCCTGCGCGTGAAGTATGCATTTGCCAATGCCAAGGACGCCGGCTCTACGGTCGGCTTCAAGCGGATTTTCCAGCGGCTGGGCATCGGTGACGTGCAGATCCTGGAGCGGCAGCACAACCGGGATTGGGACGTGGTGCAACTGCTGCTGAGCGACCAGCAGCTATCGGACTACCCGATGCTTTTGGACCTGATCGTCAATCAATACGGGCGCACCTGCCGGCGTTACGAACTGGTCGGTACTACGCATGTCGTGCTGCAGCTCGATGCGTACGACGTGGCCAGCGACCACATGACGATCACCGCTCGATTCGACGACACAGACACCGTGGGGGTCGCGTTGCTGGCCCACCAGCTCGACCACGACCACATGACCCTCATTACTCAGTAAGGAAACACCCATGGGTGCAAGCATTACCCTGGCCGGCGAGAGCCTTTTTGCGCAGAAACAAGCGGCCAAACAGACCGTCGACGTGACCCGGTTCATCCTGGCCAATGTGCCGGGCCTGGACACCTCAAAGCCCGTTGACCGGGCCGCAGGCCTGCCGGCCGCCGAGCAGATCGTGCACAGCGAAGACGTGCAGCACTTCGGCTACCTGGACGCGAACCGGGTCGTCTACAGCCTGCTCATGACGAGCGAGTTAGGAGACTTCGACTTCAACTGGATTGGTCTGCAGACCGCTGAGGGTACGCTGCTGATCGTCGCGTACGTGCCGCTGCTGCAGAAGCGCCGCGAGATTCCCCCGTTGCAAGCGGGTAACAATCTGACGCGCAACATTGTCCTTGAGTACAACGGTGCTCAAGCGCTGACCGGAATTGCCATTCCCGCGAAGACCTGGCAGTTCGACTATTCGGTGCTGTTCGCCCGGGTTAATGACCGCTTGGCCGCAATCGAAACCAAGCTTGATAAAAAGCTGGACCTGGACAACTGGACGCCGCCGGCACTGGTCAATCTGGACGGCCCGAACCTGGTCTACCCGGGCAGCAACAACACGTACAAGATCACTGACTACAGTATCGGCGCCACGTGGGCCGTGCGCACCAGTCTGGGCACTCTGGCCCGCACCGGCGACACGATCACGCTTACCATCCCGTCCGGCGCCGCTGCCGGTGTTGTCACGCTGACCGTGACCCGTGACGGTGTCGATGTGCCGTTCAAGGTCGCGCTGGGAGCGCCTGCGATCGCGGCGCCGGTGATCACCTCACCGGCGAACAACGCGGCAAACGTAGGGTTTGAACCGACGTTCGCGCTATCGGCATTCACCGTCTACCCGACCGGCTACGACACGCACAAGCAAACCCGCCTGCAGGTCGCACGCGATGCCGCGTTCACTGACCTGGTGCTGGATGAAACCGTGGCCACGGATCTGGTCAACATTGCCCTGGCGCGATTCAGCAAGCGCCTGGATCCGTCGAAGCGCTATTACACGCGGGGGCTGTTCGTGGGCCAGACGCTGCAATCGGCGTGGTCAACGGTGGTGACGTTCAACACGGCATCGGTGTACATCCGCCGGCCAACGATCACCAGCCCGCTGGACGGTGCAGTCAAGGTCAGCCCCTCGGGCAAGCTGACAAGTGACGCCTTCAGCGTTTATGGGGGCAGCGACACGCATGCATCCAGCCGCCTGCAGTTGTCCCTGAAAGCCGACTTTTCGACGATTCTGTACGACTCAGGGTTCAGCACGACTCAGTTGATTTCGTTCCAGCCGCCCAACGCGCTGCCGTTCGCCACGCTGGTTTATGGCCGGCTCAAGCACAAGGGTGCAACCCTGGGCGAATCTGAGTGGTCCGCCGTCGTGTCATTCACCACCAGCGACATTTTGAAGGGCGTTTACACATTCCTGAACGCCGGCGCGACGGCGAGGTCTTTCGCCGCAAGTGCCGTTTGTAATGGCCAGCTCTATGTGTACGGCGGGTCGAACGGCGGCTACCCCACTGACTTCTGGCGCTACACCCCAGCGACCAATCAATGGGCGCAACTGGTAGGTGAGCAAACAGGTGCCGCACGCAGCGGGGCCACCATGGTGGAGTTTGAGGGCAAGCTGTACCTGTTCGGGGGTGGTGGCGACACGTCCCCGACCTGGGTAAAAACCCTTCGGGTCTACGACCCGGTAGCAGGTACGTGGACGTCCAAGGCGAACGCGCCCTCAGAGCGAATCAGTCATTCGGCAGTGGTAATCGGACGAAAGATGTACGTCTGGGGCGGCATCCAATACTACAACTACGGTCCTGCCGCACTGTGGGTCTACGAGTTCGACACCGACAAATGGGTAACCATCGGTGAGCGGCCAGCGCTGAACTACAACGGCATCGATGCAGTGGCGTGCGTCGGCAAAATGTATGTCTACGAAAACGGTTTTTTCAAGGCATTTAATCCGGCTGACAACACCTGGGCCGCGCTGACGGCACTGCCGACCAGACGGGTCTACGGCCGGCTTTCCGAGGTCGACGGCAAGATTTACCACTACGGCGGTATGACAGACAACAACACGGTTATCGCCGAACTGTGGGTGTATGACCCGCCAACAGACAAGTGGGAACAACTGCCGTCTGGTGGCGGCGTTCGCCGTAGCCAATCCCAGAACGTCATCAATGGCGAGATCTACGCCTTTGCTGGGCAGACCAGCGCCGGCTTCCTCAACTCCTTTGTCAAAATCGCGTAGGTGACTCATGTACCAGGTCCAATCGTTTGCTGACGGCCAGGCGCTGATCATCAACACAGAACAGATGTACGAAAGCTACTGGCTGGCCGACTCTGCCGAGGCGGCCGAGGCGCTTGCTGTCGGCCTCAATCAACCCGATCTGCACGCCGAGCTGGCCAGCCACCGCTTCACGTTCGAAACCACCGGACTGACGCTTGCAAACGGGTTGCAGATCCTCACTGACCGCGAGAGCCAGGCGCAGCTGGGCAACGCTTACACGACGCTCAAGCATGGGCTGATTCCAGACACGGACTGGAAAGCGGTCAACGGCTGGCAGGTCGTGACCCTGGCCGAGATCGAGCCGATCGCCAAGTCGATGGCCGCGCACGTGCGCGGATGCTTCCGGGGTGAACGCGCCGTGTCTGAACTGATCAACGCGGCGAAAACCCTCGATGACATCCGGGCGATCAATATCGCTGAGCAGTTCTTCGCGCATTACCAGGTGGCGTACGACGAAGTGATGGTGCCGGCATGACCTGGGCACCGGTGACGCTGCAGTGGCCAACCGAGGCCACGAGCTGGATGGATGACATCGCCCAGGGCCAGGAGCTGGCCGCTGCGCAGCTTGCCGGTGCCAGCGAGCGTTTGGGTCAACTGCAGGCGCTGGCCAGCACGGATTTGAGTACGATCGGCGCAGCTGTCCAGGGCGTGATCGGCACCGGCCGGGCAGCGCTCGATGCGCAGTTTGGGGAGGTGCCGCAGTGTATTGTCGTGACACCGTTCCAGTCCGGCGTTGGTGAGGGCACGGGCTATCAGCGTTACCTGTCGGCCCCGAACGTGCTGCAGCGTCTGGCGGACAAGCTGCAGGACGGCAGCGACCCGCAGCGCCCGGCCGGCGAGCAATATGCCCTGGTGCTGCTGTTCCTGGGCACGCGCTATGACGGTTTGGCCAGCACGTTGTCGACGTTCAATGCACTGATGCCGATCCCGGATCTGCAGCGAGCCGAGCGCCGGGCCGGGCAGATCTTCCGCCTTGAGGCCGAAAAGTGGGAACTGCCCACTGCCGGCGCGCTGCCGCGTTGGTCAGCATTGCCCCTGGAGCGCTGCACAGTGCTGAAAGCCGCCAGCCAAGCCATGACCAGCCAGATTGCCCAACTGGAGAGCTACGCGGCCGACAGCTCGCCGCTCAGCGATCTGGCACAACTGGCGCAGCGCAAGGCACAGCAGACCCTGGAGCACAGCCAGACATTGACTGACCTGCAGGAGCTGCTGGCCAACGGTTCGCCAGACGCCTCGATGCAGGCGCGCCTGGTCGGCCCAGGCGATCCTGACGAGTTGCGCCGGCAGATCCTGGAAGGCGCAGACGCCCCAGGGCATGAGTGGGCCTTGTCGTCGGGCCTCATGCTGGTGGGATCGTTGCCGGGTCTGGGCTTCGTGCGGGAGCTGGTGGGCCTATGACCATCCTGCTCAACGGCACGCAGATCATCGGCAACAGCATGAAGCTGACCGGTAGCCTCAAGATCGAGGCGGCAGACATGTCCGGGCAGACCAGTGCGACAGACAAGTCTGAAAAGGGCTTCAAACCCAAGACTCTCACTGTGGCCATGATGATTCCGTTCACGAAGGTCGAGGATCTGCAGACGCTCATGCGCCTGGCCGAGGGCACCGAAGGCGGTGGCCAGCAGACGACGTACCGGATCGTCAACGACACGGCCCAGGCCATGGGGATCCGCCAGGTCACGTTCACCGACAGCGTGAGCGCCCGGGAGGACGACACGCTGCAGCAGTGGATCATCCAATTCACGTTGACTGAAAAGCTGTCGAACCCTGAGAAGAAGGAGCAGCGCCGCGCCGGCAACGACGTGGCCAGCCAGTCGGCACCTGGTGACGGCGTGTCCGGTACCGGCGCTGCCGGCGAATCCGGCGCACCGCAGGAGCTGACTGGTTTTGAGGCCTTCCTGAAGAAAGTGGACACCTATCTGGGGGATAAACCGTGAAGCTGCACCAGGTACTTACTATTGGCGGCGCCGCTCAGGCCTTGGTGCAGGACGACGTGCGTCTGGACCTGAAAAGTCCCGGCCGGGCCACATTCACGATCCAAGCCAGTGGCGCGAAACCTGGCCAACTGGTGACTTTTGACATCGGCTACAACGACGCGACCCTGCAGCGGCACTTTATCGGCTACGTGGAGCGCAGCACCGCGGCTAATGGCCTGGAGCAGGTGGTGTACTGCCGCGAGCTGGCCGCCGTGCTGGCCCGGCCGCTGCCGATGAACCTACGCCATGTCGACCTGCGCGCCGTGCTGGCCGACATCAGCATTAAAACCGGGCTGAAGTTTCGGGTACCGGACCAGGGATACACCCGGGTAAAGGCGCCGTTCTTCTACAGCCTGGCCGCCGGCACCCTGGCCATGGACAGCCTGGCCCGGGTTTTCGCCATCGATGACCTGATCTGGCAGCAGCAAGGTGACGGAGAAATATTCGTCGGCTCCTGGGCCGACAGTTTTTTTGGTACCCGCGAGCCGCTGCAAATGCCAACCAAGCTGTTTGATGGATACCAAGGCAATCAGAGCGCAATGATCTCAGCGGTGCCTGGCCTGCGGCCAGGCGTCACAATTAACCAGGGCGAGCGCATCACCAGTGTTGCGCTGGCCGGCACACAGATGGCCATCAAATGGACGACGCAATAAAGCGCAGCGTAGAGCGCCTTTTCCCTGAACTCACCGGCGGTTACCACCTGCCGCGCTTTGGCCGCGTGGTTGCGGTACCGGACGCCCCGGCCGACGCCGGGCTGTGCGACGACTTCCGCCCGCGCTACGGCGTCGACATCGAGGTCCTGGGCCAGGACGGCGAGCCAGATCCGGCGCTGCCGATCCTTGCCGGCGTGCCGCTGCCGTTGCCTTCGGGCGGCGAGGAAATGGGCATGTTCGCCTTTCCTCAGGAAGGCACCCGGGTTGTCGTGTGCTTTGCGTATGGCTCGCCCAGCCACCCGTACATCCAGTCAGTCCTGCCGCACGGCCTTAGCCTGCCGAAGGTGCCCAACGGCGACCAGCTCTGGCAGCACAGTGACGGCGTGCAGCAGCGGGTCACGGCGGACGGCGACTGGCTGCGACAGACTGACGGCAAGATCCGCGACCAGGCGATCACCCGGGAAGTCGAGGCGCTGGGCAACAGCGAGCAGTACCAGAGCCATGCCCAGGACGTGAAGCACCATTCCACCGAGACGGTAGGGGGGATCAAGAAGGTCGAGGCCCTGGGCGCGCTCAAGCTGGCCAGCGGCGGGACCGTGAGCCTGGCCGCCCTGGACGACATGCACCAGGCCACCGGGCGCGATTACAACCTGGTCGTGGGCAAGAAGCACAACACAGCCGTTCAGGGCGATATGTCGGAGCGGATCGCAGGCCTGCGCGAGAGCATCACCCAGGGCAGCCAGCGCCTGGTCGCGCCGAAGAACCATATCGGGTCGGGCAACGTGAATTTGTTCCAGGTTGTGGTCGACCTGCTCGATCTGGTGCAAGAGATGAACACGCAGATCGCGGCCCATACGCACCCTCAGTCGCCGCCACCGAACAATGCGGCTGCTTTCACTGCAGCGGCGGCGAAGGCGGGCGGGCTGTCAGCGATGCTGGGCAGCGTTACCCTGTAGAGCGCTGGATAAAGAGCCCGCCATCTGACGGGTTTCTAGTTTGTGTTATTGAAACGGTCGAATGATGTCGTCGTAGAATCTACGTCCGTATTCAGTTGGCATATAGGTACGCTGCATCTCATCCTTGTTCGTTACTCGGGCAAATATTTTTTGTTCCATGAGTCCGTAGTTGCAAAGTTCATGAGCGGCATGGGTGTCAAATGTGGATATGCCCGAATACTTGTAGATACTGCCCATATTTCTAAGTAGATAGGGGCTCATGTTTTTTATGATGTACGAATACTGCTCGAACAAGAGCTTGCCAGCCTCGCTATCTTTTAGCATTAACGCAAAAGCGCGCCCGTACATTTGCGCGAGCGTAGGGTGGTCAACCTTGTCCAGTGCCATCAAGGTTGTTTCGCCAAGCTCAGTGAGTTGCTCAGGGGTTTGACAATGCTTTTCAAAGAAACGATCCCGCTCCTCTACTGTGACGGTCTCAACCTCCTGTAGGAAACCAATGATCTTCCTGGCAAAAGCGTAGGCTCTGAAGTCGTCTCCGGCCTTCAGCAAACTTATTACTGTTCCGATAATAGGGATTTCTTTGATTAAGTCGTTATCAAGAAACTTGTCTAGTGCGACTTCTCCGAGTTTGTCGAACAGTTCAGATGATCGCTCGCTTTTGTTAATCGATTGCAGCAGCTTTCCTACAGGATTTTGGCTCACTCTTGGCTCCATGGGTTGCAGGTAAATAATGGCTGGCGCTGTTATTTGCAATCTTTGGGATTAAATATTACTCCATCCTCCCTAATCGCTCGCCATTGGCTGTTCCTGTCACTCCCAGCGGCCTGGGCAACCAGTTCGCGTACCTTCAAGAACGCCTCATCCTCCTGCATCCCGTCGATGCTTCTGGTAGTCGTCCAGTTGCGCGCCCCTTTGACCTTGTACTGCATCCTCCAGACACGATCACTACCTATCATCGTACGCCGCGATGCCAGCTCAGCCTCCAGCTCATTCACGCGCAGCTCAAGCTGAACCGCTTTGGATTGTGCCTTGTGCGTCATCTCCAGCTCTACCCGAAGTTTCATTCGAAGGTCTTCGACATCATCAAGCGCCGCCTTGAGTGCCAGGCGCAGCTCCGAGTTATCGTCACGTGACATGATCTTCTGCTGACGTTCTCGGTATGCGCGCTGCCGCTCGGCACCTGAAAGGGCTGCGCCGGTAGGCGGGCGGC
The DNA here is from genome assembly GCF_000829415.1 of Pseudomonas sp. StFLB209. Taxonomy (NCBI): domain Bacteria; kingdom Pseudomonadati; phylum Pseudomonadota; class Gammaproteobacteria; order Pseudomonadales; family Pseudomonadaceae; genus Pseudomonas; species Pseudomonas sp. StFLB209. The sequence goes on along the minus strand of NZ_AP014637.1, from coordinate 642,196 downwards.
CTCGCTTCTTGGGCTCGACTCCGAGATCCAGTCTTCCTGTGTGCTTGTCATTGGCATCGATCATGGTGGCAGCTCCATCTGATAGTGGTGCAGATTATAGTCACGTGACGAAAATAAAATATAGCGTCACGTAACGATTAATCCGTCGCATCCAAATCTCAGGACGTTATTGAAAAATCGCAGCCAGCAAAAAAAACTCGAAGAAAAATCACTTATCCCCCTCCCGCCGACGGGCTTTGCGTCCCTTTTTTGCGCAAACAACGGGTGTGGTGCAATCAATGCTCCAGGCCGCGCCGTCTGTGGGCTCGCGCAGGGCAGCGGCCATTGCACAATGTGCAAGGTTATGCAGGGAAATGTCATCGCGTTGCACAGCGAGCCTCAGACGGTCCAGTGTCATCGATACTGGCAAAGGCCCGGCCCGCTGGGGCGAAAAATTAGAAAACCCGCGAAAACAGGGTTTTTCAAATCTGGCACTGCTCCCAACGGCACATGACGAGCGGGGGCAGCGTAAGAAGGCATGAACGGCCAGAGGCCGCAGCGTGCGTGGCCTGGCGCCTGATTAAGGGGCTCAGATGCGTTTCAAATATTCGCAGCATCAAGAAGCGGGTGAAGAGGCGGGTGCAAACGTGCCAAGCGGGCGTGTTCGTTTGTCACCAACGGGATCAGCAGCCTGTTCAGCGCAGCATGCAGGGCTTCGGCTTGCCCCTTGGGGAGTCGCTTGACGGTGCCGGTAAAGCCGCTGGCGCAACAAACACACTTCAGATCGATGCCGAGCACGTCCAGGATCCCGTCAACACGTCCGCGCAGGTACTCACGGTTCTTGAACAGAACGCCACTCTCAGGTCCTTCCTGATAATCCCAATGTACCTCCCAGCCAGTCCGTTTCAGCAACTGGATGACTGGGAGTGCTGGTGCAGTTGTGGTGGTTCGCATGTCTTGTTCTCCACATATAAAGAGGGGCGGGGAGTGGCCTGGGTATCCCAATCAGCCGACGTACCTACCACTTTTCTTAGGGGGTCCCAAAAAGCCTGTCAGAACTGGGATGTATGTCGGAAACAGCCCTGGAGGCCTTGATTTACAAGGGTTTCAGATCTGACAGTGAGGGTGGATGTAGGTGTGCAGTTCTGCCATCTCAAAAATAAAAACCTTATAAATCAATGGCTTAAAAATCGATGATCTGACACTGTCATCCTGTCAGGGTTTGACATTCGTCCGACAGTGATCTGACACCTATAGGATGCTCTGTAAGCCACTAACTATAAGGGTTACAGGATGTAGACAACACAATCTGACAAATCTGACAGGCTTTTTAGGGGGCAACCTAAATTTTGCTTTGTTAGGTGTAGGAGGGCGTCTCGTATGACGCGTATACACAATGACGGCTCAACAAACTTGGCCTATCACACCGTGATACTGCTTCTATTTTCCCCGAGCCCTCGCCACTCGACTCGGTAGCACAAAGAGGAACTGAGCGAGAGCTTGTACGAACTCAATAGCTTGCTGGGCATCCTCCGTTGAAGGCAGCGGGGCGTCGTCGTCTGCGTGGCGTTGGTCGTTGGCGCCGAGTCGAACCTCGTGTGCCCAAGCTGCCATTTCTTCAGTAATTAGGTGCTGCTGAGCAGCAGTGTCAATGCGTTTGTAAAGAGAACCCTCTTTGAGGCCCTTTTCTTTAAGCATTGCATCTACGGAGCTTGCTGCAAGGATTACTGCACCGGCTGGTGCTTGGAGGCTTTTTACCGCTTGCTCCAGGAAATCTTTAGCGCGAGCAGGAACTGCTTCGTCCACCGATTGCGCTGCTGGCCACATCCCATGGATTTCCACAGGCCTGTTACCCCTGTTCATCGCGACGGTGGTAATTACGCCCCCGCAGGATGAGCAAACATAAAACGCCCAGTTTCGGTGAAAGGTACGGTTGGCGTCTAACGTATCCCAAATGGTCCTTCTATTGAGGTTCGGCTCCGCTACGTTGCAATGCGGGCACCGATGAAGCTTTATCGTCTCTTTCTGCAGCATCTCATTCCCTCGAGAGTCAGGATGTCCGGTCGGTGCGAGTGCAATGCCGGGGAGTTACGCCAAAATTACGCACATGAAATAAAAAAAGCCCGTAGATCAGGGATCTACAGGCTTTGTATGGTGCCCCGAGGGAGACTCGAACTCCCACTCCTTTCGAAAACGGATTTTGAATCCGCCGCGTCTACCAATTCCGCCATCAGGGCTCAATGGCCGCGAAGTATAGGGAGCACTCGACGCTCGGTCAACCATGATTTTTGAGGGTTTTTTACTATTCAGGGCAAACCGGCTAAACTTCCCGGCCCTGCTGGACGACCCCCCACCATCATGCGTGTTGCCGACTTTACCTTCGATCTTCCCGATGCCCTGATCGCGCGTCATCCGCTGGCCGAGCGCCGCGGTAGTCGCCTGTTGACCCTGGATGGCCCCAGTGGCGCCCTGGCGCATCGTCAATTCACTGACCTGCTGGAGCATCTGCGCCCTGGCGACCTGATGGTGTTTAACAACACCCGGGTGATTCCGGCGCGGCTGTTTGGCCAGAAGGCTTCCGGCGGCAAGCTGGAAATCCTTGTCGAGCGGGTGCTGGACAGCCATCGCGTGCTGGCCCATGTCCGTTCGAGCAAATCGCCCAAGCCGGGTACTGCGATCCTGGTTGATGGCGGTGGCGAGGCGACCATGGTTGCCCGCCACGATACGCTGTTCGAGCTGGCATTCGCCGAGCCGGTGCTGGCGTTGCTCGACCGGGTCGGGCATATGCCGCTGCCGCCTTATATCGATCGCCCTGATGAAGGCGCGGACCGTGAGCGTTATCAGACCGTGTATGCCCAGCGTGCCGGCGCGGTCGCGGCGCCCACGGCGGGGCTGCATTTCGACCAGCCGCTGCTGGAGGCGATTGCCGCCAAGGGCGTCGAGACCGCGTTCGTGACCCTGCACGTGGGTGCGGGCACCTTCCAGCCGGTACGCGTCGAGCGCATCGAAGATCACCACATGCACAGTGAGTGGCTGGAAGTCGGCCAGGATGTGGTCGATGCCGTGGCGGCGTGCCGGGCGCGCGGTGGCCGGGTGGTTGCGGTGGGCACCACCAGTGTGCGGTCGCTTGAAAGCGCTGCGCGTGATGGTGTTTTGAAGCCGTTCAGCGGCGATACCGATATCTTCATCTATCCTGGCCGACCCTTTCATGTGGTCGATGCGCTGGTGACCAATTTCCATTTGCCTGAATCCACGCTGCTGATGCTGGTTTCGGCGTTTGCCGGTTATCCCGAGACCATGGCGGCCTATGCGGCAGCCATCGAACAGGGTTACCGCTTCTTCAGTTACGGTGATGCGATGTTCATCACCCGCAATCCCGCGCCCACGGGGCCGCAGGAATCGATCCCGGAGGATCGTCCATGAGTCGCACCTGTCGTATGTCTTTCGAGTTGCTGGCCACCGACGGCAAGGCCCGTCGCGGTCGGCTGACGTTCCCGCGTGGCGTGGTGGAAACCCCGGCGTTCATGCCGGTGGGCACTTACGGCACGGTCAAGGGCATGCTGCCACGGGATATCGAGGCCATTGGTGCGCAGATCATCCTCGGCAACACCTTCCATTTGTGGTTGCGCCCGGGCACCGAGGTGATCAAGGCCCACGGCGACCTGCACGATTTCATGCAGTGGAAAGGCCCGATCCTCACTGACTCGGGTGGTTTTCAGGTGTTCAGCCTGGGCGCCATGCGCAAGATCAAGGAGGAGGGCGTGACCTTCGCCTCGCCGGTGGACGGTGCCAAGGTGTTCATGGGCCCGGAAGAGTCGATGCAGGTGCAGCGTGACCTGGGCTCGGACATCGTGATGATCTTCGACGAGTGCACCCCGTATCCGGCGACCGAAGATGTGGCGCGCACGTCCATGGAGCTGTCGTTACGCTGGGCCAAGCGTTCGAAGATCGCTCACGGCGACAGCGATGCGGCGTTGTTCGGTATTGTCCAGGGCGGCATGCACGAGAACCTGCGCAAGCGCTCGCTGGACGCGCTGGCCGAGATGGACTTCGACGGCCTGGCGATTGGCGGTCTGTCGGTGGGCGAACCCAAGCACGAAATGATCAAGGTGCTGGATTATCTCCCTGGCCAGATGCCAGCAGACAAACCCCGTTACTTGATGGGGGTAGGCAAACCCGAAGATCTGGTCGAAGGTGTGCGCCGCGGCGTCGACATGTTCGATTGCGTGATGCCGACCCGCAATGCCCGCAACGGTCATCTGTTCATCGACACCGGTGTCCTGAAGATCCGCAACGCGTTCCATCGCCATGATGATTCGCCGCTGGATCCGACCTGTGACTGCTACACCTGCCAGAACTTCTCCCGCGCCTATCTGCACCATCTGGACAAGTGCGGCGAAATGCTGGGTAGCATGCTCAATACGATCCACAACTTGCGGCATTACCAGCGGCTGATGGCTGGTTTGCGCGAGGCTATCCAACAGGGTAAATTGGCCGACTTCGTTGAAGTCTTCTATGCCAAGCGCGGCCTTGCGGTACCGCCTCTGGACTGAAACCAAAGAGTTTTTCCTGCTTTACATACTAATTATGCAAATGGAGCGCTAAATGAGCTTTTTCATCTCTCCCGCTTTTGCGGACGGTGCAGCACCGGCAGCTGCCGCAGGTCCTGCGGGTTCCGGTTTTGAGTGGATCTTTCTGGTCGGCTTCCTGGTCATCTTCTATCTGATGATCTGGCGCCCGCAGGCCAAGCGTGCCAAAGAGCAGAAAAACCTGCTGGGCAACCTGCAGAAGGGTGATGAAGTGGTCACCGCAGGCGGTATCGCCGGCAAAATCACCAAAGTGACTGACGACTTTGTGGTTATCGAGGTGTCTGACAACGTTGAGCTGAAAATTCAGAAAGGCTCGGTTGTCGCCACTCTGCCAAAGGGCACTTTGAAGGCGCTCTGAGTTTCATATCTACCAATCGACGGGGCGCGCAAGGCGCCCCGCGTTCTAAGCGGGCGGCGTGATGCTGAACAAATACCCTCTGTGGAAATACATTCTGATCGTTGCAGTACTGGCGATCGGTTTCATTTATTCCGCACCCAATCTCTACCCTGACGATCCGGCTATCCAGATCACCGGCACGAGCACGGCCTTGCAGGTCAGTCAGGCGGATGTCGATCGGGCCAGCAAGGCGCTGACCGATGCCGGCATTGCCGTCAAGGGTGCTTCACTGGCTGAGAATGGCAAGGGCGGTTTGCTGCGTCTGACCAAGCAGGAAGACCAGTTGCCGGCCAAGGATGTGATCCGCAAAGCGTTGGGCGACGATTACGTCGTGGCGCTGAACCTGGCCCGGACAACTCCGGCCTGGCTGAGCAACCTGGGTGCAAGCCCTATGAAACTGGGCCTGGACCTGTCTGGCGGCGTGCACTTTCTGCTCGAAGTCGACATGGACAAAGCCATCGACGCGCGCCTGAAAGTCTACGAAGGCGAAGTCAAAACCCTGTTGCGCAAAGAGAAGGCGCGCTATCGCAGCCTGCCGCAGCAGAACAACGTCATCCAGCTGGGCTTCAGCGACGATGCCGAGCGTGAGCAGGCGCGTGCCCTGATCCGCAAGAATTTCACCGATTTCGAAGTGACCCCGTCCGAGCTTAACGGCATTGCCACGCTGCGCCTGGCACTGACCCCGACCAAGCTGGCGGAAATTCGCGAATATTCGATCAAGCAGAACCTGACCACGGTCCGTAACCGGGTCAACGAGCTGGGCGTGGCCGAGCCGCTGGTTCAGCGCCAGGGCGCCAACCGTATCGTGGTCGAGCTGCCAGGCGTGCAGGACACTGCAGAAGCCAAGCGTATTCTCGGCAAGACCGCCAACCTGGAATTCCGTCTGGGTGCAGGTCCCGATGACAGCAAAGCCACCACCGAAATGTTCGAGTTCCGCGAGGGTGGCCGTCCGGCCGCTGCGGTCGAGCGTGCGCTGATCATCACCGGTGACCAGGTGACCGATGCTCAGGCCAGCTACGACGAACACGGTCGCCCACAAGTGAACATCAACCTTGATGGTCACGGTGGCGAACTGATGAGTCGTGCCACGCGCAGTAACGTGGGTCGCAGCATGGCGGTGATCTTCATCGAGCAGCGTCCGGTGACCACCTACGCCAAACAGGTTGTGGACGGGGTAGAGAAAGAAGTCCAGCTGCAGACCTTCAAGGAAGACAAGAAAATCATCAGCCTGGCGACCATTCAGTCGCCGCTGGGCAGTCAGTTCCGGATCACCGGTCTCAATGGCCAGGGTGAGTCTTCCGAGCTGGCCCTGCTGCTGCGTGCCGGTGGTCTGGCTGCGCCGATGTACTTCGCTGAAGAGCGCACCATTGGCCCGAGCCTGGGTGCTGACAACATTACCAAGGGCATCGATGCTTCGCTGTGGGGCATGTTGTTGGTGTCGCTGTTCATTATCGCCATCTACCGCTTCTTCGGTGTGATTGCGACCGTGGCCCTGGCCTTCAACATGGTGGCGCTGCTGGCCCTGATGTCCTTGCTGGGTGCGACACTGACCCTGCCAGGTATCGCCGGTATCGTCCTGACCATGGGTATGGCGGTCGACGCCAACGTACTGATCTTCTCGCGGATTCGTGAAGAGCTGGCCAACGGGATGACCGTGCAGCGGGCGATCAACGAAGGTTTCAACCGTGCCTACACGGCGATTATCGACGCCAACCTGACCAGCCTGCTGGTCGGCGGGATTCTCTATGCCATGGGTACCGGCCCGGTCAAAGGCTTCGCCGTCACCCTGTCGTTGGGGATCTTTACCTCCATGTTCACGGCCATCATGGTAACTCGCGCAATGATCAACCTGATCTATGGCGGGCGTGACTTCAAGAAGTTGTGGATTTAAGAGGCTGCCATGAAGTTATCAACCATCAACTTCATGGGCGTGCGCAACGTTGCGTTCGCCCTGACCATGCTCCTGACTGTGCTGGCGTTGTTCAGTTGGTCCTACAAAGGGCTTAACCTGGGCCTGGACTTCACCGGCGGTACGCTCATCGAGCTGACCTACGAGCAGCCTGCCGACCTGGGTAAGGTGCGCCAGGAGCTGACCAATGCCGGCTACCACGATGCAGTGGTGCAGAACTTCGGCGCGACCACCGACCTGCTGGTGCGCATGCCCAGTGACGACCCGCATCTGGGCACCAGCGTTGCCGACGCATTGCGCAAGAATGACGCCGGTAACCCGGTGACGGTCAAGCGTGTCGAGTTTGTCGGTCCGCAGGTGGGTGAAGAATTGCGCGACCAGGGCGGCATTGCCATGCTCCTGGCGCTGGGCGGCATCCTGCTGTACCTGGCGTTCCGCTTCCAGTGGAAGTTCGGTGTCGGCGCGATTGTCTCGCTGGTTCACGACGTGGTCGTGACCATGGGTATCCTGTCGTTCTTCCAGATCACCTTTGACCTGACCGTGTTGGCGTCGGTGCTGGCGATCATCGGTTACTCGCTCAACGACACCATTGTGGTCTTTGACCGGGTGCGTGAGAACTTCCGGGTACTGCGCAAGGCGTCGCTGATCGAGAACATCAACATCTCCACCACCCAGACCCTGTTGCGTACCATCGCGACCTCGGTGTCGACCCTGCTGGCGATCATTGCGCTGTGGGCGTTTGGTGGCGACAACCTCGAAGGTTTCTCCATCGCATTGTTCGTGGGGGTTCTGGCGGGGACCTACTCGTCGATCTACATTGCCAACGTGGTGCTGATCTGGCTGAAACTCAGTGCTGAAGATCTGATTCCGCCGGTAACCACCGATAAGGTCGACGAACTGCCGTAAACGTCAGGCTTGTTCGAGAAAGGCGCGAGTGTTGAACTCGCGCCTTTTTTTATGCTCCAAGGCTGGGTAGAACGCAATAATTTTGCGCTTGAGAAGCTTTGGAGGTTCAAGTGAACAAGTCTCTGTTGGTGGGTGCCGTGTTGGGGGCCGTTGCTGTGACAGCCGGTGGCGCGTTTGCCACCTACAGTCTGGTCAAGGGACCTGAGTACGCTGATGTGCTGGCGGTCGAGCCGGTCAAACAGCAAGTCAAGACGCCGCGTGAGGTGTGCAAGGACGTGACCGTGACCCGCAAGGCGCCGGTCAAGGATGAGCATCAGATCGTCGGTACGGTGCTGGGTGCGGTGGCCGGTGGTTTGCTGGGCAACCAGGTCGGTGGCGGTAACGGCAAGAAAATCGCCACAGTGGCCGGTGCGGCCGGCGGCGGCTATGCCGGTAACAAGATTCAGGAAGGTATGCAGAATCGCGATACTTACACCACGACCCAGACTCGCTGCAACACAGTCAATGACATCAGCGAGAAGGTGGTTGGCTATGACGTGAAGTACCAGTTGGGCGACAAGACCGGCAAGGTGCGCATGAATGAAGAGCCAGGTAATCGTATTCCGGTCGACAAGAACGGCCAGTTGATTCTGGGCCAGGCCCAATAATCGGAATCACCTGATTCGGGCACAAAAAAACCGGTCATCAAGACCGGTTTTTTTATGCGGCTGCGATCAGCGTTTGATTGAAGCTGGCAGGTGTGGCGCGATGGAGGTCAGTACGGCCTTGAAGCACTTGGCGTTACCGGCAACCACATGGCCTTTTTCGAGGAATTCATGGCCGCCGGTGAAGTCGCTGACCAGGCCGCCAGCTTCTTGAATCAGCAGGGCGCCCGCAGCGATATCCCACTCGGACAGGCCCGACTCCCAGAATGCGTCGAAGCGACCCGCAGCCACGTAGGCCAGGTCCAGGCTGGCGGCACCGGCGCGGCGGATGCCGGCGGTCTGGCCGATCAGGCTGCGGAACATGCCCAAGTAGTTTTCCAGGTTATCCAGCTGGTTCTCGCGGAACGGGAAGCCGGTGCCCAGCAGTGCGCCTTCCAGGCTGCGGCGCGAGCTGACACGCAGGCGGCGGCCATTGAGGGCGGCGCCGCGGCCACGGCTGGCGGTGAATTCTTCTTGGCGAACAGGGTCCAGGACCACGGCGTGTTCCAGACGGCCACGGTATTTGCAGGCGATGCTGACGGCGAAGTGCGGAATGCCGCGTACGAAGTTGGTGGTGCCGTCCAGCGGGTCGATGATCCACAGGTAGTCGGCGCCTTCACCTTTGCCTGGGTGCATGCCGCTTTCTTCGCCGAGGATGCCGTGGTCCGGGTAGGCCTTGCGCAGTGCGGCGATGATGCTCTGCTCGGCAGCGCGATCAACTTCGCTGACGTAGTCTTTGGCTTCTTTTTCGTCAACCTTGATGGTATCCAGGCGCTCGATGGAGCGGAAAATCAATTCGCTGGCGTTGCGTGCGGCGCGCAGCGCGATATTCAGCATGGGCTGCATGGATAGGTCACCTAGGGCTGTTAAAGAGAGCCGGCCATTTTAGGGGCTGCGACAAATTATTTCCAGCGTGGTTTTGTTGCAGCGCTCCCCGGCAGACGAGTTGCAGCCCGTGTTCGTCCGTCGTCTGCGCGGCGAAGTGTCGCAAGCTTAATAGCGCAGGAACGCCTGTTTCTGTAAGATTTGCGCCCCTTGATTTTGTCAGTGAGCGCTTGCGGTGTTGCAGAACATTCGTGTTGTCCTGGTCGGTACCACGCACCCCGGTAATATCGGCGGGGCGGCCCGTGCCATGAAAAACATGGGCCTGACGCGCCTGGTGCTGGTCGAGCCGCGAGTCTTTCCGTCGCCGGAAGCGGATGCCCGAGCTTCCGGCGCCGATGACATCCTGGCGTCTACCCAGGTGGTGGCCAGTCTCGAAGAGGCGCTGACCGGTTGCAGTCTGGTGCTCGGCACCAGTGCCCGGGACCGCAGCCTGCCGTGGCCGATGCTTGACCCGCGCGAGTCCGGCGTGAAAGTCGTCGAGCAGGCTGCGCAAGGTCTGGAGGTGGCGCTGGTATTCGGTCGCGAGCATGCCGGCCTGACCAATGACGAGCTGCAGCGCTGTCACTTCCATGTTCACATTCCTTCCAATCCTGATTTCAGCTCGCTGAACCTGGCTGCTGCGGTTCAGGTGCTCAGCTATGAAGTGCGTACTGCCTGGCTGGCCGGGCAAGTGCCGGTTAATGCGCAGGCGAGTAATCAGCCTGCGCGTGAAAGCGAGCTGGCAACCATGGATGAGATGGAAGGTTTTTACGCGCATCTTGAGCAGACCCTGGTGGCCATCGGTTTTCTTGACCCTGAGAAGCCGCGCCACCTGATGGCGCGCCTGCGCCGCCTGTATGGGCGCAGTGAGGTCGAGCGACCGGAACTGAGTATCCTGCGGGGCATCCTGACGGAGACTCAGAAAGCAGCACGTGGTGAACCCCATAAGCGGAAGGATCAGTGATGTTCGAGCGTTTGCGAGAAGATATTCAAAGCGTTTTCCACCGTGACCCGGCGGCGCGCAATGCCTTCGAGGTTCTGACCTGCTACCCCGGCATGCATGCCATCTGGCTGCATCGTGGGGCGCACAAGCTGTGGCGTGCTGACTGCAAGCTGCTGGCGCGCATGGTTTCCAACTTCAGTCGCTGGCTGACCGGCATCGAGATTCACCCGGGGGCGAAGATCGGTCGGCGTTTCTTCATCGATCATGGGATGGGCATCGTGATTGGCGAAACGGCCGAGATTGGCGATGACGTGACCCTGTATCAAGGGGTTACTCTGGGTGGCACCAGCTGGAATGCCGGCAAGCGTCATCCGACGCTGGAAAATGGTGTGGTGGTCGGTGCCGGTGCCAAGGTGCTGGGGCCGTTTACGGTCGGGGCAGGGGCCAAAATCGGTTCCAATGCGGTGGTCACCAAGGCGGTGCCGGCCGGCGCGACGGCGGTGGGTATTCCGGGGCGGGTCATCGCCAAGCCAGACGATGAGACAGAGGCCAAGCGCAAGGCCATGGCTGAAAAGCTCGGCTTCGATGCTTATGGTGTCAGCCAGGATATGCCGGACCCGGTGGCGCGAGCGATCGGTCAGTTGCTCGATCACCTGCAGGCGGTCGACGTGCGCCTTGAGGGCATGTGTGGTGCGCTGAACAAGCTGGGCAGCGACTACTGCGCCGGTGAATTGCCGGAGTTGCGCGATGAGGTGTTCGACTGCGTCAAGGACAATCCGGCCAAGGCCAGCGCTTGAAATGTGTCATTGCGGTGCCATGTTTGCTATCATCCCGCCCGCTATTTCGCTGTAAGTCCGACTATTTTGCTCGGTTTTATAGTTGACTCAAATACTCGGGAATAGCATACTTGCACCTATTCTGAACCACCGCGGTACATGCCATGCGTCTGACTACCAAAGGCCGATACGCTGTCACAGCCATGCTGGATCTGGCATTGCATGCGCAGCACGGGCCAGTGTCACTGGCTGATATTTCTGAGCGTCAAGGCATTTCTCTGTCTTATCTCGAGCAGCTGTTCGCCAAACTGCGTCGCGGCAACCTGGTTTCCAGTGTGCGCGGGCCGGGTGGCGGCTACCAGCTCTCACGCGACATGCAGGGTATCCAGGTCGCTCAGGTGGTCGACGCGGTCAACGAATCGGTCGATGCCACCCGTTGCCAGGGGCTGGGTGACTGCCACGCCGGCGACACCTGTCTGACTCACCATTTGTGGTGCGACCTCAGTCAGCAGATCCACGAGTTTTTAAGCGGTATCAGCCTGGCGGATCTTGTCACTCGCCGTGAGGTACAAGAAGTCGCTCAGCGCCAGGATCAGCGTCGCTGCTCGAACACGAGCAACGTGTCGCAACTGGGTAAGATTGAAACGTCCGCCGTTGAATGAACGCAGATGAATGAGCGGTGCGCCTGCCTGATAGGAGATATGCAATGAAGTTGCCGATTTACCTCGATTATTCCGCGACGACCCCGGTCGATCCGCGTGTCGCCCAGAAAATGATGGATTGCCTGACGCTGGACGGCAACTTCGGTAACCCGGCTTCGCGCTCCCACGTGTTCGGCTGGAAAGCCGAAGAAGCGGTCGAGAACGCCCGCCGTCAGGTCGCCGATCTGGTTGGTGCCGACCCGCGTGAAATCGTCTGGACTTCCGGTGCCACCGAGTCCGACAACCTGGCACTCAAAGGCGTTGCGCACTTCTATCACACCAAAGGCAAGCACATCATCACCTCCAAGATCGAGCATAAGGCGATCCTGGACACCGCTCGCCAGCTGGAGCGCGAAGGCTTCGAAGTCACTTACCTGGAGCCGGGCGAAGACGGCATCGTCACCCCGGCCATGATCGAAGCCGCACTGCGTGAAGACACCATTCTGGTTTCGATCATGCACGTCAACAACGAAGTCGGCACCATCACCGACATCGCCGCCATTGGTGAGCTGACCCGCTCGCGCGGCGTACTGTTCCACGTTGACGCCGCCCAGTCGCCAGGCAAGGTCGAGATCGACCTGTCGAAGCTGAAGGTCGACCTGATGTCGTTTTCGGCTCACAAGGCCTACGGTCCAAAAGGTATTGGCGCGCTGTACGTCAGCCGCAAACCGCGTGTGCGCCTCGAGGCGGCCATGCACGGTGGCGGTCACGAGCGCGGCATGCGTTCGGGCACCCTGCCAACCCACCAGATCGTCGGCATGGGTGAAGCCTTCCGCATCGCCAAAGAAGAGATGGCCGCCGAGAACGTGCGCATCAAGGCTTTGAGCGATCGCTTCTACAAACAGGTCGAAGACCTCGAAGAGCTGTACGTCAATGGCAGCCTGACCGCCCGTATCCCGCACAACCTGAACCTGAGCTTCAACTACGTTGAAGGCGAGTCGTTGATCATGGCGCTCAAGGATCTGGCGGTGTCGTCCGGTTCGGCCTGTACTTCGGCCTCGCTGGAGCCTTCCTACGTGTTGCGTGCCCTGGGCCGTAACGATGAGCTGGCGCACAGTTCGATCCGTTTCACCTTCGGTCGCTTCAGCACCGAAGAAGAAGTCGATTACGCGGCACAAAAAGTTCGTGAAGCGGTCACCAAGCTGCGTGCGCTTTCGCCGCTGTGGGACATGTACAAAGACGGTGTCGACATCTCCAAGATCGAGTGGGCGGCGCACTAATTTAAAGTCGCCCCCGGACAGGCCGCCATGCCGCGGCCTGTAGAGCGACTCCCTGATGTGAGAGGAACAGAATCATGGCTTACAGCGAAAAGGTCATCGACCACTACGAAAACCCACGCAACGTCGGCAAGATGGACGCTGAAGACCCGGACGTAGGCACCGGCATGGTCGGCGCTCCGGCGTGCGGCGACGTGATGCGTCTGCAGATCAAGGTCAACGAGCAAGGCGTGATCGAAGACGCCAAGTTCAAGACCTACGGTTGCGGATCTGCCATCGCTTCCAGCTCCCTGGCCACCGAGTGGATGAAGGGCAAGACGCTGGACGAAGCTGAAACCATCAAGAACACCCAGCTGGCCGAAGAGCTGGCCTTGCCACCGGTCAAGATCCACTGCTCGGTTCTGGCCGAAGACGCGATCAAGGCTGCAGTGCGTGACTACAAGCAGAAGAAAGGTCTGCTGTAAGTCGTCGCGGTCTATCGCTGGCGAACACCAACCGGGACAATCCAAGGAGCTCCGATGTCTATCAGCATGACAGAAGCCGCGGCCAAACACGTGCGTCGCTCCCTCGACGGGCGTGGCAAGGGTGAGGGCATTCGCCTGGGTGTGCGTACCACGGGCTGTTCGGGTCTGGCCTATGTGCTGGAATTCGTCGATGCGACCGAGCCTGACGACACCGTGTTCGAATCCCATGGCGTGAAGGTCATCATCGACCCGAAGAGCCTGGTCTATCTCGACGGTACCGAGCTGGACTTCGTCCGCGAAGGGTTGAACGAAGGCTTCAAGTTCACCAACCCCAATTCGCGCGGTGAGTGCGGCTGTGGCGAAAGCTTCAACGTCTAAGGCGGGTGATCGTGGGTACTCCTTGTCATTTCGCGCTGTTTGATCTCAAACCGGATTTCGTCATCGATTCCGAGCAACTGGCGGGCCGCTACCGTGAGCTGGCGCGCAGTGTGCACCCGGACCGTTTTGCTGATGCTTCCGAGCAGGAGCAGCGCCAGGCGCTGGAGCGGTCGGCCAACCTCAACGAGGCCTACCAGACCCTCAAGAGTTCGCCGCGCCGTGCACGTTACCTGCTGACTCTGCAAGGCAACGAAGTGCCGCTGGAAGTCACGGTGCATGACCCGGATTTCCTGCTGCAGCAGATGGCGTTGCGTGAAGAGCTCGAAGACCTGCAGGACGATGCCGATGTGGCAGGCGTCGCGGTCTTCAAAAAGCGCCTCAAGACTGCCCAGGATGCCCTCAACGACAGCTTCGCCGCTTGTTGGAATGATGCTGCACAACGCGAGCAGGCTGAACGCCTGATGCGCCGTATGCAGTTTCTCGACAAGCTCTCCCAAGAAGTGCGCCAGCTCGAAGAGCGCCTCGACGATTAACCCCGTGCGGCCCTGGTCGCACGCCTGTGATTACTCTTAAAAGCATGGCCTTACTGCAGATCGCCGAACCTGGCCAGAGTCCACAACCGCATCAGCGCCGTCTGGCTGTCGGTATTGACCTGGGCACTACCAATTCGCTGGTCGCTGCACTGCGCAGCGGTCTTTCCGAGCCACTGCCCGATGAAAACGGCCAGGTCATCCTGCCGTCCGCGGTGCGTTATCACGCTGACCGTGTTGAAGTCGGGCAGGCTGCCAAGGCAGCGGCGCCACAGGACCCGCTCAACACCGTGCTGTCGGTCAAGCGCCTGATGGGCCGCGGCCTGGCTGACGTCAAGCAGCTGGGTGAGCAACTGCCGTACCGCTTTGTCGGTGGTGAGTCGCATATGCCGTTCATCGACACTGTGCAGGGCGCCAAGAGCCCGGTGCAGGTCTCGGCTGACATCCTTAAAGTTCTGCGCCTGCGCGCTGAGGCGACGCTGGGTGGCGAGTTGGTGGGGGCGGTGATCACCGTGCCGGCCTACTTCGACGATGCCCAGCGCCAGGCTACCAAAGATGCTGCGCGGCTGGCCGGTCTGAACGTGCTGCGTCTGCTCAACGAGCCGACCGCTGCTGCCGTTGCCTACGGTCTGGATCAGAGCGCCGAAGGCGTAGTGGCTATCTACGACCTGGGTGGCGGTACTTTCGATATTTCCATCCTGCGCCTGACCGGCGGTGTCTTTGAAGTGCTGGCCACTGGCGGTGATACTGCGCTGGGCGGCGACGACTTCGACCACGCCATCGCACAGTGGATCATCAGCGGTGCAGGGCTGTCGTCCGACCTGGCCCCGGCCGACCAGCGCAGCTTGCTGCAAGTCGCCTGCGCTGCCAAAGAAGCACTGACCGACGCTGATGTTGTGCCGGTGGTCTATGGTGACTGGCGCGCTGAGCTGACCCGCGATGCGTTCAACGCCCTGATCGAGCCGATGATTGCCCGCAGCCTCAAGGCGTGCCGGCGCGCCCTGCGCGACTCGGATCTTGAAGTCGGCGAGGTGAGTGCCGTGGTGATGGTCGGTGGCTCGACCCGCGTGCCGCGTGTTCGCGAAGCGGTCGGCGAGTTGTTTGCTCGTCAGCCGTTGACCGATATCGACCCGGATCAGGTGGTGGCCATCGGGGCTGCGATCCAGGCTGATACGCTGGCTGGCAACAAGCGAGACGGTGGCGAGCTGCTGTTGCTCGATGTGATCCCGTTGTCGCTGGGGCTTGAGACCATGGGCGGGTTGATGGAGAAGGTCATTGCCCGTAACACCACCATCCCGGTGGCGCGTGGCCAGGAATTCACCACCTACAAAGACGGCCAGACCGCCATGATGATTCATGTGCTGCAGGGCGAGCGTGAGCTGATCAGTGATTGCCGTTCGCTGGCGCGCTTTGAACTGCGGGGCATTCCGCCGATGGTCGCTGGTGCGGCAAAGATCCGCGTGACGTTTCAGGTGGACGCCGACGGTCTGCTCGATGTCTCCGCCCGTGAGCTGGGGTCGGGGGTTGAGGCCAGTATCCAGGTCAAGCCGTCTTACGGCCTCACCGATGGCGAAATCGCCCGGATGCTCAAGGACTCCTTCCAGAACGCCGGCCAAGACAAAGAGGCCCGCGTATTGCGCGAGCAGCAGGTCGATGCCGAGCGCCTGCTCGAAGCGGTTGAAGGTGCGCTTGAAGTCGACGGTGAGCGCTTGCTCGACGAAGAAGAGCGGCTGGTGATCCGGCTGCAGATGGACGAATTACGTGAATTGATGCAAGGCACCGATGGGCTAGCCATCGAGCAGCAGACCAAGCGTCTGTCGCAGGTGACCGATGCATTTGCTGCCCGCCGCCTGGATTCGACGGTCAAAGCCGCACTGGCGGGGCGCAACCTGAATGATATTGAGGAATAACTGATGCCGAAGGTGACTTTTCTGCCCCATGCGGAGCATTGTCCGGAGGGGATGGTCGTCGAGGCCGCGCCTGGTACGACGATTCTGGATCTGGCCCACGAGCATCACATCGAGATCGAGAGCGCCTGCGGTGGTGTGTGTGCCTGCACCACCTGCCATTGCGTGATTCGCAAAGGTTTCAATTCGACCGGCGAGCTTGATGAGCTTGAAGAAGACATGCTCGACAAGGCCTGGGGCCTGGAAGCGCAGTCGCGCCTGGCCTGTCAGGCCACTGTCGGTGATGAAGACATCACGGTCGAGATTCCCAAATACTCGCTCAACCACGCCGCCGAAGCGCCGCACTGATTCCTGAGGGGGATATTCATGAGTCTTAAGTGGGTTGATGTGCAGGAAATCGCGATCCAGTTGGCCGAGAGCAAGCCGGACGTCGATCCGCGTTACGTTAACTTCGTCGATCTGCGCAACTGGGTGACCCAGTTGCCCGGGTTCGAAGACGACCGTGATCGTGGCGGCGAGAAGGTCCTTGAGGCCATCCAGGCGTTGTGGATCGAAGAGGCTGACTGATCCTGCAACGGATCTTGTTAGGCAATACTCCATAACCCGCGTATAATTCGCGGGTTTAATTTTTCGCTTTAATTTCTGTTTCTGGAGTTTCACCATGGCTGTTCAACGTACTTTCTCTATCATCAAGCCAGACGCCGTTGCCAAGAACGTGATCGGCAAGATCACCACTCGCTTCGAAGACGCCGGTCTGCGCATCGTTGCCTCGAAAATCAAGCAACTGTCCAAAGCCGAAGCCGAAGGCTTCTACGCTGAGCACAGCGAGCGCGGTTTCTTCGGTGACCTGGTTGCCTTCATGACTTCCGGTCCTGTTGTTGTTCAGGTTCTGGAAGGTGAAAACGCTATCGCTCGCAACCGTGAGCTGATGGGCGCTACCAACCCTAAAGAAGCTGCTGCCGGCACTATCCGTGCTGACTTCGCCGAGTCCATCGACGCCAACGCCGTTCACGGTTCGGACTCCGAAGCTGCTGCTGCTCGCGAAATCGCTTACTTCTTCGCAGCTACCGAGGTAACCGCTCGCTAAGCCTTCGGGTTTACAGAGCGCAGGGTGAATCCATGATCGCGACCACTGGTAAAACCAACTTGCTGGGTCTGACCCAACAGGAAATGGAAAAATTCTTCGAGTCAATCGGGGAGAAACGCTTCCGTGCCGGGCAGGTCATGAAGTGGATTCACCACTTTGGCGTCGATGATTTCGACGCCATGACGAACGTCAGCAAGGCCTTGCGTGAAAAACTCAAGAGCTGTGCCGAGATTCGTGGTCCTGAAGTCGTCAGCGAGGACATCTCCAGCGACGGCACCCGTAAATGGGTGGTGCGCGTGGCGTCCGGCAGCTGCGTCGAGACGGTCTTCATTCCCCAGGGCAAACGCGGTACTTTGTGCGTTTCGTCCCAGGCAGGCTGTGCCCTGGATTGCAGTTTCTGCTCCACGGGCAAGCAAGGCTTCAATAGCAACCTCACCGCCGCCGAAGTGATCGGCCAGGTGTGGATTGCCAACAAATCCTTTGGCAGCGTACCCGCCACCATCGACCGTGCCATCACCAACGTGGTGATGATGGGCATGGGTGAGCCGCTGCTGAATTTCGACAATGTCATTGCTGCCATGCGTCTGATGATGGATGACCTGGGCTATGGCATTTCCAAGCGCCGGGTGACGCTGTCCACTTCCGGCGTGGTGCCGATGATCGACGAGCTGGCCAAGCACATCGATGTGTCCCTGGCCCTGTCGCTGCACGCGCCCAATGATGCGCTGCGCAACAAGCTGGTACCGATCAACAAGAAGTATCCGTTGAGCGTGCTGCTCGACTCGTGCCGTCGCTACATGTCCGCACTGGGCGAGAAGCGCGTACTGACCGTCGAGTACACCTTGCTCAAGGACGTCAACGACCAGCCCGAGCATGCGGCTGAGATGATCGAGCTGCTGCGCGACACACCGTGCAAGATCAACCTGATCCCGTTCAACCCGTTCCCGCACTCCGGCTACGAGCGCCCGAGCAACAACGCGATTCGCCGTTTCCAGGACATGCTGCATCAGGCCGGCTACAACGTCACCGTACGCACCACTCGTGGTGAAGACATCGATGCGGCCTGCGGCCAGCTGGTGGGCCAGGTCATGGACCGGACCCGGCGCAGCGAGCGTCATATCGCCGTTCGTGAGCTGGCTGCCGAAGCCCGGCAGGGGCAATCCGCCGCTTCTTGAACCTGACTGCGAAGAGAGACTCCATGTCTGTGCGTGCCTCGTTGCTGTTATGTATCGCCATCCTGCTGGCCGGTTGTGTTTCATCGGGTGATGTCAACCCGTTGTCGACCAGCAAAGGGCGTGACGAGGCGCTCCAGGCTTATGTCCATCTTGGCATTGGTTATCTCCAGGAAGGGCAGACCGAGCGGGCCAAGGTGCCCTTGAAAAAGGCCCTGGAGCTCAACGCCAGGGATCCTGACGCCAACGCGGCACTCGCTCTGGTCTTCCAGGCCGAGATGGAGTACACCCTGGCCGATCAGTATTACCTCAAGGCGATTTCCGCCAGCAGTAACAACTCGCGAATCGTCAATAACTACGGCAGTTTCCTTTATGAGCAGCGCCGCTTTGACGAAGCGTACGCGCGTTTTGAGCAGGCCGCTGCTGATAACCTGTATCCTGAGCGCTCGCGGGTATTTGAAAGTCTGGGTATGACTGCGCTGCAACTGGGCAAGCGCGAACTGGCGCGTGAGCATTTCACCCGTGCCCTGCGGCTGGACCGGCGCCAGCCACGTGCCTTGCTGGAAATGGCTGAGTTGAACTACGAGCAAGGGCACTATGTGCCGTCGCGTGATTTCTACGAGCAGTTCAGCCAGCTCAGCGAGCAGAATGCCCGTAGCCTGTTATTGGGGCTGCGCCTGGCGAAGATCTATGAAGACCGTAACAAGGCAGCCAGTTATGGGCTGCAGTTGAAAAGACTCTATCCCGGCACGCCGGAATATCAGCAATACCTGTCGGAGCAATGATGAAAGCGGCGCATCCCGAAGTTGTAGCAGCCAGTCACCAGAATCCTGGGGAAACCCTGCGCCAGGCTCGTGAGCATCGGAACTGGTCTTTGCCTGATGTGGCGCTGAGGCTCAATCTCACCGTCGGCTCGCTGAATCACGTTGAGAACGGCGCTTTCGACAAGCTTCCAGGACATACCTTCGCTCGTGGTTATGTGCGTGCCTACGCCAAGCTGCTGGAGCTGGACCAGGCTGCGCTGGTGGCGCAGTTTGATCAATATACCGGCACCAACGGCAAGGGCAGTGACGTACACGCGCTGGGCCGCATTGAAGAACCTGTGCGCCTGTCCCACAACATTCTGCGCATCGTCAGCCTGTTGTTGCTGGTGGTGCTGGTAGGTGGCGGTTTTCTCTGGTGGCAGGACCAGGCTGCGATGCGTGGCAAGGACCTGGCCGGTCTGGTGCTTGAACACGTTGAGGTCGAGAGCGCGGACGGCACCACCCAGATTCACCCGATCGACGAGCCACGGCCGCAAGCGGCGCCAGAGTCTGCCGCACCCGCCAATAGTGCGCCCTTGCCACTGATCAGCGAGGCTCCGGCCACTGACAGCGCGCCAGCCCAGAACAGCGCCGCAGCACCTGCAACGGTTCCTGCCGCTCCTGTGGCGCCCGCCAGCACCGCTGTCGCGCCAGCGCCAGCCGCTACTGCGCCAGCGCCTGCCACACAGCCTGCTCCTATGGCGTCGGCACCGGCCAGCACCGAGACCATCGCGCCGATCCTGCCGGGTTCTGGTCAGGTCAGCGTCAAGTTCACCGCCGATTGCTGGACCCAGGTCACCGACGGCAACGGCAAGGTGCTTGCCAGCGGCCTCAAGCGCAAGGGCGAAAACCTTGAAGTCAGCGGCAAACCGCCGCTTTCATTGCGTCTGGGCTATGCCCGTGGCGCTGAAGTCAGCTACAACGGACAGCCTGTAGATGTGGCTCCATTTACCAGTGGCGAGACCGCTCGCCTGAAACTAGGGCAATAAGTCATGCACGGCCAATCCCCCATCAAGCGTCGCGAATCCAGAAAGATCTGGGTTGGTTCGGTTCCTGTCGGTGGCGACGCACCGATCGCCGTACAGAGCATGACCAACAGTGATACCAACGATGTAGCGGCCACTGTCGCGCAGATCAACCGTCTGGAAGCCGCCGGCGTGGATATCGTGCGGGTGTCGGTGCCAGACATGGACGCTGCCGAGGCGTTCGGGCGTATCAAGCAACTGGTTAAAGTACCGCTGGTTGCCGATATTCACTTCGACTACCGGATTGCCCTGCGTGTGGCCGAGCTGGGTGTCGACTGTCTGCGTATCAACCCCGGCAACATCGGTCGTGAAGACCGGGTCAAGGCGGTGGTCGATGCGGCCCGCGACCGGGGTATCCCGATCCGGATTGGCGTCAACGCCGGTTCCCTGGAAAAAGACCTGCAGAAGAAATACGGCGAGCCGACCCCGGCAGCGTTGGTCGAGTCGGCGCTGCGTCATGTCGAACACCTTGATCGTCTGGATTTCCAGGACTTCAAGGTCAGTGTCAAGGCATCGGACGTGTTCATGGCGGTTGAAGCCTATCGGCAGTTGGCCAGGCAGATCGTCCAGCCGCTGCACCTGGGGATCACCGAGGCCGGTGGCCTGCGTTCGGGCACAGTGAAATCTGCCGTAGGGCTGGGTATGCTGCTGGCCGAAGGAATTGGCGATACTATCCGCATCTCGCTGGCTGCCGATCCGGTAGAAGAGGTCAAGGTCGGCTACGACATCCTCAAGTCGCTGCACTTACGTTCGCGTGGCATTAACTTCATCGCCTGCCCGAGCTGCTCGCGGCAGAACTTCGATGTGGTCAAAACCATGAACGAACTCGAAGGCCGCCTCGAAGACCTGCTGGTGCCGCTGGACGTGGCAGTCATCGGCTGTGTGGTCAACGGTCCGGGTGAGGCCAAGGAAGCACATATCGGCCTGACCGGTGGCAGCCCGAACCTGATCTACATCGACGGCAAGCCTGCCCAGAAGCTGGGCAACGACAACCTTGTGACCGAACTCGAGCGCCTGATTCGCGAGAAAGCGGCCGAAAAAGCAGAAGCCGACGCCGCTGTCATCGCGCGCGGTTAATCAAGATTGCTAAGGATTTTTTGTGAGTAAGTCTCTGCAAGCCATTCGTGGCATGAACGACATCCTGCCCGAGCAGACCCCGCTGTGGCGCTATTTCGAAGGCACCGTTTCGGGTCTGCTGGACAACTACGGCTATCGCCAGATCCGCATGCCGATCGTCGAGTTCACCGAGCTGTTCAAGCGCTCGATCGGTGAAGTCACCGATATCGTCGAGAAAGAGATGTACACCTTCGCCGATCGTAACGGCGACTCCCTGACCTTGCGCCCCGAAGGCACGGCGGCCTGTGTGCGTGCCGTGCTGGAGCACGGTATCACCGGTGGTGGCCAGGTCCAGAAACTGTGGTACATCGGCCCGATGTTCCGTCACGAGCGGCCACAGAAAGGCCGTTATCGCCAGTTTCATCAGATTGGCGTCGAAGTGTTCAACCTCGACGGCCCGGACGTCGATGCCGAGCTGATCGTGCTCACCTGGCGGCTGTGGGGCCAGCTGGGTATTCGTGATGCAGTCAAACTGGAACTCAACAGCCTGGGCACCAGCGAAGCCCGTGCCCGCTACCGAGATGCGCTGGTCGAGTTCCTCTCGGCGCGTCATGAGCAACTGGACGAAGACAGCCAGCGCCGCCTGACCACCAACCCGCTGCGTATTCTGGATACCAAGAACCCGGACACCCAGGCGTTGCTGGTCGATGCGCCGAAGCTGGCCGACTACCTCGACGAGGAGTCGCGGATTCACTTTGACGGCCTCAAGGCGCGTCTGGACGCCGCTGGCATTCCGTATGTCATCAATCCGAAGCTGGTGCGCGGCCTGGATTACTACAGCAAGACCGTATTCGAGTGGGTCACCGACAAGCTTGGTGCCCAGGGCACCGTATGCGCCGGTGGACGCTATGACGGCCTGGTCGAGCAGATGGGCGGCAAGCCGACTGCCGGTGTCGGGTTCGCCATGGGCATCGAGCGCCTGGTATTGCTGCTGGAAACCCTTGAGCAGATCCCGGAAGATCTCGCCCGTCAGGTCGATGTCTACCTGTGCGCCTTTGGCGAGGCCGCCGAGCTGGCAGCCTTGACCCTGACCGAGCAGGTTCGTGATCGTCTGCCGGGCCTGCGCCTGCAGGTCAATGCTGGCGCCGGCAGCTTCAAGAGCCAGTTCAAGAAGGCTGACAAGAGCGGTGCGCTGTTCGCTCTGATTCTCGGGGAAGAAGAACTGGCCAACCGGCAGATCGGCGTCAAGCCGCTGCGCGGCCAGGGTGAGCAACAGAATATTGCCTGGGATGCTCTCGCCGAGTACCTGGCGGCCAGCCTGGCACAGGCGTGAAACGGATAAACAGCAGATTAGGCTTATAGGAGTATTGGGGTGTCGCGTACCGAAGATGAAGATCTGGCAGTAATGAAGGACTGGTGGCAGCGCAACGGCAAACCCCTGGTGACTGGCGGTCTGCTGGCGTTGGTGGTGGTGTTTGGCTGGCAGTACTGGCAGAAGTATCAGGCCGCTCAGTCCTCCAACGCCTCCGTGCTCTACCAGCAACTGCTGGAAACCGCGCTGACCCCGTCGGGCGAAGCTGACCCGGCCCGAGTGGCCGAGCTGGCAGGCAAACTCAAGAACGAGTTTGGCGGCACTGCTTACGCGCAGTACGCCAGCCTGTTCGTCGCCAAGGTTGCAGTCGACACCGGTAAGCTTGATGATGCCGCAGCGGAATTGAAGCCGGTCACCGACAAACCGGCCAACGCTACGCTGGGCGAAATCGCCCGCCAGCGTCTGGCCCGTGTCCTGGCTGCGCAGAGCAAGACCGAAGAGGCTCTGAAACTGCTCACCGGCGATGCCGACAAGGCCTTCCTGGCCAGCCGCGAAGAACTCAAAGGCGACCTGCTGGTGCAACTGGGCCGTACCGATGAGGCCCATGCTGCTTATCAAAAGGCCAAGTCCGCACTGTCGCCAGACGCAGCAGTGGGTGGTCTGCAAATGAAGCTCGACGATCTGGCTAAAGGGGATGCGTGACGTGATTCGTTGGAAACATGCAGCATTGCTGGCTCTGGCCGTCATGGCCGTGGGTTGCAGCAGCAACAGCAAGAAAGAGCTGCCACCGGCCGAGCTGACCAAGTTCACCGAGGAAGTCATCCTGCAGAAGAAGTGGAGCCACTCGGTCGGCGACGGCCAGGGCAAGACTTACAACATGCTGGTGCCGGCCATCGACGGTGAGCGCATCTATGCTGCCGATGTGAACGGCGAGATCGTCGCTCTGGATCGCGAGACCGGCGCAACGCTCTGGAAGAAAGATCTCGACCTGCCGGTGTCCGGTGCTGTCGGTGTGGCTTACGGCCTGCTGACCATTGGCACCCTCAAGGGTGAGGTCGTGGCACTGGACGCCAGCAGCGGTGATGAAAAATGGCGTGCCAGGGTGACCAGCGAAGTGCTGGCGCCGCCGGCCAACAACGGTGATGTCGTGGTCGTACAGACCCAGGATGATCGCGTGATCGGCCTGGACGCCTATACTGGCTCGCAGCGCTGGATCTACGAGAGCACCCCGGCGGTACTGACCCTGCGTGGCACCAGCGCACCGCTGGTGACCAATCGCCTGGCAGTGGCCGGCCTGTCTACCGGTAAGGTCGTCGCGCTGGACATCAGCAACGGCGTACCGGTCTGGGAACAGCGTGTTGCCATTGCGCAAGGCCGTTCCGAGCTTGAGCGGGTGGTCGACATCGACGGCGGCCTGCTGCTGTCCGGTGGTACCCTGTACGTCGCCAGCTATCAGGGCCGGGTTGCCGGTCTTGATCTGGAGAGCGGCCGGGTGCTGTGGCAGCGCGATGCGTCGAGCTACGACGGTGTGGCCCAGGGCTTTGGCAGCGTTTATGTGAGCCTGGCATCCGGTACTGTCGAAGGTATCGATGAGCGCTCTTCCACGGCGCTGTGGAGCAACGAGTCGCTGGCCCGTCGTCAGCTGAGCGCGCCTGAGGTGTTCTCCAGCTACGTGGCCGTGGGTGACTTCGAAGGCTATCTGCACCTGCTCAGTCAGGTCGATGGCCGCTTCGTAGGTCGTGAGCGCATCGACAGTGATGGCCTGCGGGCACGTCCTCTGGTGGTCGGCGATACGATTTACGTGTATGGCAACAGCGGCAAGCTTGAAGCCCTGACCATCAAGCAATAAGCCCTGTTCTGCAGGGTGGCGGCACCGCGAGGTGCCGCCCTGAACTCCGGCCGCTGCCCTGCAGCGGCTTTTGTATTTTCTGAAATAACGCAGTGGAGAGCCGCATGGTTCCCGTAATCGCCCTGGTGGGTCGACCGAACGTCGGCAAGTCCACCATGTTCAACCGCCTGACCCGGACCCGCGACGCCATTGTCGGCGACCTGTCCGGTCTGACCCGTGATCGCCAATACGGAGAGGCGAAGTGGCAGGGGCACTCGTACATCCTGATCGACACCGGTGGTATTTCCGGTGACGAACACGGCATGGATGAAAAAATGGCCGAGCAATCGCTCATGGCCATCGAAGAAGCCGATGTCGTATTGTTCCTGGTCGACGCCAAGGCCGGTTACACCGCAGCCGATCAGATGATTGGCGAGCACTTGCGCAAACGCAACAAGCGCAGCTTTGTGGTGGCCAACAAGATCGACAACATCGACGAAAACCTGGCGCGCGCCGAGTTCAGCCCGATGGGCCTGGGTGACGCGATTCCGGTGGCCGGTGCCCACGGGCGCGGTATTTCGCAGATGCTGGAAATCGCGCTGCAGGGGCTGGTCTGGGACGAAGAAGAAACCGTCGACCTGGACGCCGAAGACGTCGCCGAAGGCGAGGAAGCCAAGCGCATTCCTGGCCCTAGCGAAAAAGACGGCATCAAGATCGCAATCATTGGCCGTCCGAACGTTGGCAAGTCGACCCTGGTCAACCGCATGCTCGGTGAGGACCGGGTCATCGTTTACGATCAGCCGGGCACCACCCGCGACAGCATCTACATTCCCTTCGAGCGCAACGAAGAGAAATACACCCTGATCGACACCGCCGGGGTGCGCAAGCGCGGCAAGATCCACGAGGAAGTCGAGAAGTTCTCGGTGGTCAAGACCCTGCAGGCCATCAAGGACGCCAACGTGGTGATCTTCGTGATGGACTCGCGTGAAGGCGTGGTCGATCACGATCTGAACCTGCTCGGCTTTGCCCTGGAAGCCGGTCGGGCCATTGTCATCGCGCTGAACAAGTGGGATGGCATGACCCCTGGCGAGCGCGACTACGTGAAGATCGAGCTGGAGCGCCGGTTGTTCTTCGTCGACTTTGCCGACATTCACTTCATCTCGGCGCTGCATGGCACCGGCGTGGGCAACCTGTACAAGTCGGTACAGAATGCCTTTACCTCGGCGGTCACCCGCTGGCCGACCAGCCGCCTGACCCAGATCCTCGAAGACGCGGTCAGCGACCACGCACCACCGATGGTCAACGGCCGCCGCATCAAGCTGCGCTATGCCCACCTGGGCGGTGCCAACCCGCCGATCATCGTGATTCACGGTAACCAGGTCGATGCGGTGCCCAAGTCGTACATCCGCTACCTGGAAAACACCTATCGCCGGGTGCTCAAGCTGGTCGGTACGCCGATCCGCATTGAATTCAGAGGCAGTGACAACCCGTACGAAGGCAACAAGAACACGCTCACCGACCGCCAGGTCAACAAGAAGCGTCGCTTGATGTCGCACCACAAGAAAGCCGACAAGAAACGCCGCGACAAAAAGCGCTAAAAGCAGCTGCAAGCCATAAGCCATAAGCGGCAAGCAATAGCGGACTACGGTGTGCTTTTTCTTGTGGCTTGCAGCTTGTAGCTTGCAGCTCAAACCTGCGGTAGGGTTGGCTATTACAGCTCAACCCCAGCGCAGGCCTTCAATGATCGACAGCAAACTGCCCAACGTCGGCACCACCATCTTTACCGTCATGTCCCAGCTCGCCGCGCAAACCGGGGCGATCAATCTGTCTCAGGGTTTTCCTGATTTCGACGGCCCGCAGGCGCTGCGTGATGCGGTCGGCCGCCATGTTGCCGAAGGGCGCAACCAATATTCCCCCATGACCGGCCTGCCTGCACTGCGCGAACAGGTTGCGGCCAAGATCGCCCGCAGCTACGGCGTCACGGTCAATGCTGATACCGAGATCACCATCACCCCGGGCGCTACCCAGGGGATCTTCTGCGCGGTGCAGGCGGTGATCCGGCCGGGCGATGAAGTCATCGTTTTCGACCCTTGCTACGACAGCTATGAGCCTTCTGTAGAGTTGGCCGGTGGCCGCTGTGTGCATGTGCAGCTCAATACCCGGGATTTCTCCATCGACTGGCAGCAGCTCAGCGATGCGCTAAGCCCGCGCACCCGCATGATCATCCTCAATACCCCGCACAACCCTTGTGGGGCATTGGTCAGTCGTGCCGAGCTGGACCAACTGGCAGCCTTGATCGCTGATCGCGATATTTACCTGATCAGTGATGAAGTCTACGAGCATCTGGTCTACGACGGTCTGCAGCATGTCAGCGTTCTGGCGCACGAGACGCTGTATTCCCGTGCCTTTGTGGTCAGTTCATTCGGCAAGACCTACCACGTCACCGGCTGGAAGACCGGCTACGTGGTTGCGCCACCGGCACTCACTGCTGAACTGCGCAAGGTGCATCAATATGTCAGTTTCTGTGGTGTGACCCCGTTGCAGTTTGCCCTGGCAGATTTCATGGTCGAGCACCCGGAACATGTCGAGGAGCTGCCGGCGTTCTACCAGGCCAAGCGCGATTACTTCAGTGCGCAACTGGCCGGCTCGCGTTTCAGCTTTACACCAGTGGCTGGCACCTACTTCCAGTTGGTCGATTATTCACAGATCCGTCCTGACCTGAACGATGTCGATATGGCGCTGTGGATGACCCGCGAACATGGCGTGGCGAGCATCCCTGTGTCGGTGTTCTACCAGAGTCCGCCTGAAGGGCAGCGTCTGATCCGCCTGTGTTTCGCCAAACGTGAGGAGACGCTGCGTCAGGCAGCGCAAAAGCTATGCGCGATCTGAGCAACCTGCCGCCACTGAACATCGCCCTGGTCCAGACCCGGCTGGCCTGGCATGACCGGCAGTCCAACTTCGCCCATTTCGAGGCGTTGCTCGATCAGGTGCAAAAAGCCGACCTGGTGGTGCTGCCTGAGATGTTCACCACCGGTTTCAGCATGGACTCGGCCGGCCAGGCTGAGCCGGAGCAGGGGCCTGCCGCACAGTGGTTGCTGGCCCAGGCCCGCCGCTTGCAGGCGGTGATGACCGGCAGCGTGATCGTGCGCGCCGCTGATGGCAGTCATCGCAACCGCCTGCTTTGGGCACGCCCTGACGGTGAGCTGCTGCATTACGACAAGCGCCACTTGTTCCGCATGGCGGGCGAGCATGAGCACTACACCCCCGGTGAACGGCAGGTGACCTTTGAATTGAATGGCTGGCGGATTCGTCCGCTGATCTGTTACGACCTGCGGTTTCCGGTCTGGAGCCGTGACGGTCGCGACACCGATCTGTTGCTTTACACCGCCAACTGGCCGGGTGCTCGGCGCCTGCACTGGAACCGCCTGCTGCCGGCGCGGGCTATCGAAAACCTGTGTTATGTCGCTGCAGTGAACCGCGTCGGTACGGACGGCAAGGGGCTGGCCTACACGGGCGATAGCCAGGTGCTGGACTTTCAGGGCGAATGCTTGCTGAACGCCGATGAGGGCGATGGTGTGTTTCAAGTGACCCTCGAGGGTGGTGCGCTGGCCGAGTACCGGTCCCGTTTCCCGGCTTATCTGGATGCCGACACGTTCCAGATTCAATAATTAGTTACAGTTGAGTGCATTCGCGCCGATACAGGGGCAGGGATACAGGAGCCCATCATGACCACCATCAATGCCGGTAACGTTAGCATCTACAACAGCGCCTACGCGTTGCAAAGCAAGACTCAGGCTGAAAAGACCGATTCAGCGACAGCTGAGACCTCCGAGCCCAAAAAGCTTGACGTCTCAT
Organism: Pseudomonas sp. StFLB209; assembly: GCF_000829415.1. Classification (NCBI taxonomy): domain Bacteria; kingdom Pseudomonadati; phylum Pseudomonadota; class Gammaproteobacteria; order Pseudomonadales; family Pseudomonadaceae; genus Pseudomonas; species Pseudomonas sp. StFLB209. The sequence goes on along the minus strand of NZ_AP014637.1, from coordinate 613,815 downwards.
TGGAGTCCGTCGGCACGCCTGCGTCTGGTGGTGTCTCGACTGAAAAGTTGATCCAGCAGATCAAAAAGCAGATTGAAGAGGCGCAGAAGCAACTTCAAGAGTTGCAGCAGCAACTGGCCGCCGCACAGGTAAGCAAACAGTCCGAGGAAAACAAGGCGGTCCAGGTGGCCACGATTCAGGCCCAGATCTCGACAGTCAATTCCCAACTGAGCACTTTGCAAGGCTCGCTGCTGCAACTGGTATCTCAAGGCCTGGTCAACACCAAAGCCTGAATTGCCTGAGTGCTGCAAGAGCGGCTTCAGCCGCGAAAGATGCATGTAAAAAAGCCTCCGGCTCTTACGAGACGGAGGCTTTTTCATGAGTCTTGGCGGTTACTCGTTCACGTCCATGAACTTCTTGGCCCACTGCACATAGTCTTCCGGCTGAGTGTAGGTGTGGGTCAGTTCGGTCGCGCTCATTTCACTGGTCTTGCAGGTGATCTGGCGCTGCGCGCGCAGGCTGTCGTAGGTGGCCTTGATCGCCGCGAAATAGGCCGCGTGGCCATCGACGCACACCCGTACGCCCATCTCTGCCAGGCGCTGGTTATCGAGCAGCTCAGGGTTGCCGTAGGTGACCAGCATCAGCGGCACGCTGATGCCTTCGCAGATCTGCGCCAGATGATCGAAGTCGCGTACCCCGACGATGGTGATGCCGTCCACACCGGTCGCCTGGTACTGCTGCATGCGGTCGATGGTCTCGGCGACCGGCAGGATACCGGCATTGGTGCGGGCGAAGATCGACAGCTCAGGATCTACCCGGGCCTCCAGTGCCGCGCGCATCTTGCCCACGCCTTCACCTACCGAGATCAAATCGGTGGACTTGCGGCCAAATTGCGCTGGCAGCAGGGTGTCTTCGATGGTCAGGGCTGCCACACCGGCACGCTCCAGTTCGATCACGGTACGCATGACATTCAGCGCATTGCCGTAGCCGTGGTCTGCGTCGGCGATGAATGGCAGTTCAGCCACGCGACCAATGCGGGTGGCTTGCTCGACGAACTCGCTCAGAGTAATCAGCGCGAAATCCGGAGCGGCCAGCACTTGCAGCGACGCGACGGAGCCGCCGAGGATGCCGACTTCAAAGCCGAGATCAGCGGCGATGCGGGCCGACATGGGGTCGAACACCGAGGCGGTGCGGTAGCAGGAACTGGAGGAGGTCAGCGCGCGGAAGCTGCGGCGCAGATCTTGATGGGAAGCCTTGGGCATAGTCGCTCCATACAGGGCAGGGTCAGCCGGGCAGCAGCGGGGCTGACGGTTTTTCTCAATGCACGGTGAGTCGCTCCGTGCAGGATTCTCGTCTGAAAATCAATGCTGGGTCGTCGTGGTAATCAGGAGTGAAGTACAGCGAAGAGGCAAGTTCAAAGCCGGAATGCTGACCGGAGTGGCCAGAGGCTTATGCCTGAATCGTTTAAGGCCGCAATGCTATCACAGCGTTTTGCCGTGTCTTATGCCGAATCTGCGGGGGGTATGCGGGAAATGCAACTTGCACAAAATGAGGGCGTAATGCCCGGCGGATTTCGCCCAAAGCACCAATGAGGTGCATTTTGGGCGAAATCCAGGGCGCTTATCAGGCTGCTACAGGCTTGGCCGGGGTCTGGCTCAGCGAGCGGTTAAGGGCGCTGAACAGGGCACGGAAGCTGGCCGTGGTGATATTTTCGTCGATGCCTACGCCGTGCACCGCGCGTTCGCCATTCACCCGCAGTTCGATGTAGGCAGCGGCCTTGGCAGTGGTGCCGGCACCGATCGAGTGCTCGTTGTAGTCCATGATCTCGACCTTGACTGGCAGGCTGGAAACCAGCGCTTCCAGAGCGCCGTTGCCTTTGCCTTTCCAGTGATGGGTCTCGTCATTGACGTTGACTTCGGCATCCACCGCGCTGGTGTTGTTCTCCTCCTGCAAGCGATGGCTGATCAGCGCGTAAGGCTTGTTGGCCTGCAGATATTCACGCTTGAACAGCGCGTAGATCTGTTGCGCCGTCATTTCCAGGCCCAGACGGTCGGTTTCACCCTGAACGACCTGGCTGAACTCGATCTGCATACGGCGTGGCAGGGAGATGCCGTATTCCTGCTCCAGCAGGTAAGTGATGCCGCCTTTGCCGGACTGGCTGTTGACGCGGATGACAGCTTCGTAGCTGCGACCGATATCGGCCGGGTCGATTGGCAGGTACGGTACTTCCCACAGGGTGTCGTCTTTCTGCTGAGCGAAGCCCTTGCGGATGGCGTCCTGGTGCGAGCCGGAGAACGCGGTGTGAACCAGGTCACCGACGTATGGGTGGCGTGGGTGGACCGGAATCTGGTTGCACTCTTCGACCACCTTGCGGATCCCGTCGATGTCGGAGAAGTCCAGTTCAGGGTTGACGCCCTGGGTGTAGAGGTTCAGGCCCAGGGTCACCAGGTCGACGTTACCAGTGCGCTCGCCGTTACCGAACAGGCAGCCTTCGACACGATCGGCACCGGCCATCAGGCCCAGCTCGGTGGCGGCTACGCCGGTGCCACGGTCGTTGTGGGTGTGCAGGCTGATCAGCACGCTGTCGCGGCGATTGACGTTGCGGCAGAACCACTCGATCTGGTCGGCATAGACATTCGGCGTCGAGACTTCAACGGTGGCCGGCAGGTTAAGGATGATCTTGTGCTCGGGGGTCGGGTTCCAGACTTCGATGACCGCGTCGCAGACTTCTTTGGCGAATTCCAGCTCGGTGGCGCTGAAGGTCTCTGGCGAGTACTCGAAGCTCCACTGGGTTTCTGGCTGCTGGGCGGCGTATTTGACGAACAGCTTGGCGGCATTGACCGCGATGTCTTTGACGCCCTGTTTGTCCTGATTGAAGACAATCCGGCGGAACGACGGGCTGGTGGCGTTGTACAGGTGAACGATGGCCTTCTTGGCGCCGCGCAGCGACTCGAACGTCCGGGCGATCAGGTCTTCACGCGCTTGGGTCAGGACCTGAATGGTGGTGTCGTCGGGGATGTGGCCGTCTTCGATCAGGGTGCGCACGAAGTCGAAATCGGTCTGCGAAGCGGCCGGGAAGGCGGCTTCGATTTCCTTGACGCCGACACTGACCAGGGTCTTCCAGAAGCGCAGCTTCTTGGCCGAGTCCATTGGCTCGATCAGCGACTGGTTGCCATCACGCAGGTCGGAGCTGCACCAGATCGGCGCGCTGGTGATGGACTTCGAAGGCCAGGTGCGATCAGGCAGGTCGATGGTCGGGAACGCACGGTACTTCTTCGAAGGGTCTTTGAGCATGGTCATCGGGCTAATCCTTGTACTGATATCGGCCGAAAAGAGGCGGCCAGCCATAGGTAATGCGAATGCAGGCAGGGGCGAGGTCAGGCAGTCAGGCCTGGCAGTCGTGCGCTGACCAGGTCCAGGCAGGCGTGCTGGCGCAGCAGGATGAGGGTGTGAGAGATTTTCATGCGGTCAAACGTACCCATTGGGGTAAAACTTGGCAAGCACTTGAAAAAAATTGATAGGAATCCTCGCATGCTCTCGTTGTACGAGTTTTCATGGCGAGAATTCCGGGTTTTTTGAATTTTAATTGTTGCGTCCGTTCTGGTCGCGCAACTCAGTCAGGCTCAGGGCTCGAACGCACCGATGAAGATCGCCGGATCCACCCGCGCATCATTGAGGCTGACGTTCCAGTGCATGTGCGGGCCTGTCGCGCGGCCTGTGGCGCCGACCTTGCCGACCACGCCACCCCGTGCAACCGCGTCGCCGACCTTTACATCGATCTTCGACAGGTGGCAGAACATGCTGATGAAGCCTTGGCCATGGTCGACGAATACCGTCTGGCCATTGAAGAAGTAATCACCGGTCAGAATCACTTTGCCTGCCGCCGGGGACTTGATCGGTGTGCCGGCCGGCACGGCGAAGTCCAGGCCCGAGTGCGGGTTGCGTTCTTCACCGTTGAAGAAGCGGCGTACCCCAAAGCGGCTCGACAACGGGCCGTTGACCGGCTTGTCGAGCATCAGGTTGCTCGGCGTGCCTGGGCTGAAGCTGCGGTAGGCACGCAGTTGTTCGGCCAGTTCGCGCTCATAGCGTTTGGTCTGCTCGGGGTCCGGGGTGACCTTGCTCTGATCTTTCAGGGTAATGCGCTGTTCCTTGTATTTCTTGCTGCCCACGGTGAAGGGCAGGGTGCGACCGCCGCTGAGTATTTGCTGGCTACCGGGCTTGACCGTCAATGGGATGCCGACGATGGCCAGCCAGCGAGCGTCCTGCTCGCGGACCACCAGCACCGGTTTACCCTGATAAGTGGCTTTGGGTGCCTGGGCGGCGTTGCCCAGATCGATCACTGCCACGCCACCGGGCACGGGTTTGTTGAGCATGCGGGCGATGTAACTGTCGGCCTGGGCGGGCAGGCAGATCAGCAGGGCAAGCAGCGGTGCGATAAAACGTAGCATCGGCAGGTCAGTCCAGAAGGGAAAGGGTCACGGGCGTGAGGTGGTTGTCTTCGACACGCACTTGCAGTTCGCCCTCGCTCAGTCGCGCGGTGAGGCGCTGGCCGGTGTGGGTCTGGTCGGCTTTGCGAATCGCCTGGCCGCGCTCGTCGAGCAGGATGCTGTAGCCGCGCCCCAGGGTTGCCAGCGGGCTGACCACTTGCAGGGTCTGCACCTGGCTCTGCAACTGCAGTCGACGGGTTTTGATCTGTTCACGTATCGCCCGTGGCAGGCGCTCGGCCAGGCTGTCGAGGCGCTGGCGCAGAAAGCCCAGCGTGCGTCCGGGGTGCTGCGCGGCCAGCCGGCTTTGCAGGTGCGCGACCTGCAATTGCTGCTTGTGCATGTGCTGCTCGAAGGCGCGGCGCATGCGCATGTCCAGCTCGTCGAGGCGTTGCGCCTGTTGGCGCAGGCGCTCGCCGGGGTGGCGCAGGCGGCGTGATAGCCCATCAAGTTTGAGTTGCTCACGCATCAGTTTTTCCCGCATGCGGCTGAGCAGGCGGCGTTGCAGGTTTTCGACCCGGCGCAGCAAGTCGCTGGAGTCCGGGGCCAGCAGTTCGGCGGCAGCCGATGGCGTCGGTGCGCGCACATCTGCGACAAAGTCGCTGATCGACACATCGGTCTCGTGACCCACGGCGCTGACAATCGGCGTGACGCAGGCATCAATCGCTCGCGCCACCGGTTCTTCGTTGAAGCACCAGAGGTCTTCCAGCGAGCCGCCGCCACGGGCCAGGATCAAAGCGTCGAAGCCGCCCCGGTCGGCCAGTTGCAAAGCGCGGACAATTTGCCCGATGGCCTCGCGACCTTGCACGGCAGTCGGGACCAGGATCAGTTCGACCTGCGGCGCCCGGCGGCGGAACACACTGATAATGTCGCGGATCACCGCGCCGGTGGGCGAGGTGATGATGCCAATGCGCTGGGGATGCTGGGGCAGGGCGCGCTTGCGGTCGGTGCTGAACAAGCCTTCTTCGTCCAGCTTGTTTTTCAGCGCTTCGAACGCCAGGCGCAATGCTCCGTCCCCGGCTGGCTCTACGGTGTCGAGAATCAGCTGATAGTCGCCGCGGCCTTCATATAAGGAGACCTTGCCGCGCACTTTGACCTGCAGGCCGTCTTTCAGCGCCTGGCGGACCCGTGCGGCATTCTGGCGAAACAGCGCGCAACGGACTTGAGCGCTGGAATCCTTGAGGGTGAAGTACACATGGCCCGAGGCCGGGCGCGAGAGGTTGGAAATCTCGCCTTCGACCCAGATGCCAGTGAACACGTCTTCGAGCAATACCCGGGCGCGGCCGTTGAGCTGGCTGACAGTAAGGACTTCCCGGTCCAGGCCGAGTCTTGCAAAAGGGTCTTTGATCATGGTTGGCATCATAAAGCGATTTGTCTGCTAACCACCACTGGCGGTTTCCGGGCGGGTGACGTTATATAGAAAAGAATAAGACGTAACAGGGAGTGTCATGCGGTGATGGAGCAGGTAATCGAGTGGTTCTCTGTCTTGGGCCTGACGCCGCTGGGCTGGCTGTGCATCGAACTGACGGTGGTGGGGGCCTACGTCGTGTTCGGTATCGCCGGGTTTGGCACGGCGCTGGTGGCAGGTCCGGTGCTGATTCACTTCATGCCGCTGTCGCGGATCATTCCGCTATTGGTCGTGCTGGATTTCATCGCTGCCTTGGGCAACCTGCTGCCAGCCCGACGGTCAGTGGTCAAGGGTGAACTGCTGCGCTTGCTGCCATGCATGGCGGTGGGCTGCACGCTGGGCGTGCTGTTTCTGCTCAACCTCAAATCCGACGTGCTGCTCTTGTTGATGGGCCTGTTTGTGACCGCTTATGCGCTGTACAGCCTGATGGTCAAGGTGCGGCCCACGCAATTGGCGGCTGGCTGGGCGGTGCCGATGGGCACGGTGGGCGGGTTGTTCGGGGCGTTGTTCGGTAGTGGCGGTTTTCTTTATGCCATCTACCTCAATGCTCGGCTGACCTCCAAGGAGCAGGCTCGTGCGACTCAGGGGGCCTTGATCAGTTGCAGTACCGTGGTGCGCCTGGGCTTATTCGTGATCGCCGGGGTCTATGCCGAACTATCGCTGCTGGTGCTGGCCGTTTGTCTGCTGCCGGCCATGTTGATCGGCTCGTGGATAGGGCGCGGGATTACCATGAAACTGTCGCGTGAGGCATTTGTCAGGCTGATTACCTGGCTGGTGTTGATCAGTGGCATTGCCTTGCTGGTGCGTTACTTCAGCGGCTGATGCTTGACCTGCTGCGACGGGCGATTAAGCTGCCGCCCCCGATTGATCTTGAGTGACCGCGTGCCATGAACAGCCAGAGCATCATCGTCCCGCAAATCTCCAGCTTTCCGCTGCACGAGCTCAAGGCCCGCCAGGCACTGCGCTGGCTGGTCAAGCTGAACGTGGTCGAGCCTGAACTGAGCACCTGTGGGCGCACCGGTAACCGCATGGCCTATGCCATTGCCGCCGGGGCGCGCAACGTGGTGGACAATCCCGATGCATTGCCGTTCGGCGAGCCGGTCAACGGTCTGGAGATCGTTACCAAGCGCTGCATCTATACACCGCTGGACGGGTTTGCCGAAGAAGCCGGCTGCGCCGAGTGCCGCCAGGAGGTCGGCGAAGCGCTGTTCGAAAGCCTGGAAGACTGGATGCCGGGGCATACCGACAACTTCACCTGCCCGCTGTGTGGTCATGAAGACGACATCAATGGCTTTCTGTTTCTTGACCCCTGCGGCTTTTCCAATCTGGGCTTTATCTTCAACAACTGGCTGGCCGCCGGCTTCAAGCAAAGCTTTCTCGATGACTTTGCTGCACGGCTGGACCGCAAGGTGGCCTGGGTGAAAGTGCGTTTGTAATACCGATCGTAAAACAGGCCAAGTTTTTGCATTGAGCCTGCTTGTGTGTACAGGTATAATGGCGCGCTTCCAATTTTCCCGCTCGGGAGCCCCCGCGATGCTGCGTATCAGTCAAGAAGCCCTAACCTTTGACGACATTCTCCTTGTACCCGGTTATTCCGAGGTACTGCCCAACGAAGTCAGTCTCAAGACCCGTTTGACCCGTGGCATCGAGCTGAATATTCCGTTGGTCTCCGCAGCCATGGACACCGTCACTGAAGCCCGTCTGGCCATCGCCATGGCTCAGGAAGGCGGTATCGGCATCATCCACAAGAACATGACCATTGACCAGCAGGCTGCTGAAGTGCGCAAGGTCAAGAAATTCGAAGCCGGTGTAGTCAAGGACCCGATCACCATCGAGGCCGACGCCACTGTGCGCGATCTGTTCGACCTGACCCGCCAGCACAACATCTCCGGTGTGCCGGTACTGCACAACGGCGACCTGGTCGGTATCGTCACCTCCCGCGACGTGCGTTTCGAAACCCGTCTGGACATCCCGGTGCGTGAAGTCATGACGCCCAAAGAGCGTCTGGTCACCGTGCGTGAAGGCGCTGACAAGAACGAAGTGCGTGAGCTGCTGCACAAGCACCGTCTTGAAAAAGTCCTGATCGTCGACGGCAAGTTCGCCCTCAAGGGCATGATGACCGTCAAGGACATCGAAAAAGCCAAAGCCTACCCGCTGGCCAGCAAGGACGACCAGGGTCGTCTGCGCGTTGGCGCGGCAGTCGGCACCGGCAAAGACACCGGCGAGCGCGTAGCCGCGCTGGTGGCGGCAGGCGTTGACGTGGTTGTCGTCGACACCGCCCATGGTCACTCCAAAGGCGTGATCGACCGCGTACGCTGGGTCAAGGAAAACTACCCGCAGGTGCAGGTCATCGGTGGCAACATCGCCACTGGCGCTGCCGCCAAGGCGCTGGTCGCCGCCGGCGCTGACGCGGTTAAGGTCGGCATCGGCCCGGGCTCGATCTGCACCACCCGTATCGTGGCTGGTGTCGGCGTGCCGCAAATCAGCGCCATTGCCAACGTTGCCGAAGCGCTGGAAGGCACTGGCGTGCCACTGATCGCCGACGGCGGCATCCGTTTCTCCGGTGACCTGTCCAAGGCCATCGTGGCCGGCGCCTCTGCCGTGATGATGGGTTCGATGTTCGCAGGTACTGAAGAAGCACCAGGCGAGATCGAGCTGTTCCAGGGCCGCTCCTACAAGGCCTACCGTGGCATGGGCTCGCTGGGCGCCATGTCCCAGGCCCAGGGGTCTTCGGACCGTTACTTCCAGGATTCCTCGGCCGGTGCCGAGAAGCTGGTTCCGGAAGGCATCGAAGGCCGTGTGGCCTACAAAGGTTCGCTGGCAGCCATCATCCATCAACTGATGGGCGGCCTGCGCTCCTCGATGGGCTACACCGGCAGCGCCAACATCGAAGAAATGCGCACCAAGCCTGAGTTCGTCCGCATCACCGGTGCCGGCATGGCCGAGTCCCACGTGCATGACGTACAGATCACCAAAGAAGCGCCTAACTACCGCGTTGGTTGATCGGGCAGGCAACGTGGCCAGTGCTGCGTTGCCGCCTAGCGAATTTTGTAGCCGGGGCTGTTTTCGCAGCCCCGTGTCGTTTCTGTTTTTTGACGAGAATGAGCCATGGCCCTCGACATTCACGCCCACCGTATCCTGATCCTCGACTTCGGTTCCCAGTACACCCAACTGATTGCCCGCCGCGTGCGTGAAATCGGCGTGTACTGCGAACTGCATCCGTTCGACATGGACGACGCGGCGATTCGCGAATTCGCACCGAACGGCATCATCCTGGCCGGCGGCCCGGAGTCGGTCCACGAGGCCAACAGCCCGCGTGCCCCGCAAGCGGTGTTCGACCTCAACGTGCCGCTGCTGGGCATCTGCTACGGCATGCAGACCATGGCCGAGCAACTGGGCGGTCGTGTCGAAGGTTCCGACCTGCGTGAATTCGGTTACGCCCGTGTCGACGTGGTCGGCAAGGCGCGCCTGCTCGACGGCATCGAAGACCACGTAGACGCCGACGGCGTGCTGGGTCTGGACGTGTGGATGAGCCACGGCGACAAGGTCACCGAAATCCCGGCCGGCTTCCACGTGCTGGCCAGCACCCCGAGCTGCCCGATCGCCGGCATGGCCGACGACACCCGTGGCTACTACGGCGTGCAGTTCCACCCGGAAGTGACCCACACCAAGCAGGGCGGTCGCATCCTGTCGCGCTTCATCCTCGACATTTGCGGCTGTGAAGCGCTGTGGACGGCATCGAACATCGTTGAAGACGCCATCGCCACCATTCGCGCCCAGGTTGGCACCGACAACGTCCTGCTGGGCCTGTCTGGCGGTGTTGACTCCTCCGTGGTCGCGGCCCTGCTGCACAAGGCCATCGGCGATCAGTTGACCTGCGTATTCGTCGACAACGGCCTGCTGCGCTTGCACGAAGGCGAGCAAGTGATGGCCATGTTTGCCGAAAACATGGGCGTCAAAGTGATCCGCGCCAACGCCGAAGAGCAGTTCCTGAACAACCTGGCCGGCGAAGCCGACCCGGAGAAAAAGCGCAAGATCATCGGCCGCACCTTCATCGACGTGTTCGATGCCGAGTCTGCCAAACTGCACAACATCAAGTTCCTGGCCCAGGGCACCATCTACCCCGACGTCATCGAGTCGGCTGGCGCCAAGAGCGGCAAGGCTCACGTGATCAAGTCGCACCACAACGTCGGTGGCCTGCCTGAGGAAATGAACCTCAAACTGGTCGAGCCGCTGCGCGAGCTGTTCAAGGACGAAGTCCGCCGTCTGGGTCTGGAACTGGGCCTGCCGTACGACATGGTCTACCGTCACCCGTTCCCGGGTCCGGGCCTGGGCGTACGTATCCTCGGTGAAGTGAAGAAGGAATACGCCGACCTGCTGCGTCGCGCTGACCACATCTTCATTGAAGAACTGCGCAAGGCCGACTGGTACCACAAAGTCAGCCAGGCCTTCGTCGTGTTCCAGCCGGTCAAATCGGTTGGCGTGGTCGGCGACGGCCGCCGTTACGCCTGGGTCGTGGCCCTGCGCGCAGTAGAAACCATCGACTTCATGACTGCACGTTGGGCACACCTGCCTTACGAACTGCTGGAAACCGTCAGCGGGCGAATCATCAACGAGATCGACGGTATCTCCCGCGTGACCTACGACGTGTCGAGCAAGCCGCCGGCAACGATTGAGTGGGAATGATCCCGCGTCCGGCACTGCCCGGCACGATCTAGCAAAAAATGCCCTGAAGCCCGCGTAATTGCGGGCTTTTGGCGTTCTGGGTTTGGCAGGTTTAGGCACCGTTCTGCATCAACAGGCACCGTAGCTAAATGGCAGGGTGCGGGGCCTTCCGACAGGCATTGGCCAACCGCGAACAGTGATCCCAATAAATCTATCCGTTTTCAAAGGACGATCTTTAGGCCTCGGACTATGGATTCTGGCAAAAGCCCCGGGCGTGCTTGGTAGGGTATTCAAGGCAAAGCCCGGCCCGATATTAATGGCCGAAATGATCCCTGAACACGGAGCCTAGCGTATCTTGTACAGCACAGCAGCCCCTGGCTTGGCTTCGAAGGCGGGCACAGTGCGTTGCTCAAGTGGCGTACCCTTGGCATCCCAAACCAGAGTGTCTGATGGGTACTCGTCCTTGCGGGTCATGCCGTCGATCTGCTTGACGATCACCTCCGAACTGGCAGGTACTTCCGGGTTCCAGCCGAAGACCCCAACTCTGCCGTAGAACACCGCCGGTGCGTCGGTATCCAGGCGTCGGTCGGGACACATGACCAAACCACGGTCAAGCATGACCCGCAACGCACCGACGGGCACCGCTTTCACCGTAGGCGTGGTGCGCTCGCTGCTGTGGCCTGGGCAGATATTGGCCGAGCGAGTGACCATATCCTCGACCACTTGACGATCAGACTGGGCCTGCGCCGAAACGGCAACGGCAGACAGGGCGAGTACGACAAGACTTGACTTCCTGAGCACGCGAAACCTCCTATGGAAAAAATACCTCAACGTTGCGGGCTACTCCCATGTAAGAAAAGGCCGTGCCTGGGAGCACAGTGAAGACCAGCACAACACTCAGTCGGTTCCACTGGATGGTTGACGATCAGGCGCTTGTTCCTTCGCACCAGCCCTGTGCGAGCAACCCATACAGCGCCGAGTCGGACACCACCCCGTTGATTTCCCAGCGCTGGCGGAGCAGTCCCTCACGAACAAAGCCCAGCTTCTCCAGCGCTTTGGCCGAACCTGCATTTTCCGGGTCGATCTCTGCTTCGATACGGCGCAGTCCCAAGGTCGTGAAGCTGTAATCAATGAGTGCGCGACCGGCCTCGGTAATGTAACCCTTGCCCCAATACTCGTGACCCAGACCAAAGCCGATCTCGGCACGCCTGGACTGCTGGCTGTAACTGAACAGCAGGCATTTGCCCAGCAGTTGGCCGGTGTCCTTGAGGTAGATCCCCAGCGTCAGAGATTGCTGGTCACGCATGTCGGCTTCACTCTGGTTAATGAAGTCGATGGCATCGTTCAGAGAGGTCCAGGGCGGGGTGTTCCAGTACTTCATCACCTGCGTGTTGGAGAAGATCGCCAGCAGCGCGTGGGCATCGCCCGGCTTGAGCGGTTGTAGCGTGAGCCGTTCGGTTTCGATCAGGGTGTTCAGTGCATGGGGTATCAACTGTATCCCTCCGGTTGCTGATCCAGAAGCGAGCAGGATCGCAGATGATGCTACTAAAAGAGTGCTGACTCACATCACGAAACAGATTCTTTGCTGTGTTTGTCCGGGGCGGTGCAAGGTCCGAACTTACACATTCCCATTCGCACGTGTATCGTATTGACCCCTTCGCATCTGCCCGCAGATGCCTGTCGCAGTCGTTTTCAAGGTGTCCGTTGTCATGTCCTTTACCCGTCGTCAAATTCTCGGAGGTATCGCCGGTCTTGCTGTGGTCGGTATGGGCGCCGGCGGGGCTGCGCGTTACTGGCTGGCCCAGCGTGGGCCGGGAGAAGGGCATGACTTTGAGCTGATCGCGGCGCCCTTGGATGTCGAGCTGGTGCCGGGCCACAAAACCCCGGCCTGGGCGTTTGGCGGTTCGGTGCCGGGCACCGAGTTGCGGGTTCGCCAGGGCGAGTGGCTGCGTTTGCGTTTCATCAACCAGCTGTCAGTGGAAACCACCATTCACTGGCACGGCATCCGGGTGCCGCTGGAGATGGACGGGGTGCCCTATGTGTCGCAACTGCCGGTCAAACCGGGCGAATACTTCGACTACAAGTTCCGGGTGCTGGATGCCGGCAGCTTCTGGTATCACCCGCATGTCAGCAGCAGCGAAGAGTTGGGCCGCGGTCTGGTCGGGCCATTGATCGTCGAAGAGCGTGAGCCGACCGGGTTTGCCCATGAGCGCACGCTGAGCCTGAAGAACTGGCATGTGGACGAGACCGGTGCATTTACTGAGTTCAGCGTGCTGCGTGAAGCTGCGCGCGAAGGCACTGCCGGGCGGCTGTCGACCATCAATGGCACTCATCTGGGGGTGATTGACCTGCCGGCCGGGCAGATCACTCGTGTGCGGTTGCTCAACCTCGATAACACCGTGACTTACCGCATCAACCTGCCGGATGCCGAGGCGCGGATTTACGCCATTGATGGCAACCCGGTAGCGCCACGGCCGTTGGGCAAGGAATACTGGCTGGGGCCGGGTATGCGTCTGTGTCTGGCGATCAAGGCGCCGCCAGCTGGCGAGGCGCTGTCGTTGCGCAATGGTCCGGTGCGCCTGGGTACGCTGCGTTCTGTGGCGGCGGAAGGGGCGCCGGGGGACTGGCCGCCAGCGTTGCCGGCCAATCCTTTGCCGGAGCCAGACCTGGACAATGCCGAGACCATCAATTTCAACTTCGAGTGGGCCGGAGCGGTGTCTACTGGCACCGATGATGGCAAGCCGCCGAGCCTGTGGCAGATCAACGGCCAGGCCTGGGACATCACCGACAAGACCTGCGCCGACCGGCCGATTGCCAAATTGCAGTTGGGCAAAAGCTATATCTTCGAGCTGAAGAACATGGCCCAGTATCAGCACCCGATTCACTTGCACGGCATGAGTTTCAAGGTGCTCAAATCCGACCGGCGCCAGATCATCCCGTATTTCACTGACACCTTTCTGCTGGGCCGCAACGAGCGCGCCTGGGTGGCGCTGGTGGCGGATAATCCGGGGGTGTGGATGTTCCACTGCCATGTGATCGATCACATGGAAACTGGCCTGATGGCCGCCATCGAGGTGTCGTGATGCGTCAGCCACTGATCATCGACCGTAGCCGCGATCAGGATTTCATGCGTGAGGCGCTTGAACTGGCAGCCCAAGGCGCGGCCTTGGGAGAAGTACCGGTGGGCGCGGTGGTGGTGGTCGATGGTCAGGTGGTGGGCCGTGGCTACAATTGCCCGATCAGCGGCAATGACCCCAGCGCCCACGCCGAGATGGTCGC